>DASQIB010000161.1:0-6554 GCA_035631795.1 Gemmatimonadales bacterium | reverse complement strand
CTCGCCGAGGGCGCGGACATCGTCCTGGTGAAGCCCGCGTTACCGTGCCTCGATATCATCCGCCGGGCCAAGCGGCAATTCGGCTCGCCGCTCGGGGCCTATCAGGTGAGCGGGGAGTACGCGATGATCAAAGCCGCCGCGTCGCGCGGCATGCTCGACGAGGCGCGCGCCATGTGGGAGACGCTCTATGCCATCCGCCGCGCCGGGGCGGACATCGTGCTCAGCTACTTCGCTCCCTGTGCGGCGGAGGCGCTCTAGCGGCGCGGGAGCAGCACCACCTTCCACAGCGCGCCGGCCACGCCCGCTCCGATCAAGGGGCCGATCCAGTACACGGCGTGCGCGTCCCATTGCCCGGCGATCAGCGCCGGCCCGAAGGCCCGGGCCGGGTTCATCACGGCACCCGTCAGGCTGCCCCCCACCAGGATATCGACAAAGATCGCGAGGCCGATGCCGAAGCCCGCGATCTTCGGCGCCTCGGACGACACCGCGGTCCCGAAGACCGCGCTGACCAGGAAGAAGGTGAGCACCGCTTCGATCCAGACACCCTGCATGAAGGACACGTCACTCGCGAGCCGCGGCGTGCCCACGGCGGCGGTCGCGACGGCGATGTGCGGGAAAAGGCCCTTCACGAGAGCGGCGCCGGCGATGGCCCCGAGCAGCTGGGCCGCGATGTACGGTCCGACCAGCCGGCCGTCGAACTTGTTCGCGATCCACAGGCCCACGGTGACGGCGGGATTGATGTGCCCGCCGGAGATGGTCATCGTCATCGACACGATGATCGCCATGCCGACGCCATGAGCCAGCGCCACACCGAGGGGCCCGATGCTCCCGGTCGTCGGTCCGTTGGCGATGAACGCCACGACACTGCCGGCGCCCAGGAACAGGAACAGCAGGGTCCCGACGAACTCGGCCGCGAGCGGCCGGATCTGCTGAGGCATCACGGGGTCCTCGAGGTGGTGGGCCGCGGGCAATCTAGCCGGTGCTACGGTCGCCGCAACACGACCGCCGCGTTGATGCCGCCGAACCCGAACGAGTTCGTGAGGACGACTTCGGGCGACGCGGTGCGCCCCTCCCCCCGGAGGCAGTCGAGGTCGCACGCGGGGTCCGGCCGCTCGAGGTTGACGGTGGGGGGGAGCCAGTGTCGCTCCATGGCGAGCGCGCAGATCGCCGCTTCAATCGCGCCGCTCGCGCCGAGGGCGTGACCGTAGTAGCCCTTCGTGCCGCTGATGCTGAGCCGATAGGCGTGCTCGCCGAACACCTGCTTGATGGCGACGGTTTCGGTCGAATCGTTGAGCGGCGTCGAGGAGGCGTGGGCGTTGATGTAGCCCACTTCGGGCGGCGCCACGTGCGCGTCCGCGAGGGCGAGCTGCATGGCGCGGGCGGCCTGGCGGCCGTCGGGGCGGGGGGCGGTCATGTGATAAGCGTCGTTCGTGAACCCGTAGCCCACGAGCTCGGCGTAGATCTTCGCGCCGCGCGCGACCGCGCGGCTCCGCTCCTCGAGCACGAGCACCGCGGCGCCCTCGCCCATGACGAACCCGTCGCGATCCTCGTCGAACGGTCGGGACGCGTGTGTGGGATCGTCGTTGCGCGTGCTCATCGCGCGGATCACACTGAACGCGGCGTACGTCATGGGCGCGAGCGGCGCTTCCGCGCCTCCGGCGAGCATCACGTCGGCCCGGCCCGCGCGGACCTGGTGGAACGCTTCTCCTACGGCGATCGTCCCCGACGCGCAGCTCATGGCGTTGGTGGAGTTCGGGCCGGTGAACCCGAACTCGATGGCGATGTTGCAGCTCGCGGCGCCGGGGAATACCGCCAGCGCGAGCGCCGGATCGAGGCCGCGTGGTCCTTCTGCCCTGAAGCCCTCGACCTGCGACTCCGCGAACGCCACGCCCCCCAGTGCCGAACCCATCATCGCGCCCACCTGATCCCGATCTTCCCGCGCGGGGTCGAGCTCCGCGTCCGCGAGCGCGAACCGCGCGCTCGTCACGGCGAGCTGTGAGAACCGGTCGAGCCGCTTCGCCCGCTTGGCGTCGAGATGATCCTGCGGTCGAAAGTCCGGGATCTCGGCGGCGATGCGACTGCGAAACGGCGTGGGATCGAAGCGCGTGATCGGGCGGACGGCGGATGCCCGCGCCGCGAGCCCCGCCCACAGGCCTTCGACTGCCGTGCCGATCGGCGTTACCGCTCCCACCCCCGTGATCACCACCCGCCTCGCACCGTTTTTCATCTCTGCTCCCGTTCCACCAGTCGTTTGATACCCGCGAGGGTTCGCTTCGCGATCCCGTGAATGAACACCGGCCCGATCACGAAACGCGCCATGAAGGGGCCGACCACCGGCCAACTCGGACCTCCCCACTCGTGCTCGATGGTTACATCCACGCCTTCCGGCCGCGCTGCGAGTCGCCAGCACACGTCCATCCCGCGCGTGATACCCCACACGTGGCGATAGCGGATTTCGTGGATACCCGGCACTACGGTCATCTCCGATACCCACCGCGCCGGGTAGCGAACCACGCCGAACGGCCGCCAGGCGGCCATCTCGACCGTGCCTACGCCCGTGTCATCGGCTCGCTGGAGAAACCGCACCGCGCGATAGTGCGGCAGGAACCGCGGCCAGCGCTCGACGTCGGCCGCGACCTCGAACACGCGCCCGATGGGCGCCCGGATCGTGATGCGGTCGACGGTTCGCATGGTCACGCTGCCGGCTCCCAGGCCGCCACGATGCGGAAGCCCGCTCGATGGCGCGATCGGGCCCGCACGCCGGCCTCGGCGAGCAGGGCGTCGAACTCCAACCTCGTGTAGCCACGACGCAGCGACAACACGGCGTCGTGCCGCGTCACTGCGTTCATCGCGAGCCCCCAACAGGCGGCCCATACGCCGGCCATCGCGATCCGGGATCGGCGGAGATCGGCGACCACCACCGCCCGGCGAGCCACGCGGTCGAACTCGGCCACCCAACGCGCTCCCGTCCCGCTCGGCACGTGGTGCAGCACTTGGCTGGCCACGATCACGTCCACCGAGCGCGAGGCGAGCGGCAGAACGCCCCCATCCGCGAGGATCGATGCGAGCGGCACGCCCGGCTCGGACGTGCGCGCGAGACGCGCCGCCGTCCGGTTCCGCTCGACGCCCACGAGGCGGAGCGTGAGGCCGTGCCGCCGCGCGGCGCGCGCGGCCGCTCGGGGGATGTCGCCGAGTCCCGTTCCGACATCGAGGAGCGTCCAGTGACCGTCTCCTCGCCCACCGCCCCGCGCGAAGAACGGCGCGAGCTCCCGCACCACGGCACGGGTCCCCCCGAAGAGTGCGTTGAGGCGAGCGATGTCTCGCAGCTCGCGGTCCACGGCGAGCGGGTCGGCCCGCGGATCGTCCAGCAGCTCGGTGCCGATCATGTCTGTTCGAGACCGGTGTAGCCGCCGCGGTAGTACAAGAGCGGGCGGCGATCTGAGACGGTGCCACCGGTGACCAGGCCAAAGAACACGGTGTGGTCCCCTCCGGGCACGGTCGCCTGCTTCTCGCATTCTATACTCGCGACCACGCCCTCGATGACGGGAAGGCCGTGCTTCGACTCGCGATACGCGATCCCATCGAAGCGATCGGGATGCTCCGCCGCGAACCGGCGCGACAATGCCTCTTGATCGTGCGCGAGCACGTTCAACACGAACCGCTTCGCCGCGGAGAGCGCGGGATGCATGTCGTTCGACTGATCGATCGAGACCAGGACGAGCGGCGGGTGCAGCGAGACCGAGGCCACCGAGCTCGCGGTCATGCCGATGGGCCGGCCCGCGGGGTCGCGCGTGGTCACTACCGTGACTCCGGTGGCGAAGCTGCCGAGCAGCTGGCGAAACTGAGCGGGGTCGACGCCGGGCATACGGTCACCAGAGGAGTTGGGCGAGGACGCTCGGAGCGAGCACACGACGCGCGGGCACGGTATTGCCGGCCGCGCTGACCACAAGATCCGCGAGGTCGGGACGCCGCGCCAGGCGACGCACGACGTGGTTGGTGAGCGTCGGCGAGCCCACGCCCACGGCGATCAGCCGTTCGAGCAGCCACTTTCCGAGGAACACCCGCCGTCGTGCCTTCACATAGGGCTGCAACGCCTGCGCTGGAAGGGTCATGCTGACCCCGCGCGCGAGCGCCGGGATGACGCATTCCGCCGCGAGCTCGGCTCCCCGAAGAGCCGTGTGGATCCCTTGTCCCGTGAACGGATCGAAGAAGTCGGCGGCGTCGCCTACGAGTATCGCGCCACCGCCCGGGGCGACGGCGGTGCGCGCCCACTGCGCGAACGGCCCCGTGACGAGTACGTCGCGTACCAGGCGGCGCGGATCGAACCGCCCCGCGAGGCCGGGGAACCGTTCCAATTCGTCGAAGAACGTGCTGCGAAAGTCGCGACGCTCGTGGCGGACCGTGGCCTGCGGCACGACCAAGGCGACCGTCGTGACGCCGCCGCCCACCGGTCCCATGCCGACATAGCCATGATCGCTGACGTGCAGCTCGCCCACGCCGTCGACTCCCGCCACGTCGGCCACGTGAGCGGTGAAGGCGACGCGTCGCGGCGGAGCGGTACGCACCAGTCCGAGCCGCCGGGCGACGACGGAGCGGAGCCCGTCGGCGCCGATCGTGATCCGCGCGCGAAACGATTCGCGCGTCCCGCCCGCGGAGCGCGCGACGACTCCCGTCACGGCGCCTCCTCCGCGACCAGTCACAACCAGGCCGTCGACCATCACCCCCTGTCGGACCACCGCCCCGGCGCGCGCGGCGGCGGTGACGAGGATCGTGTCGAACGTCGTGCGCGGGAGGGCAAAGCTGTACGGCCGCGGAGCGTCGACGAAGCGGCCACACATCGTGGCGCCGCTGGGCGCGACCACCTTCATCCCATATAGCTTGGCGTGCGCCGCGCCCTCGACCGCGTCGAGGATGCCACCTCCCAGGCGCTCGAGGATCGCGGTCGTGGCAGGACTCAGGTACTCAGAGCACGGTTTGTCGCGCGGCAACCGCGCGCGGTCGAGGAGCAGCACGCGGGCCCCCGCGCGCGCGAGCAGGAGCGCGCTGGCTGCGCCAGCAGGCCCGGCTCCGACGACCACCGCATCCCAACGTTCAGTCATGCAATACCCACGCTGATCAGCGGAGCACGTATGCCCCTATGGCGGCGATCGCGGCGCCGATCAGCGTGGCTGCGAAGTTCACCGCGTCGTTGTCGAGCCATCGCCATCCCGTCGTGAGCCGGACCGGTTCGTGGCATACGGTATTCCCGCGCTCGAAGCGGGCGTCGCAGGCGGGGCACTCGTACTTGCCCTGCAGCGTCGCGCCGAGCAGGGAGTCGGCGAGCATGCCTGCGACGCCGGCGCTCACCAGAGTGGCAACCCCCGGGGCCACGCCCCGGGGTGAAAGCGAGACTACGAGTCCGGCAATGAGCGTGGCGCCCGCCACGCCGCCGAGCGTCCCGAGCGCTGTGATACCCCCCGAGGTGCCCCGGGTGACCCGCCGCCCGGACGTCACGAGACGGGGCGGGAGGGGCGAGAAGGCTCCGATCTCCGTCGCCCAGGTGTCGGCCGCGGCGGCCGCGATGGCTCCGGCCGCCGCGGACCAGGATCCGAGCAGCGCGGCCACAGCCGCCACGCCGCCATTCGCGAGCACTTGTCTTGCATTGCGGCTCGGCGCGCGCCGCTCGGCCAGCTGTGTGAGCAGACTCCCGGAAAGAAAAAAGGCCGCGAGCACTGCGAGCCCCGGCCAACCCAACCCCCACGCGACTCCGAACCCCACGCCGCAGGCTGCCACCAGCCCGCCTGGCGTGAGCCACCTCACTCGTCGAACAGCTCGTTCAGGATGCGGCGCTTCAGCTCGAGAGGGGCGCCCTGGGCCCGGCAGCGGGCCTGCAGGAACTGCAGAAACAGCTTATCGAAATCGAACTCTTCGCCACAGGGGGGACATTCGACGAGGTGCTGCCGTATCTCGCTCTCGAGCTGGGGCGTGAGCTCGCGATCGAGGTACTCGAAGAGATGCTCCTTGCACTCGCGGCAATTCATTTTGAGCTCCCCTTGATGTACCCCATGCCCACCGCGTAGTCGTACAGCTTCTGCTGCAGCATGCGACGCGCCCGGAACAGGCGCGACTTTACCGTGCCCACGGGCACTTCCAGCACCCGGGCGATCTCTTCGTACGACATCCCTTCCACGTCGCTCAACACCACAGTCTCCCGGAATTGTTCCGGGAGCGTGTCGATGGCGCGGAGCACCTCGTCGTCCACGATCCGGTCGAAGAACGTTCCCTGGGGATCGTCGTCCTGGACCTCCTGGAAGACCGAGAACGGCTCGATCGCGTCGATATCGACCGTTTCGGGGTGTCGCGTGCGGCGCCGGTATTCATTAATGAAGGCGTGGCGGAGGATGGTCAGCAGCCACCCCTTGGCATTGGTGCCGCGCTCGAACTGGTGCCAGGCGCGATACGCCTTGAGCATCGTTTCCTGGACGAGGTCGTCGGCCTCGGCCGCGTTTCCCGTGAGCCGCAGCGCGACGCGGTACAGGCTGTCGAGGTGGACCAGGGCTTCACGCTCGAAGCTC
>DASQIB010000160.1:0-3748 GCA_035631795.1 Gemmatimonadales bacterium | reverse complement strand
ACGGCCCGTCCAGCGACCTGCCGTGGGGCGGGTTCGAGGATCGAGCCGTCTACGTCGTCGACGTCGCCAACGTCGACCCGCTGGGCCAGGACCTCGTGTTCGCCCGTGTGGTGTCCAAGCTGCGCGAGTATCTCGAGCGTCGCGATCTGGGTGTCGATGCGGTGGTGGTGTTCGTCGACGAGCTGAACAAGTACGCGCCCGCCGACGGGCCGGACACCTACGTCAAGAAGATGCTGCTCGATATCTCCGAGCGCGGGCGTTACCTTGGCCTCGTGCTGTTCGGTGCCGAGCAATTTCGCTCGCAGGTGCATCGGCGCGTAGTGGGAAACGCCGGGACCGTCGTGTTCGGCCGCATGGACTCGGACGAGCTCGCGACGCCCGGCTACCAGGTCCTCTCGCCCGCCACGAAGATCAAGTTGGCCACGCTGCCGATCGGCGAGCTCATGGTGCGCCATCCGCACTTCACCCAGCCGATCTTCGTGCGGTTCCCCCGGCCCGCCGTGTTGAGGGGGCGGGACGGCGTCGACCGCTTCCCGCCTTCCGCCGACCTGCCGTTCGAGGACGCCGTCGTCCGTCAGCTCGTGAAGCTCGACGCCCGCGTCCGGCCGAACATAGTGAAGGACCTGATCGCCGATCGGCGGGAGGAAGATGTGCGCCGCGCCCTGGCCCTGACCCGGCAAGCGCGACCCCACGACGCGCTCGCCCACTTCAAGAAACTGCTTGGAGCGCGCGTCCCGGCCGTCCCCATGCCGATGCGTGAGAGCGTGCCGCCCCTCAATCCGATCTCCGATGAACCCTACTGATCGACTGGAGCGCGCGATGACCGGTTGCCGTCCTCTCGTACTCGCCGCGACCGCCATCGTCGCCTGGACCGGCTGCCGGTCGGGCAGCGGGCCGAAGGTGACGCTGCGATACCGCCCACCGACCGGCGCCGAGTTTCACTACGCCCTCGAGCAGCGGACGTCCTGGTCCATGGAGAGCGCGGCGGGATCGGTGCCGGGGCAGGATCTCACGCTGCAGATCCACTATACGCAGACCGTCGCCGGACCCACGGCGGGCGGTACGGCCGTGACTGTCTCGTACGATTCGATGACGATCCTACCCGGCGGGTACGCGCCGGCGCTCGACCGGATGCGCGGGCTCAAGAGCCGGGTGGTGTTCGATAACCGCGGGCGCGTCGTGAGCGCCGCCTTCGCCGGTCTCGACGGCGAGCCCTCCCCCATCGCCGATCAGCTGGAACGCAGCATGAAGGGGACCGCGCTGCCCTTGCCCGACGCACCGGTGGGGGTGGGTGACTCCTGGAACGCCGATGCGGATTCGGGGAATCAGGCGGTGGGCGTGAGCGCGGCGATTCCGATGCGGACGCGATTCACGGTCAAGGAAATTCAGACGACGGGACCCGATACGAACGTGGTTGTGAGCGTCGAAAGCACGTTTCCCGGCGACCCGGTTTCCATAAAGGAGAGTAGCCGCGGCGTGACCGAGACCCACACGGTTCGGGTTTCGGGCGCGCTGACGGGCGAGCGCGTGTACTCTCTCTCCAAGGGCATTCCGATTCGCTCGACGATGGGGGGCAGCATGCGGGTCGAAGATCGCGGCCGCGGCGGTGAGCCGCAGGTAACCAACCTGTCGCGACAGTTTTCGCTGCAGCTCACCGGGGGGAAGTGACGCCACTGAAGCTCGCCCACCTCGCCGACCTTCATCTGGGCTTCCGCCAGTACGACCGGCAGACGTCCCGGGGTGGCAATCAGCGCGAGGCGGACGTCGCGGAGGCGTTCCGGCGCGCGGTGGACGATCTCCTGGAGCAGCGCCCCGACCTGATTCTGCTCGCGGGCGACATCTTCCATTCGGTTCGACCGACCAATCCGGCGATTCTGCACTTGTTCAACCAGTTGCACCGCGTACGCACGGGCCTTCCGGATTCGCCCATCGTGATGATCGCGGGAGAGCATGACACGCCGCGCTCCGTCGAGACCGGCACGATCCTGCGATTGTACGAAGCGCTCGGCGTGGACGTCGTCGTGGATCAGGCGAGGCACCTCGCGTTCTCGAAGCTCGACTGCTCGGTGCTCGCGGTTCCCCACCAGGCGCTCATGCAGGCGGACCGGCCGGCCCTCCGTCCACAGCGGGGCACGACGCTCAACATCCTCCTCATCCACGGCAACCTTCCGGGCGTCGGTGAGCAACGGGGAACCGCCGAATACGGTGGGGCCCCGCTCGAGACGCACGACCTCGCTCCGGCGCAATGGGACTACGTGGCGCTGGGCCATTACCACGTGGCGCAGCAAATGGCCGACAACGCGTGGTACGCGGGAAGCCTGGAATACGTGAGCCCGAACCCGTGGGGCCAGCGGGAGGATGAAGAGGCCCTCGGTCGATCGGGGAAGTCCTACCTGCTCGTGGACCTGCCCGCCGCTCGCGTGACGCACCGACCAATCGTGGCGGCGCGCCGCCACATCGACCTGCCGTCCATCGACGGCAAGGGACTGACGCCGAAGGAGCTGGACGAGCGCATCAAGGATGCGGTGGCGCGGGTGAAGCTCGATGACCAGATCGTGCGGCAGCTCGTGTACGACGTGTCGCGGGCCACCGCCCGTGACCTGGACCATGCCGCGATCCGCGGCTTCAAGGCGCGCGCGCTGCACTACCAGTTGGAACTGCGCCGTCCGGACGTGCCGCGCGCGGACGGAGCGGGCATCCTGGGGGAAGGGGGCCGCCGGCAGGCGCTCCCGGACACCGTACGAGCCTTCCTCGAACATCGGCCGCTCGACGCCGACCTGGACCGGGCGGAATTCGTGCGGCTTGGCGTCGAGTACGTGGGGCGAGGCAGCGAGGAGGACGCCGGCTGATGCAGCTCCTCCGGCTCCGCCTCGTCAACTTCCGCCAGCACGCGGATACCGAGCTCGAGTTCGGCCCCGGGATCACCGGCATCGTGGGCCCGAACGGCTCCGGCAAGACCACGATCCTCGAAGCGATCGCCTGGGCGATCTACGGCACGCAGGCCGTACGCGGCGACAAGGAATCGATCCGCCGGCTCGGTGCGCCGGGACGTGCCGGCGTCGAAGTGGATCTCGAATTCCGGCTCGGCGCGCACGAGTACCGGGTAACACGCGGCCTCACGGCGGCGACCCTGCACCAGGACGGGCAGCTCGTCGCGAATTCCCTCAAGGCAGTCACCGAAAAGCTCGAGCGGACAATCGGCATGTCGCACGACGAGTTCTTCAACACGTACTTCACCGGTCAGAAAGAGCTCGCCGTCATGTCCGCCCTCGGCAAGACCGAGCGCGCCGCGTTCCTGTCGCGCGTCCTGGGGTACGAGCGCCTGCGGGAGGCGCAGGAGCGGGTCCGCGAAGTGCGGAACGCCGTGGCGGCGGAGGTCCGGGGCCTCGAGGCTGGGCTCCCGGATGACGCGGCGCTCGCCTCCGAGCGGAAGGCGACCGAGGAGCGGCTGAAGGCCGCGCGGACGGCGGCCCAACGGGCCGACGCGACGCGCAAAGCGGCCGAGGAAGGGCTCAAGCGGGAGGAGCCGCGCTGGAACGAGTGGGTGGCCCGGCGCGAGCGCACGCTGTCCCTCGACGGCGAGCGCCGCATGGCGGAGCAGGCGGTAGTGTCGTCCCGCCAGGAATTCCAGCGGCTCGACAAGGAGCTCGCCGACGCGCTCGCGGCACGGGAGCAGCTGCGCCGGCTGGAGACCGAGCTGGCCCCGGTGACCCGCTTGAAGCAAGACCTGGCGGAGCTCGAGCGCCTG
>DASQIB010000159.1:0-6485 GCA_035631795.1 Gemmatimonadales bacterium | reverse complement strand
ATGTGCCACACCGAGCCGATCGCCCCCGAGCGAATCAGCTGCCGCGCCTTCAGGCGATTCGGCTCATATCGCAGCTCGTGATCGATGCGCGACGTGCCCCGGCTCCTGGCCGCGGCCTCGACCATCCGCTCGGCGTCGCGGGCCGTCAGGGTCATCGGCTTCTCGCACAGGACGTGTTTCCCCGCATCGAGCGCCGCGATGGCGTGGCGCGCGTGGGAGTCGGGCGTCGAGGCAACGATCACGAGGTCGACGTCGGACGCTCGGACGAGCTCTTCGCCGCTGCCAAACGCGTGAGCGACGCCGAATTCGCCCGCCACGGCGCGCGCGCGCTCCAGGCTGGAGCTCGCGATCGCCGTGACCTCCACCCCGGAAACGAGGCGCAGCGCCGGAAGCTGGACTCGTCGCCCGAAGCCCGTGCCGATCACACCGACCCGGAGGCTCACGGGTGCGCCCGACAAGAGACCGTGTCCGTTTGCACAGGCACCGAGTCGAATGCCACCTCGGCGACCACGCGCCCGGCGGCCGCCACCGCGAGCCCGGCACCGCGGACGAGCACCGTCACCGCGGGATGCGTGGACGTTACGGTCACATCGCCGGAGTCGAGTGCGACGCCGTGCGCGATGTCTCCCAGCATGAACCGCACAGCCACGGTCGCCCCGCGCGGAGACACCGTATCGCCACGCTGCAGGAGCGGCCACCTGCCGGGCGCGAGCGAATCCGCGGTGCGCAGCCACGCGATCGCGCCGTTGCCTCCCGTCGATCCTCGGATCAACAGGCCGCGCCCGATGCCCCCGATGCACGGGCTCGCGATCGCGGGCGCCGTGAAGCGCACCGTATCCTTCGGCGCGCGTGTGACGAAGGCCCGCACCACGGCCGTCTTCTGCCGGGCGGGCGCGCTGCCGCACGCCACGCCCAGCGCCGTTATCACGATCACCATGCGATGCTTCAAGAGGACGCCGTCCGGGGCAGGGACACCACACCGAGCTGTGCGCGCGCCTCGTCGGTCGTGAGCGTGTGTGGGGCGAGCGCGGAAACGAGCCCCTCAGGCAAGGGGCGGGGCTTCAATGCCTTCCGATCCACGCACACGAGCACCATCCATCCCGCCGCGCCCAGTGTCGGGCGGTCGTCCCGCAGGACATCGAAGTTGAGCGTCATGGATTTGGTGCCGACACGGCCCACGTACGTCGCGACGCGGAGCCGGTCATCTAGGCGGGCGGGCCAGAAGAACTCGCTATGCACCGCCTTGCGGGGGAGAAAGATGTCGTAACGATCGAACACCCGCGCGTAGGCGAGACCGCAGGCGCGGAACAACTCCGTCTCGGCGATTTCGAAGAAGCGAACGTACGAGCCGTAAAAGATGATGCCCGCGAAGTCCACGTCGGACCAGCGGACATACTCTTCGATGACGAACGGTGTGGCAGGCATCGCTTCCCGGCCGGTGGGAACAGACCGGGAAGCTAGAAGGCCTCAAACCTCGACGCTAGGATCGAACCGTGCTCTCAGTGCCCGTTACGTCCGTTGGGTCGCAGCCCATAGGCGCGGAGGCGGCGCCATAGGGTGGTCCGGCTGATGCCGAGCCGACGCGCGGTCTCGGCGAGCTTGCCGTGTGTCGCCTCGAGCGTGTCGAGGATCGCCTGGCGCTCCCGCTCGGCGAGGGTGTGATTGCCATCGCCTTCGGGCAAGAACACCACTTCGCCCAGTTCCATCGAGCCATGCTTCAGCGTGCGGGCCCGGCCGCCGACCGCGACGAGCCGGTCCCGGAGGTTCTCACCGCGCCGGCTCGCTGCGTCGCTCAGGGAATCGAGCGTTCGGCGCGCGCGCTGGTTGGCGAAGACGACGCGGCCGTACGCGTCGAACACCACGATTCCGTCGGTCACGGTGTCCATCACCGCCTGACCGAGCGGGGCGAACGTAAACGGAGGGGGGGCGCTGGAAGCTTTCTCTCTGGTAGCCATACGTCCTTGCATGGTCCGGTCCGAGTGTGAGGAGGTTCCGACTTGCACCGCTATGGTAAGACCCCTTTAACGCACGGAAGTCACAGCCTGACTTGGACTTGATCTTTGTGATTTCTTAGCGTCGCCACCCTTTTCCGGGTCCCCCCCCTCCCCGCCGATCACTGCGACCCCCGCGTCCCCCGCGTCCCCCGCGTCCCCCGCGCCCCCCACCCGCCCGCGCCAACCGTTGCCGCTCACCGCGGGACAGGCCGCTCAACTGCCGCCGCAGGTCGTCGAGGGAATCGGAGCGAACCGCCTCGCGCTTGCCGCGGAGTACCGTGAACCGGATCGGCCGATCGAGCGGCGGCAGGTCACGCGGCTGGAGACGGCGCGCCTGCCCTTCCTTGAGTCGCAACCGGGCCACCCCTCGCCCCGATTCGATTTCGTAGTCGACGGGCACGCGGTCACCGTAAATGTGCACGGAGTCTGGCAAAGCATCCAAGGCGCTTCGCTCGCCTTCGGGAATGGCCGCTTCGACGTCGAGAACGAGCCGAGTATTGATGAAGTCTTCCCAGGAGGTCACGCGCGCGAGTTGCTCCGTGAGGACCTCGGTTACCCGGTCGGTGGATGCCTGGGTCAGCCGCCCGCCGCTCCGGCGCCAATAGAAGCCGAATCGCTCGAGCGCGCGCCGCACGCGCCCCTGATCTGGGTGGGGCGTCTCGCCGGCCACAATCGCCTGCACGAGCGCGTCGCGCGCCGCGTCGGCAAGCTCCAGGGGAAATGGATTTGGCAGGGGCTCGACTTCGCGCTCCAGGAGGAAGCCGAAGTAGCTCACCGTGTGCTCACGCATCAAGCCTTCGCGCCGCCGCTGCCGCTCGAACACTACCGTCGCGGAGCCGCGTCGGGCGTAGCGCCGGATGGCACGCTCCGAAAGCTGCGTCCCCTCGATACTGGCGCGGGGCACACCGAAGCGGTCCGCGAAGTAGCGCAGGGTTCCCGCGACGGCGCCCCAGCTACCGCACACGGAGGTGCGGCTGACCCGAGCCTCTCGCCCGTCCGCCGTCTCCTCGTCGATCACGAGATCGAAGGGCATGATCTTCGCCACGAGGTCCGCGAACGCGGCCACGGTCTTGTCGCCCGCATGCGGGAGCCGGTCAGGGAGGGGGAGCTCGAGCTGCCGGTAGACCGACGCGAGCCCGAGCGCTACATCCTCGATCGCCTTCACCAGCACGCCCCGAGCCTCGGCCCAGCGATCGATGGTCTCGCGGAACAGATGTCGCGGCAGTCCATACACCTCTCCGAGATACCCGTGTTTGTTCACGGCTTCCGCGTACACGTTGTACGCCGTGAGGTGATCGCTCCCCGGCGCGATCAGCCCGCGCAGGTCTCGCTCCTCGCGCGTCATGCGATGCAGCGACTCGATGTTCGCGGCGACCGCCACCACCGGGACCAGGTCGCCGTCGGCGTGGACGAGCAACTCGCCCCACGGACGCTCCACCGGCATGGCTTCCACGTCGCGCCCGTAGCGCGTCAGACGTCCCCGCTCGATGAGGCCGCGCTCGCTCAAGAGCTCGACCGCTTCCCGATACGCCTTGCGATCGAGCGGCACCGGCAGATCGAGGTCCCCCGCGTCCACCCCCAGCGCCGCGCACGTGATCGCCACGCGCTCCGCGTCTCCCGCCAGCTGAAACTCGGGGGGCGTAGGCTTCAGCTGGTCGAACACGAGGTCCCGGTCACTCAGGATGTACACTTCGCCGTTCTCCACCCGTCCGTGGACACGGCCCGCCATCTGCAGGATTTCATTCGCGCCCAAGTAGAGACGCGTGAGGACATTGCGGCCTCGCTCGACGACGTTGGCGTACCGCGCGTCGTAGATCACCACCGTGTCCAGGCCGCGGATGTTCAACGCCGACTGACCCGCGGCCGTCATCGCGAGGAGGAACGGCCGTCGCACCTGGCCGTCGAGAAACGGCCGGATGACGCGGATCGGCTCACCGCCGTGGTAGAATGCGGTGGGCAGGCCCTGCCACCGGTCACCCAGCTCCTTGGCGATCTGCTCGACCTCGGCCCGGGTGGGCACGAATACCGCTACCCCGCGACGCTCCCGCAACACTCGCTTCATGAAGCGGGCGTCCAGGAATTCCAGCGGCTGCTGCGGCAGCACGCGCACATCGGCGGCGCGCGCGGGATCGAATGCTCTGGTCTCGAGCACCTCCACCGAGCCCAGGTAGCGGGCATAGAACGACGGATCGACCGTCGCCGACAACCAGATGAAGCGACAGCCGGCCCGCTTCCCGAGGGCCAGGCACAGCTCGAGCTCCGCGGAGGTCTGGTGGATCTCGTCGACTACCAGCGTATCGTGCGCCGTGATCAGCCCGTCTTCGAACCAGCGCCGGGCGATCCCCGTCGTGATGATGACCACATTCCAGGTCGGCGTCTCGGGTGTAGCTTCGCGTTCGCGATTGACGACGCCGACCTTGAGGAGCGTTTGCAGGATGGTCTCGGCGACCGGTCGGATGGCGAGGGTCTTCCCGGTGCCCGTCCCGGCCACGATCCCAAACCCTCGCCCGGAGGCCGCGAGCCGGCGGATGTCGCCCCCGTGCTCCCGCGCGAGCAGCGTGTCGATGTCCAGGCGCATGGCCAGTTCGATGGTCTCGCACGCCGCGCGCGTAGGGGCGATTACGACCACCCGCCCGGTCGCGGGCTCGGCGGCGAGGAACGCGTTGGGATCGAGGGGGAGGGCGTGGTCGCGGGAGATTCGCACCGTCGCAATATAGATTAGGCCTCGATCTGACCAGGAGGGTGAACGCATGCCGCATCGACCGTGGCTCCTTCTGCTGACGGTGCCGGCTTTCGCCGCGTCGCCGGCCGCGGCTCCCGCTCAGCGCTTCGAGCGCACGCCCGATCACCCCACGCGGGAGCAGATCGAAGCACAGCTCCACTATCAGACGGGCAAGATCACGGTACGGGGTGGTCTCGCGGCGCTCGATTTGCCCTCCGACTTCCGGTATCTCGACCCCCGCGGAACCGACGTCGTGCTGCGCGCCTGGGGCAATCCGCCCGGCTCGGAGACGCTCGGGATGCTCGTACCCACCGCGCTCGATGTGCTGACGCCAGAGGGGTGGGGCGTCATCATCACGTATGCCGAGGACGGCTACGTCAAGGACGACGATGCCGCGAAGATCGATTATCAAGAGCTGCTGACGAAGATGCAACAGGCGACCCAGGAGGATAACGTCGAGCGCACCAAGGCCGGATACCCGGCCGTCGAGCTCGTGGGCTGGGCCGAGCCTCCGTATTACGACAGCGTGGCCCACAAGCTCTACTGGGCCAAGGACCTCAAATTCAAAGACCACGACGCCCACACTCTCAATTACAACATCCGGGTGCTGGGGAGGCGCGGCGTGCTGGTGCTCAACGCCGTCGCGTCGATGGATCAGCTCACGTCCGTGAAGCGCGATATGGCGAAGGTCATCGGCTTCGTCGACTTCAACGGCGGGCACCGGTACGCCGACTTCATCCCTGGAACGGATAAGGTCGCCGAGTATGGCATCGCGGCGCTGATCGCGGGAAGCCTCGCGGCGAAGGCAGGGTTGTTCAAGGTGCTCCTCGCCGGGATCCTCGCGCTCAAGAAGCTCATCGTCGTCGCCGTCGTCGGGGTATCGGCGTACTTGCGGAAGCTGTTCCGCCGCAAGCCCGCCGACGTCGTCGCGAAGCCGTAGTTCCAAACCCGCAAGAGAAAAGCGGGAGGCGTGCGTGCGTGCCTCCCGCTTTTCGACCGTACCTGCGGCACTGCCTAGGGCGCCAGCCGCCGCATCCGGAACAACCCGTTGCACGCCGTACTCCGGAGGTACGGTCGGTGCGCATTACTCGTCGTCATAGTCCCGGTCGTACCGGCTGTGGTGGCGGTGATGACGCCGGTTCACGTACACGCGCTCTGCAAAAAGCGGCGCCGGCCGGTAGAACCGCGGCCGGGCGCGATAGAAACCGTATGGCCTGCCGACGACCACGACGCCGCTGACGTACGCACGCGGCGCCGGAAAACCGATGGCGACGCTGACGCGGGTCTGTGCGTCGGCCGGTCGCGTCGCGAGGGCGAGGGCGAGTCCAACTGCCATGATCACGTGTTTCATAGGTCACCTCCGGCGTGGACACCTTGGAAACGCCGTGCCATGGAGGGAAACGGCTCGTCAACCCGCGATGCGCGAGGAGGTTACGACGAGTACGGCAGTGCGGCTCGGAGGGAGGGAGTGTCACTCACGGCGGTCACCGTGTACCGGCCGTTCGTCAGTCACTGAGGGCGGCAGTCAGCGCGCGGGCGACGCGGGCGGGTTGCCCTGCATCAGCCGCAGCACTTCTCCCGGCTCGGCGTGGCGGCCGACGGCTTTCTTGGAGAAGACCCGACGCCCATCCACCTCGACCTCGAACACGCCGCCGGATGACTGGATCAGCTTCACGTCGGCGTGCGGGTACGTTTTCCGAATCTCGGCCGCCAGACCGGCGGCCCGAGGCTCGTAGTTTCAGACGACGCAGTATTCGATCGTGACGCGC
>DASQIB010000158.1:0-9379 GCA_035631795.1 Gemmatimonadales bacterium | reverse complement strand
GGCGAGGACCTTGCGGTTGATCTCGACGCCCGCGCGCCGGAGCCCGTTCATGAGGCGGCTGTAGGACAGCTGATGGAGGCGCGCGGCGGCGTTGATGCGCGTGATCCAGAGCCGGCGGAAGTCGCCTTTCTTGCGGCGTCGATCGCGGTACGCGTACTTCTGCGCGCGCTCGACGGATTCCTTGGCCGCCTTCCAGAGCTTGGAACGCCCGCCAAAGTAGCCCTTGGCGAGCTTCATGACTTTGTTCTTGCGCTTCAGGCGCGCGACGTTGCTTTTGACGCGAGGCATGGGCGCTCCTTACGCCATCAGCAGCCGCTTCAAGCGGCGTTCGTCGGCATGCGACACGAGCGTGCCCTTCCGCAGGTGGCGCTTCCGCTTGGCGTGTTTCCGCGTGAGCAGGTGGCTCTTGTACGCGTGATGACGGCGCAGCCGGCCGGTCCCCGTCAACCGGACGCGCTTGCGCAGCGCGCGTTTCGATTTCTGCTTGGGCATGTGGTCCTCCCCGGGCTCGCGCCCGGGGTTAGTTGTTCCCTGCTATTTGGGGGCCAGCACCATCGACATATTGCGGCCCTCGAGTTTCGGATCCTGCTCAATCTTCGCCACGTCCTTCAGCTCTTGGGCGACGCGGTCGAGCACGTCCCGCCCCAGGTCGATGTGGGCCATCTGCCGGCCGCGATACATCATCGTCACTTTCACCTTGTTGCCGTCCTGCAAGAACTCACGCGCGTGGCGCGTCTTGAACGCGAAGTCGTGGTCGTCGATGCCCGGCCGGTACTTCACTTCCTTCAGATGAATCACGTGCTGCTTTTTCTTCGCCGCGCGCGCGGCCTTGGCCTGCTCGAACTTGAACTTCCCGTAATCCATGATCTTCACGACGGGCGGTCGCGCGAGCGGCGCTACCTCGACCAGGTCGAGGCCACGCTCCTGGGCCGCGGCCAGTGCTTCCTCGACCGTCAACACACCAAGCTGCGCGCCGTCAGGAGCGATCACCCGCAGTGGGCTGATCCGGATCTGCCGGTTCACCCGGATGCGCGGCGCTTTGTTGTTCGGGCTTTCGATCGCCAGGTGGTGATTCTCCTCGCCAAAGGACAAAAAAAAGCGGATTCCAGCCACCCGGAATCCGCGTGACGTCGCCCGTCATCCGTTGTCGGACGACGGACCACGCTCTCCAACCCTAGAGCACTCTCCCGTCCGGAGAGGCCGCGGGTGAGGCGCACGCGGCGCCCGCTTACCGTATTGTCGGCGGTAACTTAGCCCGCGCGAACGGGCTCCACAAGGCCGAAGCCCTTCCCGGTGCGCGCCAATCGACCGGTCGCAACCTCCGGGTCGTGCTCGAAGAAGAGCAACCATCCCTCTGCCTCGGCCCGGCCGTAGAGTCGGCGCTTGGATTCCAGCGTCACGAGCGGCTCGAGATCGTACCCCATGATCCAGGGCAACGGCAGATGAGCCCTCGTGGGCACGACATCCCCGAGGAAGCACAAGCGCTCGCCGCCACTTTCCACGAGCACGGACTGGTGAAAGGGGACGTGTCCCGGTGTCGGCAAGCAATGGATCCCGGGAAGCGGCTCCGCCTCGCCCTCCACCAGGGTGAAGGACACCGGCTCAAAGTTCGGGGGCAGATAGCTCGCCGCGGTGCGCTCGTTGGTGTGGCGGGCGAACTCGAGCTCCCCCCGTTGGACCACGTATCGGGCGCGCGGAAAGCTCATAGCCACCTGCCCGCGGCGATCGCGGAAGGTGTTGCCCCCTGCATGATCGAAGTGCAGGTGCGTGTTGATCACCCAGCCTACGTCCTCCGGGGCGTAGCCAAGGCTGGCCAGGGAGTCTTCCAGGCGGGTCCGCCCCCCGTGTCCCGCGTTGTCCACGCCATAGATGTCCATGAACTTGGGGTCTTCCTTGTTCCCCAAGGCCGTGTCCACCAGCACGAGGCCGTCAGGGTGCTCGACGAGCAGACACCGCATCGCCAGCGGAATGCGGTTTCGATCGTCCGGAGTGATCCGCCGTTGCCACAGCGGCTTGGGTACCACGCCGAACATCGCGCCGCCGTCCAGGTGCTGCGCCCCGCCGTCGAGCGCGTGGCAGGTCAGGCGGCCGACGCGAAAGGTGTGACTCATTCGGGTGCCGAGTGCGGAGCGCGGAGTACGGAGTGCCGCGGCCGATCGTGCAGGTCGAGGAGATCGTCGAGCGTCTCGACTCCGCGCTCCCGCGCCAGAGCGAGGAGCGACCGCAGCACGTAGGCCGCGGTGAGCGCGTCCCCGAACGCGCGATGCCGCGCCGGGTTCTCGACGCCGAAAAAGGCGGACACCTGATCCAGTCCACGGTGGCGCAACGCGGGCACGAGTCGGCGCGTGAGCTTCACGGTGCATAGCGGCCGCCCGCCCGGTCCCGAGACACCCGCCGCGGTCCACTCGGCCGCGAGATGCCGCCAGTCGAAACGAGCGTTGTGCGCCACGAAGACGCCGTCCTCGAGGGTGCGCCGGAGATCGGTCGCCACGTCCTGGAAGCGGGGTCGGCCCACCACGTCGCGCTCGCTGAGACCGGTGAGGCGGGTCACCCAGACGGGAATGGGGCTGCCCGGGTCGAGCACGGTCTCATAGGCCAGATGGACGGTTCCGTCCTCGAGGATCGCCACGGCTACCTCGATGATCCGCCCGCCCCGCTCCGGGCGGGCACCGGTCGTCTCGACGTCCACGACCGCAAAGCGGCACCGCGGGAGGTCGATGGCGCCGGCGTCAGAGATCATCGCGCCGGAGCGGCAGGGTCATACAACGTGGTCCACCGCCGCCTCGGACCAACTCGCTGCCCTCCATCGTGATCACGGCGCGCTCGTCGTCTGCGAGATTCTCCTCGCCCGTGAGGAGGTCGACGGCCGCCACGGTGCGGAAACCGCCGTGCTCCAGCTCGCGCAGCGTGGCTTCGTTCCGGGCGTAGGTCACGGCTACGCCCGGCCGTACGGTGACAAAGTTACAGGCGGACGACCACTGCTCGCGCTCCTGCAGGGAGCGATCCGCGCCGCCGCAAAAGACCGGCTCGAGCGGGTGATCGACCGCCTGCATGGCCGCGAAGAAGTTCGGCATCTCTTTCACGCCTTTCGACTTCTTGCGTCGGTGCAGCACCGCGAGCCGCTCGGGTCCGACAAAGTGCGGGGGATACACGCAGCAGAGCTCGCGATCGAGCTGGGTAAAGATCATGTCGAGGTGAATCGCCGTACGCTCGTTGGGGAGCACGACGACGATCACGTCCTTCACGCCGCAATGCTCGAAGACGAGGTCACACAGGTGGTCGAGGGCGGCCGGGCTCGAGCGCTCACTGAAGCCGAGCAGCAGCAGGTCCGGGCGCATGGGGTGCACGTCTCCACCCTCGAGCGTGTAGTTGGTCCGCTTCTCCTCCGATCCGTCGTACAGAATGCCGGCGTTTTCGAGACACGGATGGTAGCGGAACAGGGCCTTCACCAGCAGCTCCTCGGTCCACCGGACGCCGTAGCGCATCGAGCCGATGATCGAGTGCTCGCCGATCACGATGCCCACGTCGCGCGTGAAGAAGAGGTTCGGCAGTGGGGGTAGCGCGTAGCCGGATTCGTTCAGCGCCCTGGCGATCGGCCCCGCCTCTTCGAGCGCGCCCTCGACCATCAAGCCGACGAGCGCCGCGGGCGCGAGCGCCGCGAGCTGCTTCGCCAGGGCGTCGGAGGGCACCACCTCGAGCGCACGGGTCACGAGGAACTCCCGGACGTCGGGCCGCGCCACCAACTCAGTCAGGAGCGTGCGCACCTCGTACACCTGGGCGAACCGCTCGAGGACGGCCACGAACCGCTTGTGCTCGCGCTGTGCGAGCTCCAGGTCGATGATGTCGTCGTACAGGTAGTCTTCCCGATTGCCGGGCGTGACCGCCACGAGCTCGCGGCCGGGCGTGTGGACGAGCACCGCGCGGAGCGGGCCGATTTCGGAGGTGACGTGGACGCGCGTCATGGCGCGGAATCTAACGGGGCGCCGGAGGCCCGGCTAAGAGCAGGTACGGTCGTGCGTTAGCGGTTCGCGAGCGCGAAGCTCAAGGTCTCGAGCTCCAACGCCATGTTCACGGATTTCACGACCACGTCGGGCGGCACCGTGGGCTGCATCGGAGCGAAGTTCAGGATCGCTTTCACGCCGCTCCGCACCAAACGGTCCACGACCTCTTGGGCGGCCGTGGCCGGCGTCACGACGATCGCGATGTCACTGGGCTCGCGGTTCAAGTCGGCCTCCAGTTGGCGGATGTCCCGAACCACGAGGCCGTTCCAGCCGGTGCCGATCTTCTTGGGATCCTTGTCGTAAATGGCGGTGACGTGGAAGCCGCGCTGACGGAACCCGGGATACTGAACGAGCGCGCTGCCAATCCGCCCGGCTCCCACGAGGACGACGCGGTACGTGCGTCGGAGCCCCAGGATGTCGCGGATCCGAGCCGTGAGCTCCGGCACGGAGTAGCCCAGGCCGCGCTTACCGAACGAGCCGAAGAACGAAAGGTCCTTGCGGACCTGCGCCGACGTGGTGCCGCCGCGCCGGGCCAGCTCGGCGGAGGAGATCGTCGCCTGACCCTGCGTGGCGAACTGCTCGAGAAAGCCCAGGTACAGCGAGAGCCGTCGCACCGTGCTCTCAGAAATCTTCCGCATTGTGAATTATTTCACAATCGAGCACTCCACCGCAAGAGCCGAGCGAACGCGAGGGGCCCGAGCGTCTCTGGACGGGCCGCGGCGTCCAGGCCCAGCTCACGAAGACCCGCGGTCACGACCGGCGCCGATTGGCGGGTCACGCCCATCAGCACGTTGCGCAGCTGCTTCCGCCGCCGCGCAAAGCAGGCGGTGACGAACGCGCGAAACGCCGGCACCTCACGGGGCCCGATCGCCGACTCCGCGATCGGCGTCAGACGAACGAGGGCGCTCGTAACCGCGGGTCGCGGCGTGAAGGCGCCCGCGCGCACGGTGAAGAGCCGCTCCACACGGCACTGTGCTTGCACGCCCACGGAGAGGGCGCCGTAGACTCGGGACCCGGGCCCGGCGGCGAGCCGATCGGCGACCTCCTTCTGGACGAGGAAGACGACGCGCTCGGGCAGCGGCGGCGTGAGCGCCTTCTCGAGCAACGGCGAGGTGATGTTGTAGGGGATGTTGCCGACGATCTTGAATTGCGGATTGCGGATTGCGGATTGCGGATTTGAGAACGAAGCGGCAACAACCTCGTGCCAAGTCAATCGCAGCGCGTCCGCGTCCACGACCTCTACGTTGTCCAATCCGCAATCCGCAATCCGCAATCGGCAGTCGGCAGCGAGCCGGCGGTCCTTCTCTATGGCGATCACCGATCGCACGCGTGGGGCGAGGAGCTCCGTCAGGCTCCCCTTCCCCGGTCCGATCTCGAGCACGACGTCGCCGGGCGCGGGGTCGAGCGCGTCGACGATGCGGTCAAGAATGTTGCGATCGGTGAGGAAGTGCTGGCCGAGCCGTTTGTTCGGCGTCACATCTTGAGAATCACCACCGTGCGATCATCCGCCGGCGTGGCACCACCGGTGAACCCGGCGAGGTCGGCGTGCACGGATTCGAGAATCTCACGCGCGGAACGGTCCTTGAGCCGGGCGACGTGCCCCAGCACGCGCTCTTCGCCGAACCGCTCCCCTCGCGCCCCCTGCGCGTCGGCCACGCCGTCCGTGAAGAGGCAGAGGATCGCTTCGCGTCTCGTCCATTCGCGCGATGCGTCCTCACCGGGCTCGGTGGCGAGGCCGAGTGGCGGGCGGGTCGCCTCGAGCCGCGCGGCCTCGCCGGTCCGCACCGACGCGAGAAACGCGTGCGGGTGACCCGCGTTGGCGTACGTAATGCGGCATGCCTTCTGATCGACCACCGCGTAGAACACCGTGAGAAACATCTCCGTGCTGGCGAGCTCGCCCTTGAGGGACTCCTCGATGCGCCGTAGCGCCTCGCTGGGGGTCTGGGCGGATTCCGCATGTATGCCCGAGGCCGCCATGACCTGGGCCATGATGAGGGCGGCGCCGAAACCATGGCTGGTGACGTCGCCGATCATGACGCCGATACGTTGGGCGCGCAGATTGAGCAGGTTGTAGAAATCGCCGCCCACGGACTCGGCCTGGCGACAGCGCGCCGCCACGTCGACCCGCGCCGCGATGACCAGCGGCGAGGGCAGCAACTTCATCTGAAGATCGCGGGCGAGCTCGAGCTCTCGACGCACGCGCTGCTGCCCCTGGTCCTTCGCGACGAGGCGGGCGTTTTCGATCGCCGCGCCGATCTGGTTCGCGATCGCGGCCACCAGCTTGCGGTCACCCGCCGTGAAGGCATCCTCGCCCTCTCGATCGGTCAGGTTGATCACGCCGATCGGCCTGGGGCGAGCGCCGGGAGCGGCGTAGAGAACGGGCACAGCGAGGAACGCCTGGCCTCGATAGTTGCGACCCTCGGGACACCCGGGGTTGGTCGCCTGCGAGTCCGTGGGGTCGTAGCTCACGATGCGTCCGTCCCGGAACACGCGCGCGGCGATGGAGCACGGATCGTCCACTTCGATCGGCTCCGCCTCGTCGGGGCTCATGCCCCGCGCCGCCACGATGCGCAGTACTCGCTGCTCCGGATCGAACACCAGCAGCGTAGCGCGCCGGGCGCCGACCACCGTCGACACCTCCCGGAGAATCCGCTCGGCCGCCTCGTCGAGACGGATGGTGTGGCCGAGGATCTCGCTGATCGAGTAGATCAGGTCGATCTCCTCGTAACGCTCGGAGAGCTCCGCCGCGACCTGCGTCGCGTCCTGCTCGGCCGCCAGCACAGACCCAACGATGGCGGCCAGCACCGCGGGGGGAGACGCTCCACCCTCCACGGTTTCCAGCCACACGCCCTCCGCGTCCCGTACCGGCTCGAACCAGGCCGGGCCATCTGGCGTGTCCCATCGCCGGCCCGAGCGGTCACCATCGAGCGGCGGCGTCCACGCGGGGGGCGCGCCGACCCCCGCCACCGGCTTCGCCCGCCCGCCCTCCACCCGCCACACCCGCACCCGACCGCCCGCGAGTCGCTCGAGCACCGGAAGCAGCCGGTCGAGCCGCGTTACCCCGCCCGGAGCGTCAAGCACACCGAGTTGCCCTTCTCGTTGAACACGACCTGGTCGACGAGTTTCTTGAGCACGAACAGCCCCCGTCCGTCCTCCCGCTCGAGGCGATCGGGGCTGGTGGGATCGGGGACACGGGCGGGATTGAACCCCGAGCCTTCATCGGTCACGTGGAGATGGACCGCATCCGGCGAGACTTCAACGCGGACCCGGACGAGGCGCGCCCGATCGTGGCGGTTGCCGTAGGAGATGGCGTTGGCGAGTGCTTCGGCGAACGCGGTGCGGAAGTTGAAGCGAATGCGGCGAGCCGACAGGAGGCCGCCCGGTAGGGCTGCGGCGATCAACTCGACCGCTTGCCCGACATACGCGAGGTCGCTCGGCACATCGAGCGACAGCTCGGTTTCGCTTCCGGTGGCGCGGCGGCGGAGGGCGAGGCGCAGCGGTTTCGTCACGCGCTAAAACGCGCCGAGCGCCTCCTCAGGGGTCTTGGCGATGGCGAAGAGCGTGTCGAGCTTGGTGAGCTCGAACAGTGTCTGGAGGTCTTCGTTCAGTCCGCACAGCCGCAGGTCCCCCCCCTGCTCGCGAATCTTCTTGGAGAGCGAGACGAGGACGCCGAGACCCGAGGAATCGATGTAGCCGGTCTTCGTGAAGTCGATCACGAACTTCGCCCCGCCGCCCTCGAGGGCATCGAGCACCTTCTGCTTCAGCTCCTGACGGTTGCCGACGATCAGCTGCCCGTCCACACCGACCACCACCACGCCCCGCTTGTCCTTCTTGAGACTGAAGCTCATGGACGCTCCCCCCCCGCAGCTTGAAGGACGGCGACCGCCGCCGTGTCGACAATATCATCGGTGCTAGCGCCCCGCGACAGGTCGGACACGGGCCGCGCCAAGCCCTGGAGGACCGGACCGATCGCCTCCCACCCCCCCAGTCGCTGCACCAGTTTGTATCCGATGTTGCCGCTGTCAAGGTCGGGGAAGACGAGCACGTTGGCGCGCCCAGCGGCCGGTGATCCCGGGGCCTTGCTCGCGGCGACGGCGGCAACGAGCGCCGCGTCCACCTGCAGCTCCCCGTCGAACGCGAAATCCGGCGCGCGGCCTTGCAGCAGCTCGCGCGCCCGGCGCACCCGGTCGACGCGGGGGCCTGCCGCGCTGCCCTTGGTGCTGTAGGAGAGGAATGCGACGATCGGCTCGTCCCCCACGATGCGCCGGCGGTCGCGGGCCGCGGCCACGGCGGACTCGGCGAGCTGCTCGGGTGTGGGCTCGGGGACCGCCGCGCAGTCGGTGAAGGTGAGCACCGCGTCCCCGCGGACCATGTAAAAGGCGCCACTGAGCGTGGTGATGCCCGGCGCCATGGCCACGGCCCAGAGCGCGGCGCGGATCGTATCCCCACTCGGAAATGTCGCCCCGCCGACCATGACGTCCGCCCGCCCCAGGCCGACCAACGCGGCACCGAAGGTCAAGGGATGCTGCAGGGCTTCCGTCGCGGCCGCGTCGGTGGGGAACTTCTGGGGATGCCGGGTGCGGAGGAGGCTGATCATCTCGGGGAGCGGGGAGCGGGGAGCGGTACCCTCCAGGAGCTGGACGGTCCCGATCCTCAGACTTTCAATCCGCTGCGCGGCTGCCCGCACCCGGGGGTCGTCCCCTTCGGGAAGCACGATGCGCCGGCCAGCGCGCCGGGCCCGCTCGTACAGTGTATCGCGAAACGTCACCGACCGAGCTTTTTCTTGAGCGCCTGCTGCACCGCGGGATGGACGAGGCTCGACACGTCCCCGCCGAAGCGCGCGACCTCCCGCACGAGGCTCGAGCTCAAATACGTCAAGTCGAACGCGGGGACGAGGAACACGGTCTCGATGCCCGGCGCCAGATTGCGATTCATGAGGGCCATCTGAAACTCGTACTCGAAGTCGCTGATGGCGCGGAGACCACGCACGATCAAGGTGGCGCCTGCCACGCGCGCGAACTCGGCGAGTAACCCGTCGAAGGAGCGGACCTCGATGGCGGGATCGTCCACGACGCGGCGGATCAACGCGACCCGCTCGTCGAGCGTGAAGAGCGGCTGCTTCGCGGGGTTCACCGCCACGGCGACGATGAGCCGGTCCGCGAACCGCCGCGCGCGCCGGATCAGGTCCTCGTGCCCGCGCGTGACCGGATCGAAGGAGCCGGGGTAGACGGCGATGCTGGTCATGGCGCGTAGATGAAGGTCACGGCGGTGTCCCCGTAGCGCCGCGTGTCGTCGCCGGGGATCGGGGCGTCCGCCGGATGCTCGATGGAGAAGATCCGCGCGAAGGGTTGGATGCGGAACAGCGCGACGAGACGCGC
>DASQIB010000157.1:0-25264 GCA_035631795.1 Gemmatimonadales bacterium | reverse complement strand
TCGAACCGCTGGCCCGGCGAGGTGACGAGATAGCGTCGATCGGGCGCATCGATGCTCGCGCGGGCGGCGGTGTCGGGGAGACCGTCGGCGCCGAGCACCTCGGCCGGAGGGATGGCGCGAGCTGCCGGACGACGCATGCCGCGCGCCAGCTGGACGCGGTCGATCCGCCAGTCGTCGGCGACAAATCGCAGCCGGATCCGCAGGCTGTCGCCCGAGGGAACGGGGATGGGCAGCGCGACGTCGTCCCACGCGATGGGGCCGGTGTCGGGAATGCGGCCCACCGCACGCCAGGCCACTCCGTCCTGCACCAGCACATGCATGCCCATGCGACCGGCGTACCACCGCCCCAGGCGCGCGGCGGGGCCGATATTGTCGAGTTCCTGGCCCATCCAGTCGAGGCTCCTCGCCCCGGGGTCGGTGAGCATGAGCTCGTAGAGCAGCACGGTGTTGAGGAGGCTGTTCCGCATCCGGAGGGCGAGCGCGACGGTATCGATGCCGACTGGGCGCGCGAACGCGAGATCGATGTAGTCATCGGGATCGGCGCTGCTCACCCGGTTGACGACCCCCGAATCGGTGCTGAACGCCCGTCCATCGGCATCGCGCAGGGCGGACCGAAGGTCGCGACCGACGCGATCGCTCGCCGACGCCGCTGCGACGAAGCCACGGAGGGCGAGCGGCCGCCCCCCGGCGTCGGGCACGACGAGCTCGTCGGAGCCATGGTGCACGTCGAGCAAACCAAGCTGGTTGATGTAATGCGTCTCGAGGGCCTCGTTGCGCACCTCGAGCCGAACGTCACCCCTGGCATCGGCTTGCGCGCGCAGCCGATCCACGTCGCGGGCTTCGAACAGGGGCGCGATGCTATACGAGAACCCCTCGGCCTCGAGGCTCGGCACCCCCGCCGTGTCCGCGTAGAAGGTCGGGCAGGAGCCGAAGATCGCGATGGCGGCGAGCGCCAGACCGGCGGCGGTCCCCCCGACGGTGAGCGTCGTGAGCACCACGGTCGCGCCACCGTTGACGGAGTTCCGAAACGTCTCCATCCCGATGACGCTGTCGAGCGGGAGGGGGCCCACCGGGGCGGAATCGGCGAGCGTCAGGCCGTAGCGAAATGCGTTCCTGCCCGCCTGGTAGACTGTATCGCGCGCGACGAGTACACCGGCCCGATAGAGCACGGTGGAGCCATCGAGCAGGTGCGCCTTGACGGGTGATGCCACGGCGACGGAGTCGGTGGCGGCAGGTCGTGGGACCTCGCTCACCGTGGGCGGGTTGTACACCGTGCAGCTGGCGAGGAACGCCAGCGCGACGGCGCGGCTTGACAGGTGCCGCATGCGGAACGCCTCGCGCGGTTTGTGCTCCTCATGGTGCTCTGCCTCGGCCAAGCCGCAGTCAAGTCCCGAGCGCCCCCGCGACCCTCCTCACCGTTGGCAATTGGGGCAGAACGTCGTTGCGCGCAGATCGATGGTATGGGTCGTGACGAGCTTCCGGCCGCACGTCACGCACGGCTCGCCCCCGCGCCCATACACCTTCAGCTCGAACTGAAACCGACCCGGCTCGCCCACGCCGGTCCGATAGTCCCGGACCGTGGTCCCCGACGAGTCCACCGCGCGTTGGAGGACATCGGTCACGGCGGCGTGCAACCGGGCGAACTCTTCGAGCGACAGCTTGTTCGTCGGCTTCGAGGGGTCGATCCCCGCCTGGAACAGCGCCTCATTCGCGTAGATGTTGCCCACGCCTGCCACTCGTCGCTGATCCATGATGGCTTTCTTGATCGCGGCGCGCGTACCCGCCAGCCGTTGGGCAAAGACGAACGGCGTGAACGTCTCCTCCAGCGGCTCCGGACCGATCCTGCCTGTGTAGGCGGCCCACGCCGCGTCGTCCAGCAGCCACACCGTCCCCAGGCGGCGCACATCCCGATACACGAAGACCCGGCGGTCCTCCAGGGTGCAGGTGAGGACCGCGTATTTCGCCTCGTCCTTGGTGAGGCGGCGATCGTACACGACCAACGACCCGGTCATGCGCGGCTGTACCACGAGCCGGTGACCGCTCGTCAAACGGAATACGGCGTGCTTGGCCCGGCGGGTGACTTCCTCGAAAGCGTTCCCTGTGAGCGTCTTGAGAAGGCGGGGCTTGGAAACGCGACGCAGGACGTCCGTTTTGGCCAGGCGGGCGCGGGCGATCCGAAACCCCTCGAGCCGCGGGGCCAGCTCCCGCACGATCGTCTCAACCTCGGGCAGCTCCGGCACGCTCTCCCCCCCTCCGGCGTTCTCCCCCCCCGCCCCCCCCGCCCCCGATCTCGCGCCACCCGATGTCCCGACGGTAAGTCTTGCCCTGGAAGCTGATGAGCTCGCACCCGCGAGCGCTCCGCTCGCGCGCCTCGGCGACGGAGTCACCTACGCCGGTCACGGCGAGGACACGCCCGCCGCGCACCTGGAGCGAGCCGTCCGCCGCGCTGGACGTGCCCGCGTGGAATACGAGTGTCCCGGGCTCGAGATCGCGCGGCACATCGATCGCGGCGCCGACCTCGGGCTTCTCGGGGTAGCCTGGCGCCGCGAGCACCGTGGCGACCGCGGCGCGCTGCGCCGGCAGCGCGGTGCCTTCGGGCGCCCACGTGCCCGCCGCGATGTCGGCGATATGGCGCGTCACGCCGGGAAGTACGGGGAGCAGCGCTTGGGTCTCGGGGTCCCCGAAGCGACAGTTGAACTCGAGGACGTAGGGTGTGCCGTCCGCCGCGAGCATGAGACCGGCGTAGAGCACGCCCTGATACGGACCGCCGCCGCGCCTGGCGAGCTCCGCGATCGCGGGCTCGAGCACTTCGCGCCGCACGCGCTCGAGCAGGGCCGGCGTGGCGATGCTCACCGGGCAATAGGCGCCCATCCCTCCGGTGTTTGGGCCGGTATCGCCCTCACCCAAGCGCTTGTGGTCCTGCGCGGCGGGGAGGAGGAGGATCTGCTCGCCGTCGGTGAGGGCGAGCACCGAGAGCTCCTCGCCCTCGAGGTAGTCTTCGATCACGACCTCCCGGCCCGCGTCGCCGAACGCGCCGTCGGCGAGCATCGCGCGCGCGGCGCGGCGGGCGTCCGGGCGCGTGTCGCACACGATCGCCCCCTTGCCGGCGGCAAGCCCGGAGGCCTTGACCACCAGCGGCTCGGCGTGCCGCTCGATGTAGGCAAGCGCTGGGTCGACCGCCGTGAACGTTCGGCTCGCCGCCGTGGGAATGCCCGCCCGATGCATCACGTCCTTGGCGAACGCTTTCGAGGACTCGATGCGGGCGTTGGCGGCTCCAGGTCCAAAGACGGGCTGCCCCGTCTTACGAAGCACGTCAGCGAGGCCGGCGGCGAGCGGCGCCTCGGGCCCGATGATGGTGAAATCGATACGCTGATCCCGCGCGGCCGAGACGAGATCGTCCTGCGCGGTGACGGGAATACCGAGATTGGTGCCCAGCTGCGCGGTGCCCGGATTCCCCGGGGCGGCGAAGACGTCCGCGTCGGGGGCATCGCGCTTCAGCGCCCAGCAGAGCGCGTGCTCGCGACCCCCTTCGCCGACTACCAGGACTCTCACTTCTTCTTGAAGGCGTCCGAGAAGGCTTGGGCGGCTCGCTTGGCGGTGTCCACTACGTCGTCCACGACCGCCTTCGCTTCCTTCATGTAGTGCTCGCGCGCGTCGTCGATATCCTTGTCGATGGGACGCTGCTCGGCCTCAGGCCCGCGGCGCGTGTACTCTCCCCGCAGCACGCGGTCGTACTGGCCCTCTTCGATCCAGCGCTGCAGCTCGGCGGCCCGCAGCGTGTTGAACGGATGCGATTGCGGGAGCGTGTTGAGGATCTTGAAGACGCGATCGATGGCGCCGCCCGTCTCCTCGTACTCCTTGGCCTGCTGGAGGAAGGCGTTCAGGTCCATCTGTTTCGTGTCGCCGCCCCCGGCCATCTTGAGAAACATCCGCATCGACGCGGTCGCATCCTGCGCGGCGAGGAGGCCGGCGCGATCGGAGGAGAGCTCGCTCTTGCGGTACCACTCGAGTAGCGCCAGCTCGACGGGTGCGAGCACGATCCCGGCAAGGAAGGGGAGAAAGTTCATCCCCACGAACACGATGAGCACCAGGATCGTGTGGTACAGCGCGTGCCCGCTCATCACATGGCCCAGCTCGTGGCCGAGCAGCACGCGCATCTCGTCGTCGTCGAGCAGGTTGAGGGCGCCCGAATTGATGACGATGAACGGGCGGTCCATGCCGTACGCCCCGGCGTTGACGAACGGGGTTTGCGACACGAACAGCTCGGGCCGGTCGGGCCAGTCGAGCGATGTGAGGACGTCGGTATACAATGCGTTCATCCGCGGGAACTGCGTCGGCCCCACCCGAACCGCGTTGGCCTGGAACAGGAGCCGGATGCCGCGCTCGCCCAAGAATCCGACGATCTTCTTCACGACCTGGTCGAAGCCCGGCACGGAGCGAAGCGTCTGCAGTGCCGCACGGTCGGCTGGGTGCTCCCACACCACCGGCGCGATCTGCGTGAGGATCTTGCGTGGGCGGGCGGCTGGCAGCGTGGATTCCGTCATAAGGTGCTCCGGCAAAGTGTCACGATACTACGACTGACTGAACGCCATGTTTCGGTTGGGGGCAGGGTCAACCCGCGCCATCAAGCGCCTGCTCCAGATCTCCAATCAGATCCTCGACATCCTCGATGCCCACGGACAGCCGCACCAGGCTATCGGTGAGCCCCATCGCGCGTCGCATCTCCGCCGGTACGCTCGCATGGGTCATCGAGGCGGGGTGCCCGATGAGGCTCTCGACGCCCCCCAGCGATTCCGCGAGGACGAAGATGCGGGTCCGCTCGGCAAAGCGCTTGGCGCGCTCCGTCGATCCCAGCTCGATCGAGATCATGCCGCCGAATCCCTTCATCTGACGGCACGCGAGGTCGTGTTGGGGATGAGAGGGCAGGCCGGGATAATACACCCGCTGGACCTTGGGGTGCTTCGTGAGCCACTCGGCGATGCGCCGGCCGTTGGCGTCGTGCTGCCGCATGCGGAGCGCCAGGGTCTTGGTTCCCCGCAGCGCCAGCCAGCAGTCGAACGGGCCGGGGACGGCGCCAGCCGCGTTTTGCAGGAAGCCGATGCGCTCGGCGAGGTCGTCGCGGTTCGCGACCAGCATCCCACCGACCATGTCGCTGTGGCCGTTCAGGTACTTGGTGGTCGAGTGGAGGACGATATCCGCGCCAAGCTCGAGTGGGCGCTGGAAGCACGGCGTCGCGAAGGTGTTGTCGACGACGAAGAGCGCCCGCGCCGCACGCGCGGTCTCCCCCGCCGCCGCGAGATCGCACAGCTGCATCATCGGATTCGTGGGCGTCTCGGCGTACACCATCCGGGTCTTGGGTGTGACGGCGGCGGCGATCTTCGCGGGGTCGGTGGCGTCCACGAACGAGAAGGTGAGCCCGTACCGCGTCCACACGTGCGTCATCTGGCGATGCGTGCCACCGTAGACGTTCTCGCCCGACACCACGTGGTCGCCGGCCGAGAGGAGCTTCAACGCGGCGTCCAGGGCGGCGAGCCCGGAGGCGAACGCGAAGCCGTGCCGGCCGCCCTCGAGCGCCGCGACGTTCCGCTCGAGGACTTCGCGCGTGGGGTTCTGGGTACGCGCGTACTCGTACCCCTTGTGGCGGCCCAGGCCGTCCTGGATGTACGTCGACGTCTGATAGATGGGAGTCATCACCGCGCCGGCGAGGGGATCGGCGATGTGCCCCGCATGCACGGCGCGAGTTGCAAAGCGCGCTTTCAGGTCGTCCGTGGTCACGCGGGTCATGGCGGGAACGTAAGGGCGCCTTCCATGTCGAGCAAGCGACCTTTACGTTAAGCGCACATGCCCCAGCCGAACGCCGTCAAGTGCCTGGTGGTGGACGACGAGCCGCGCCTGCGACGCGTCCTCGTGCGGTTGCTCGAGGGTGAGGGTTTCACGTGCGCGGAAGCCGGCTCCGGCACCGAAGCGCTCGAGATACTGCAGCAGGACCACGTGCCGCTCGTCATCTCCGACCTACGGATGCCGCAGATGGACGGCGTCACGCTCCTGCGCGAGATCGTCGCGCGCTGGCCCGACACGGCCGTCATCGTGGTGACCGCGGTGGCGGAAGTGGAGAGCGCCGTCGCGTGCCTGCAGCTCGGGGCGCTCGATTACGTCGCCAAGCCGTTCCACCTCGACGAAGTCCGCGCCCGGGTGATGCAGGCGCTCGATAAGCGCAGGCTCAAGCTGGAGGTCGAGGACTACCGCCGTACGTTGGAAACGCGCGTGCAGGAGCAAGCGCACCGGATCGAGGAGTTGTCCCTCGAGCGGCTGCAGGCGCTCGTGCATTTCCTGGAGGAGAAAGATCCGTACACGCGCGGTCACTCGGTGCGGGTCGCGGCCTATTCGGCGCGGATCGGGCAGTCGATGGCGCTGCCGCAATCGGTGCTGGACACCATCGCGTTGGGCGCCGAGCTGCACGACATCGGCAAGATCGGCGTGAGCGAGGCCGTCCTCCACAAGCCGGGCAAGCTCACTGAAGCGGAGTATCGTCATATCATGGAGCACCCGGCGATCGGCGCGCGCATCCTCGCACCGCTCATGCGCGAGGCTCCCAGCGCGCTCGCGATCATTCGATCGCATCACGAGCGGCTCGACGGCAAGGGGTTTCCCGACGGGTTGAAGGGCGACGAGATCCCCCTCGAGGTGCGGGTGGTGACCGTCGCCGATTCGTTCGATGCGATGACCAGCGCGCGTCCATACCGGCCCGCCCTCTCGGTGGACAAGGCCCTCCAGGAGCTCGAGGAGGGAAAGGGGCGACAGTTTCACGCGCCCGCGGTCGAGGCTTTTCTCGCCGCCTTCCCCGACCGCGCCGCACTCCCCGTGTCCAATCCCGAGGTGCGACCGCTCCACCTGCCCACCCCCGTTCCGGACACCGTGCGCCGCGACGCGCCACCCGCGGATTAGATTGTCCGCATGACCGACACCTTGATGGTCGGGGTTTCGGGGATCCGTGGTATCGTCGGCAAAGACCTGACGGAGGACGTGGTGGCGCGCTACGCCGGCGCCTTTGGCCAGTGGGCCAAGGCGGGAGCGCGCCGGCCCCTCGTCGTGGTCGGCCGGGATGCGCGGGAATCCGGGCCGGCATTCGAGCGGGCGGTGACCGAGGGGCTCGCCTCCGCGGGCTGCGCCGTCGTTTCCGTCGGCATCGCCCCGACGCCCACGATCCAGCTCGCCGTGGAGCATCACCAGGCGGGAGGCGGTATCGCGATCACGGCGAGCCACAACCCGATCGAGTGGAACGCCCTGAAGTTCATCGGCCCCGACGGGATTTTTCTGGACGGGGCCGATGGGAAGCGCGTGCTGGAGCTCGTCGGGAAGGACGGGGGAGCGCGGGGGAGGTCGGGGGAGGTTGAGGAGGTTCAGAGGGATACCCGAGCGGTCGAGCGGCACTTGGACGCCGTCCTGAAACTGCCAGCGGTGGATGTTGAGGGCATTCGCAAGCGGGGTTACCAGGTGGCGCTCGACGCGGTGCGCGGAGCGGGCGGCCCGGTCATGCGCACGCTACTCGAGCGCCTCGGGTGCCGCGTGACGGGGATCAACCTGGAGACAGATGGTCGGTTCCCCCGGGCGCCCGAGCCCGTGCCCGAGAATCTCGGCGAGCTGACGGCGCTCGTGCGTCGCTCCGGCGCCGACGTCGGCATCGCCGTCGACCCGGACGTGGACCGTCTCGCGATCGTGGACGAGGCGGGAACCCCGATCGGGGAGGACTATACGCTGGCGTTCGCCATACGGGCGGTAATGGGCGGCAAGGGCGGCAAGGGCGGCACGCCCATTGTAGTGTGCAATCTTTCCACGAGTCTCGTCGTCGAAGATGCGGCGCGGACCTACGGAGCCAGCGTCGTCAGGACTCCGGTCGGTGAAGTCCACGTCGCCCGCGCCATTCTGCGGCTCGGAGCGGCGATCGGCGGGGAAGGGAACGGGGGCGTGATGTATCCCGCGCTACACGCGGGCCGGGACGCGCCCGTTGCGGCCGCGCTGCTCCTGACCCTGCTCGCCCGGGAAGGGCGGCGTGTGAGCCAGGTCGTGAAGGCCGCGCCGCGGTACGCCATCGTGAAGGCGAAGGTGGAGCGGGGCGCAGGGAGCCGGGAGGAGGGGGGGGGCCTCGAGCGGACCTATGTGGCGTTGCGGCAGCGGTTCGCCGACGCTCAGGTGGACACGCAGGATGGGCTGCGACTCGCGTGGACGGATCGCTGGCTCCACGTACGGCCATCGAACACGGAGCCGATCATCCGGCTCATCGCCGAAGCGCCGTCGGCTCCCGAGGCGCGGGAGCTCGTGGACGAAGGACGGCGTCTCTGCACCGCAGCGATCACAGCGTGAAGTAGAACGTCGCTCCCTGGTGGACCACGCCCTCGGCCCAGATCCGACCGCCGTGGCGGGTGATGATGCGACGGACCGTGGCGAGCCCGACGCCGGTGCCCTCGAATTCGGCCGGGGAGTGCAAGCGCTGAAACACGCCGAACAGCTTGTCGGCGTACTGCATGTCGAAGCCGGCCCCGTTGTCGCGGACCCGGAACACCCGTTCCCCGTTCTCCTGGACCGATCCGAATTCGATTCGCGGGCGTGGCTGCTTCGCCGTGTATTTCCAGCTGTTGCGCAGGAGATTCTCGAGGACCACGCGCAAGAGCCGGGCGTCGCCCCGCGCCTCGAGCCCCGGGGCGATCGCGAATTCCACCTGACGCTCGGGCGTCGAGCGCTGGAGGTCGGCCACGATGTCCTGCGCAATCTTGCTCAGGTCAACGGCCTCGGTGCGCATTTCCGAACGGGTGACGCGCGCCAGTTTCAGCAGGTCGTCAATGAGGGTCGCCATCCGCTGACTGGCGGCCCGGACCCGCTGCAGGGAATCCCGTGCAGCCTCGTCCAGTTGCGCGCTGTAATCCTCCAGGAGCACCTGGCTGAACCCGTCGATGCTGCGCAGCGGCGCCCGCAGGTCGTGCGAGACGGAATAGGCGAACGCGTCCAGCTCGGTATTGGCGGCGAGGAGCTCCGCCGCGTTGCGTCGGAGTGCCTCGTTCCGCTCCTCGAGCTCGCGGGTGCGATCCGTGACCCGTTGCTCGAGCTCGGTGGCGTAGCGGCGGAGCTCGCGGTTTTGATCCTCGATGCGGCCGAGCATCTGGTTGAAGGCGTCGGTCAGCATGCCCAATTCGTCTTCGCCGAGCTTGGGCGCCCGTACCGAGTAGTCCTGACGCGTCGAGACCGCCGCCGCGGCTTCCGCCAGCGCGAGAATAGGCTGCGAGATCCGTCCCTGCAGGAGCGCGGCGAGGAGGTACGCGGTGAGCAACGAGATCGCCATGACCCCGGCGCCGATCGCCGCCGAGAGTCGCAGCGTGCGGGACACGGCCTGCATGTCGGACTTCAGGTACAAGGTGCCGAGCCGCGGGTTCCCTACCTCCGCCACCGGCTCGAGTCCGATCACATACCCATCCTCGAACCGGTACCCGTCGCGTTCCGGTGCCGGCGGAAGGGCATCGAGCGGCAAACCCGCCGGATAGCGGGAGAACAATCGCCCGTCCTTGTCGTACAGGCCCGCCGCCACGACGTGCGGCTCGGCTTTGAGCGCCGACAGGATCTCTCGCGCATCGGCCTCGTTGGCAAAGGCCAGCGAGGCGGTGCTGTTCGAGGCGATGACGCGACCGAGCGTGGACAGGTTCTTCAAGGTCGTCCGTCGGATCGCGAGGACCTCGTAAGTGACGAAGGCCGCGGACGTCAGGAGGAGCACCAGGCTGCTGACGAGCAGGAGAATCGCCGTCAACTTCTTCTTGATCGGCCAGTCACGCAGTGACATCTCAAGGCCCGGGCGGATTGATGATCTCGGCCACGCGGAGCAGCTTGGAGCTGATGGTCAGGTGCGCCGCCTGGGCCACGGCAAGATTGATCTGGAGCCGGATGCGGTTCCGATCGGTCACGAATCCGACCATGCCGCCATGCCCGGCGAATCCATCGGCGTCGCTCACGGTGAGGATCGGCCGGTCTTTGAGGTCGGCGAGCACGCCCTGCAGCCGGTCCGCGTCGGGGCGGCTGATGAACAGGATGTCGCAGGTCTTGACGTCTTCGATCCGCTGATAGCGGCGCACCACGAAGGACCGTCCTCCCCGATGCTCCCCGCGTACCGTGGCATCGAGCAGGTCACCGAACGGATCGCTGCCCAGCACACCGATGATGAACGGCGCCTGCGAGTCCGGGACGGCGTCGGGCGGCCAATCGACGAATTGCGCGAAGTTGAACAGAAACACGGCCTTCACCTGGTACTCCGAGGGCCGCGCTGCCTGCGCCACCAGGCCGGACGCCGGCACGAGCCCCAGCGCGGACCCCAGAATCCACGCCACCGGTAGGCCCCACGCGGCGAGGCGCTTGCCGACCCGCGCGCCTTCGACGCTCAGAAATGCCATTCGAAGGACCCATAGATGCCGCGCTTGATTTCGCTCCGCGCGCCGGGCGCGCCGAACTCGACGTGATGGTCGTGCAGGAGGTTCTGGCCGACCACCGACACCTCGAGCCGCGCGACTGGCTGCCAGCCGAGGCGCATGTCCAGCTCGCCGTATGCCGGGACCTGCTGGTTGACGATGTCACCCACGTAGCGGACGGTGCCGTCGAGGCTGAGGCGACCCGGGAGGTCGGCGGTGGAGCGAATGGAGAACTGCCGATCGGGGGTATGGTTTTCCGCGCTCCCGCGGGACGTGTCGGTGCTCGTGGGGAGCGCCCACACGTGGATGCGCAGCTCCGTGTATCCGGCGACCAGACGCCAGCGATCGGTGACGCGATAGTCCGCTGTGAGCTCCGCACCGTAAGACTCGGCGTCCTGTCCGTTACCGATCACGATCGGGAAAGCGGCCGGTGGGTTGGCCTGCTCCAGGCTGCGGAGCCCGTAGTAGCGGTTGTAGAACGTCGCCACGGAGAGGGCGACGGGCCCGCGTTGATGGCGGTACCCGACCTCGTAGGCGAGCTCCTCTTCGGAGTCGAAGTTCGGGCCGCCGGCGAGGAAGTAAGGAGGCTGGCCCGGAGCGTAAAACTCCCGGTCGATGCGCGAAGGCGTCCGGAGCGCTCGGGAGACGGCTGCCCAGAGAGTCCCGACGTCGCTCACGGCCCAATTCACCCGGCCACTGGGCTGGACCTCGACCCCGGTGTAGTCGTTGTGCTCGATCTTGGTGCCGAGCGTCAGGTGGAACCGGTCCGGGACGAGCGCGATCTCATCCTGCACGAATCCGGTGAACCACGCTCGCGTCACGTGCGCCGGCAAGAACGCCAGGGCGGGGGTGTTGGCCACGCGGTCGTTTATCAACAGGTAGCCCAGTCCCCAAACCACATCATGCCTCGTCCCCAGGCGCGCGTGGTGTTGGAGGTCGACGTCGTACGTGTCGAGGTCCTCGCCGAACGTACCCGGAATGTTCCGGTGGGTGTGGTCGTAGTAGAGCTGCCCGTGCAGGTCGGAAGTCGCGGATATCGTGCGCGACCACTTGGCGGCGAGGTTGCCGCCACTCACCGCAATGTCGGCCGCGCCCGGCTGGCGGCTTCGGCCATCGTAGTAGTCCCCTTGCACCGTGACGCGACTTGCTTCTGACGCGTCCCAATCCATGCGCAATCCGCCTTGTTCGAAGTGCCAGTCATCCGTGGCATCTATCCCGCTCGGCAGGAGCGTCGGCTCACGAATGAACCCCGACCCGTATGCCCGGTAGTGGACGCTCTGGCCGAGCGCGCCGCCGTATTGCGCGGTCCCGAATCCGCGCAACTCCGACCCGCCGCCGCCCGACACGAGGAGCCCTTGCGTGTCCTTGGCCTTCTTGGTGATGACGTTGATCACCCCGTTCACCGCGTTCGCTCCCCACAGGGTCGCGCCGGGCCCGCTGATGACCTCGATGCGGTCGATCTCCGCTACGGGCACATCCTGGACGTCCCAGAACACCCCGGAGAACAGCGGCGTGTACACCGTCCGCCCGTCGATGAGCACCAGCAGCTTGTTGGCGGCCGTGCTGTTCAGGCCGCGCGCGCTGATGGCCCATTGGCGCGAGTCGATTTGGGCCACCTGCAGGTTCGTGGCGAGACGCAGGGCCTCGGGCAGGCTCGAGGCCCCGGAGCGACGGATGTCCTGTTGCGTGATGACCTGGATCGCCGAGGCGACGCGGGCCAGCCGCTCGGGACGCTTCGAGACGGAGGTGACCTCCACGTTCATGAGCTGCTCGATGCTCAGCGCTTTCAAGGACTCCGCCTGGGCGGCGGAATCCGGCTGCTGGGCCACGACCCCCCCGGCGAAGCAAACGGTGACGAGGAGCGTTGTCGCGGCTCGAACGGCTCTCCGGTCAGCCATCGGTCGGTACCCCCTGGGCGTGGCCCGGTCTGTCGGCCAGAACAACTTGCCGTTCTCGTCGCTCGCCGTTGTGAGCCAAGTCACCTGCGCTGACGGCGGTCATTCGGGGATGGGGAAGGGGTGGCGCGGACGGAACAAGATGGCGGTCGGCCCCGGACGTGCAAGGGCGTTTTTGCGGCATCGACGGGCGAGGATGCGACAGTTCCCGGGCCGGAGCGGGTCGGCACGCTCGATTCGAGCGTGGAGCCGATGTATCCTTCCCGTGACCACGAGGACACGGTGAGAGTGCGATCATGTGCGGCATCGTAGGCTACACCGGACCACGGCAGGCGGCTCCACTCCTGCTCGACGGGCTGCGCCGGCTCGAGTACCGGGGCTACGACTCGGCCGGCCTCGCGCTGGTCGAAGACGGCCGGATCGAAGTCCACAAGGCGCCGGGGAAGCTCGGCGTGCTCGAGAAGGAGCTCGGCAAGAAGCTCCCAGCCGGCCGCACGGGCATCGCGCACACGCGCTGGGCGACGCACGGCGCCCCCACCACGGTCAATGCCCATCCGCACACCGACTGCGGAGGCACGCTCGCGCTGGTCCACAACGGCATCATCGAAAACGCTGGCGCGCTGCGGACCGCGTTGAGCAAGCGCGGGCACGTATTCCGCTCCGAGACCGACACCGAAGTGCTCGCCCATCTGGTGGAGGACCTCTTGTCGGCCGGCAACCCGCTCGTCGAGGCGGTGGCGGGCGCGCTCCATCAGGTGGACGGCACCTACGGCATCGCGGTCGTGTCGACCAAGGAGCCGGACACGATCGTCGCGGCGCGCCACGGCTCGCCGCTGCTCGTCGCGATCGGGACCGGGGAGAACTTCGTGGCGTCGGATGCTTCGGCCGTCCTGGCGCACACGCGCTCGGTGGTCTACCTGGACGACGGCGAACTCGCGGTCGTACGTCCACAGGAGTACCGCATCATGGACCTGCGGACGGTCGAGAAAGAGAAAACCGTCACCCGCGTGGACTGGGACCTCGCCACGATCGAGCGCGGCGGCTACGCGCACTTCATGCTGAAAGAGATCATGGAGCAGCCCGAGAGCGTGCGAAACGCGCTGCGCGGGCGCCTCCTCGAGGAAGACGGCACAGCCCGCCTCGGCGGCCTCAACATCGACGACGAGCAGCTGCTGCAGGTGAATCGCATCGTGTTCACGGCGTGCGGGACGTCGTGGCACTCGGCGCTGATCGGCGAATACATGATGGAGGAGCTGGCCCGCATCCCTTCCGAGGTCGAGTACGCCTCCGAGTTCCGCTATCGAAACCCGATCGTGGACGAGCGGACGCTCGTCGTCGGGATCTCGCAGTCGGGCGAGACCGCGGACACGCTGGCGGCGCTGCGCGAGGCCAAGCGGCGGGGCGCCAGGACCCTGGGGCTCGTGAACGTGGTTGGCTCCACCATCGCGCGCGAAGTGGACGGAGGCATTTACCTGCACGCCGGCCCCGAGATCGGCGTCGCGTCGACCAAGGCGTTCACCAGCCAGATCGTCACGCTCGCGCTGCTGACGCTCAAGATGGGTCGGTTGCGGGCGCTCTCGATCCTCCAGGGGCGGGAAGTGGTCCGCGCGTTGGGCCGGCTGCCCGAGCTCATCGAGCAGGTGCTCGCGAAAGCGCCCGAAGTCGAGCGGATCGCCGAGCGGATGATGCGCGCGAACAACGTCCTCTACCTGGGCCGCGGATACAACTTCCCGGTGGCGCTCGAAGGCGCGCTCAAGCTCAAGGAAATCTCCTACATCCACGCCGAGGGCTATCCCGCGGCGGAGATGAAGCACGGCCCGATCGCGCTGATCGACGACCTCATGCCCGTCGTCTTCATCGCGCCCAAGGACGCGGTGTATCAAAAAGTCGTCTCGAACGTCGAAGAGGTTCGGGCCCGTGGCGGGCGCGTGTTCGCGGTGATCACGGAAGGGGACACGGGCGTGGCGCGGCTGGCGGACCACAAGATCGAGGTCCCCGAGACGCTCGATCTGCTCACGCCGGTGCTCACGGTCTTGCCGCTCCAGTTGCTCGCGTACTACATCGCGGTGCGCCGAGGCTGCAACGTAGATCAGCCGAGGAATCTGGCGAAGAGCGTGACCGTGGAATGAGCGGCGACGGATCCTTCGCTGCACCATCCGACCCGGGGTGGGGTGTGCGATGAGAGTCGTGTTGCAACGGGTATCGCGAGCTGCGGTACGGGTCGACGGCCGCGTCACGGGATCCATCGGGGTGGGGATCGTCCTCCTCGCCGGATTCGCGCCCACCGACACCGACGCCACGCTGGGCTGGATGGCCGACAAGATTCTCGGCTTGCGGGTGTTCGCGGACGCCGAGGGCAAGATGAACCTCGCGCTGGCGGACGTGCGGGGAGCGGTCTTGGTCGTTTCGCAGTTCACCCTGTACGGCGACGCGCAGAAGGGGCGCCGTCCGAGCTTCGTGGATGCGGCGCCGCCGGAGGTAGCGATTCCGTTATATGAGCGATTCGTGGCGCTGCTGCGGGAGCGCGGAGCGGGGAGCGGGACGAAGGTCGAAACGGGAGAGTTCGGGGCAATGATGGAGGTCGAGTTGGTGAACGATGGGCCGGTGACCCTGATGCTCGAGAGATGATCGTCCTCGCGAGCGGCAGCCCGCGGCGCCGCCAGCTCCTCGAGATGCTCGGGATTCCGTTCCGCGTGGTGGCGCCGGACGTGGACGAGACGCTCCGTCCCGCGGAGCAGCCCGAGGACTACGTCACGCGGCTCGCGCGCGAGAAGGCGCGCACGGTCGCGGCTCAGGAGCAAGGGTCCCTGGTGCTCGCGGCCGACACGACCGTGGTGTTGCGCGGGCGCGTGTTCGCGAAGCCTGCGTCCCCGGAGGAAGCGGCGGACATGCTGCGCGGGTTACAGGGGCGCAAGCACCAGGTCCTGACCGCGGTGGCGGTGGCGCGCGACGGGCGGCTCGAGCACGCGCTCGACGTAACCGACGTGACGTTCCGCCGCCTCTCCAACCAGGAGATCACGGACTACGTCACGACGGGCGAGCCACTCGACAAAGCGGGCGCGTATGCGATCCAGGGAAAGGGCGCGGCGCTCGTGGAGGGCATCCAGGGCGACTTCTTCGGCGTGATGGGCCTGCCGCTCCGGCTTGCGCTCGATCTGCTGGCGCGCTTCGGCGAGCCCTATCGCTTTACGCGGTAGATCGGAACCTTCTTCGACTTTCCCTTGACCTGAATCGGGTCGAGCGTCTCCACTTTGGGCGGCTCCTCGAGCTGCTCGAAGAACTGCTGTGAAATCAGGATCTCGTTCGCGCCGGCGCTGGAGCAGAGTCGCGACGCGGTGTTCACGGCGTCGCCGATGACGGTGTACTCGAGCCGCCGATCCGAGCCGATGTTGCCGGCGAACACCTCGCCGAAATTGATGCCGATCCCGATCCCGAGCTCGGGGCGCCCCTGGTCTTTCCACTTGGCGTTCAGCTTCTCGAGCGCGGCGAGTTGGGCGAGGGCGCATGCGATGGCGCGCTGCGCGTCGTCCTTGTGCGCCATGGGGGCGCCCCACAGCGCCATGATCGCGTCGCCCATGAACTTGTCCAGCGTGCCGCCGTGCTCGAACACCACCTCCACCATCTCGGTGAAGTATTCGGTCAAGAGCGTCGCGATGTCGTCCGGACTCATCGTCTCCGACATCGGGGTGAATCCGCGGATGTCCGAGAAGAAGATCACGACGGGCCGCTTGTCGCTCGGCAGCCGGCCCGCGTCCTGCTGCTGCGCGATCACCTGCGCGATGTTGGGCGAGAAGTAGCGCTGGAAGTTCGACAGCACCAGCGCCTCCCGCCGCAGCCGCTCCGAGCGCTGGGAGTTCTCGATCGCCACGGCGGCGAGCGAGCCGAAGGCGATGAGGAACTTGAGGTCATCGTCCGAGAACGAATGGGTCGCGGTGAGGTTGTCGACGTAGAGGATGCCCAAGACCTTCTGGTCCGTCCCCATGAGCGGCGTGCACATGGCGCTCCGGACGCTCTGGATGAGGATGGACTTGCCCTTGAAGCGCTCGTCCGCCGCGGTGTTGTCCGACAGGATGGCCACCCGATCCTCCACGACTTTGCGCGCGATGGATTGGGGCACGTGCTTCGAAGCCGAAGACTGTGCCGTCCGACCCCTGGAGATCCGCGGCACCAGCTCGCCCGAGGCCGCCTCGAGCAGCAGAATGGACACCCGATCCACGTTCATCACCTGGAACGTGAATTCCACGACCTTGTCGAGCAGCCGGTCGAGCTCCTGCTGCTTCGAGAGCTCCTTCGAGATCTCGAGCAGGAGCTCCAACTTCTTTTCTCGCAGCTCCTCGAGCGATTTGGCCGTGACCTTGAGGTGGGACGCTCCCGACGGGCTCGCGGTGACGATCGCCGGGACTCCCCCTGACACGCTCACCGGAAGCGCCCGGACGATGGTGCCGCCGGCGGCCTTCGCGCCGGCGAATTCCGCCGACACGGGTGGCACCACCTGCGGACGCTTCGCGGGTGCGCTCACTTCCTTCACCCGGAAGGCCACCTTGCCGAAGGTGATGACGTCGTTTTCCGCGGCCACCGCCTCGGTAATGCGGGCGCCGTTCAAGAACGTGCCGTTGGAGGAGCCGACGTCCTTGACCTTCACACCGCCGTCGGTGAGCGAGACTTCAGCGTGGCGGCGGGAGATGGTGGGATCGTAGATCGGGACGTCGCTCGTGACCGCGCGTCCGACCACAATGATGCGCCCGGGCTGCAGATCGATAGACTGTTCGCCCGTGGTGCTCAGCAGCTTGAACACAGGGCGAAAATATAGATGCCGAGACGCCTACACGCCTAGCCGCCCAGACGCCTAGTCACGGGCCTTCGCGAGCGTGATCGCTCGGAGCACCGCCTGGGCCTTGGCTTCCGTCTCCTCGAACTCGCGAGCCGGGTCGGAGTCGGCGACGATCCCGGCCCCGGCTTGCACCACGACGCGGTCCGGCCGCACGACCGCGCTGCGGATCGCGATCGCCGTGTCCAGGTTGGTCGCGCCCCACCCGACGTATCCCACGGCACCCGCGTAAGGCCCCCGCCGCTCGGGCTCGAGCGCGTCGATGATTTCCATCGCCCGCACTTTCGGCGCGCCGGTCACGGTCCCGGCGGGGAAGCACGCCTTGAACACGTCGAGCGCGTCGTATCCGTCGCGCAGCTCACCCCGGACCTCGCTCACGAGGTGCTGCACGTGCGAATAACGCTCGACGGTGAGGAGATCGGTCACGCGCACCGTGCCGAAGCGTGCCACGCGTCCGACATCGTTCCGCCCCAGATCCACGAGCATCATGTGCTCCGCGCGCTCTTTTTCGTCGGCCAGGAGCTCCCGGGCGAGCGTCTCGTCCTCCTCCGGCGTGCGGCCGCGCGGGCGCGTGCCCGCGATCGGTCGGACTGTGACCTCTCGGCCTTCGACGCGCACCAACACCTCGGGCGAGCTGCCGACGAACGCGAAGTCGTCGAGCGCGAGATAAAACAGGTAGGGAGCGGGGTTGAGGGCGCGGAGATAGCGATAGAGGCGCAACGGGTCGACCGGGCCGACGACCTCCTGTCGCCGCGACAGCACCGTCTGGAACGTGTCTCCGGCGCGGATATACTCGAGCACGCGCCCCACATCGCGCTCGAACGTCGCGCGCGGGTAGCGCGACTGGGTCGGGAGGGGGAGGGGGGGAGGGGGGACGCCGTTGCGCAGCGTGAGTGGGGCGAGGTCGTGGCGCTGACCCAGCCGATCGATCATTTCGTCCACGCGGGCATGGGCGGCATCGTACAGCCGCAAGCGCTCCGCGGGGGCGGCGCGCGGCGGGACCTCCACGTTGGCAACCACGATCGCCCGCCCGAACAGGTTGTCCAGGATGACGAGCGTGTCGGCGATCATCATGATCGCATCCGGGGCGCCGAGCGTGTCGGCGGGCGGCTGCGGCAGGCGCTCCACGGTTCGGACCAGATCATAGCCCAGGTAGCCGACGGCGCCACCGGTAAAGCGCGGCAGCCCCGGCACTGGGGGGGGGGCTGCGGGGAGCGCGCGCATGCGCTGCGCGAGATGGCCGATCGGGTCGTCGGTCTCGGCGGCCACCTGCCAGCCCGTCGTCTCGGTCCAGCGATCCACGCCGCGGCCCCGGTACCGCCACACCTCGCGCGGCTCCGTGCCGAGGAAGGTGTAACGGGCCCACCGCTCCCCGCCGACCAGGGATTCGAGCAGAAAGGCGAACGGCGGCCGGGCCACCTTGACGAACGCGGCGAGCGGCGTGTCCCCGTCGAGGACCACCTCCCGTATGACGGGGACCATGCCGCCTCCCCCCCGCTCGGCCCGGGCGAGGAAATCGGCGCGGGCGTCGCTCATCCGGCGCGCATCGGGGTACACGGGGAATGCGCATGCGCCTCGCGCTGCTCGCCCTCGGCGTGTTCGCCTGTCCACCCGGCCTGCCCGCGCAGGCCTGGAATTCCGAGGACGCGGTGGCGCTGGCGCGGCGCGCGGTCTTGCGACGCAGCGGCGCGGCGGCCGACAGCTCGCTGCACGATTACAAGGCCCAGGCGCACGGCTTCCTCTTCTTTCTCGGCGCGTTCGGGCAGGGGCTCGCCGATCCTCCCCGCCTCATCAAGGCCGATCAGCTGGAGCTGGAAGTGTACTGGAGGGCCCCGGCGAGCAGCAAGCAGCGGGTGATCGGCTGGCGCGACCAGGCCCAGCTGCCCACCGACATCAATTATCATCGCGACCACCTCGGCATCATCCAGAACAACTTCGGGAGCGCCATCCGCCTGGGCGAGGGGGATGAGGTGCGCGACGTGCCGCACCCGCTCGCGCCGGCCGGCCTCGCCGTGTACGACTTCGCACTCGGCGATACGACCGTCATCGTCCTCCCGGAGCGGGAGGTGCGCGTGGTCGCCCTGCGCGTCCGACCCAAGAACTTCGGCCTTCCCCGTATCGTCGGGACCCTGTACCTCGACGCCGGGACCGCGGATCTCGTGCGCATGGCGTTCAACTTCACGCCTCGCTCCTATCTCGATCGGGAGCTCGAGGACGTGAGCATCGAGCTCGACAACGCGCTCTGGGAAGACCGGTATTGGCTGCCTTACCGTCAGGAGATCGAGATCCGCCGGCGCGCGACGTGGCTCGACGTCCCTGTGCGCGGAATCATCCGGGCGCGCTGGGAGATCGACAACTACGCGTTCAATCTCGGACTGGCCCAGAGCTGGTTCGCCGGCGACGAGATCACCTTCTTGCCGAAGGCAGAGCGCGATTCGTTTCCCTGGACACAGCCCCTCGCCGCCGCGCTCCAGGACGTCGCGGAGCCGGTCCGCCAGAACGACCTGGAGGGCGTGCGCGCCGAGGTGGAAGAGATCGCGGGGCGTCGCGCCCTCTCGGGGCTCCAGGGCCGGCGGCTCGGCGTGCGCGGGGTGTCCGACATCCTGCATGCCAATCGCGTCGAGGGACTGGCGGTCGGCGCGGGCATCGTGCTGCGCGGTGAAGGGGGAGGCGAGCGTCGCGAGTTGCGGGCCCTCACGAGCTACGGCTTCGCCGACCGCGGGGCGAAAGGATCGCTCACCGCCATCGAGCGCGGCGGTCGGGGGACGGTGGAGCTCGGCGTCTACCGGGAGATTCGTGACGTGGGCGATTCACCCATCATCGCGCCCCTGGTGAACTCGTTCTCCTCGCAGGAATTCGGGCGCGACTATGGTGACTACTACGAGGCCGAAGGCGCCCGCGTGACCTATCGCCACGGCGTCGGGGTCCGCGGGGAGTGGCGCGCGACCGCGGGTCGAGAGTCGATCTGGTCGCTCCCCGTCGTCGCGTCGCCCGCGAACGGCACCTTCCGGCCGAACCCCGCGCTCGGCGGCCCCGGCGTCGACCTGGTGCAGCTGGGGCTCGAGCGCCGGAGCGAGGGATTCGCCGTCCGGCGCGACCTGCATTTCGAGAGCGTCCTCGAGGCGGGCCGGCTCGACGGAGGCGCGACGTACCTGCGGCTCTGGAGTGCCGGCCACGTGCTGGTGCCCGCGGGCGGCACGCGCCTCCTGATTCGCGCGCAGGGTGGCGTCGGGAGCGCCGACCTTCCGGCGCACCGCGCGTTCGTGATGGGCGGCCGAGGGACGCTCTTGGGCGACGACTTCCGGCGATGGGGCGGAGCCCGCATGGCGTTGGTGCACTTGGAGTGGCGCATCCCCGTCCCGTTCGTCGCACTCGGGGTCGGCCCGTACACGCGAACGCCGCGCACCCTCACGCTCGCGCCCTTCATCGCCCTCGGCTCCACCGGCCGACCTGTCGCGGGCACGCCATGGTCGGCCACGCCCGGCCCGCGGGCGACGGTGGGACTCGGGCTCGAGTGGCTCGGTGTGTTCCGCGTTGACATGGGGTTCGGTACCGCCACGCAGCGGTTCGCCGTCGCGTTCGACGTGACGCAGGACTTCTGGGGAATCCTCTGAAGCAGGTTGGGGAGGATCGTGGAGGTTGGGGAGGGTAGAGAAGGTTGATCGGGGCGGGGCAACTCCCTAACCTCCCCCAAACCTCCCCCAACCTCCCCCCACGACGTACCTTAGGGGAGCGAATGGCCGACACGACCTTCCCCGATGAATGGCTCGCGCACTCCCTGGAAGGAGTGCTGACACCCGAGCGCCTGGCCGAGTTACGGGGGAAGGCGGAGCCCAACGCCACTCTGTGGCAGACCCTCGTTGCGCAGAAGATCTCCACCGACGACCAGATCCTGACCGCTCTTTCCGCGCGGTTCCGCCTCAAGCTCGCCGACCCGCATCAGATGGATCCAGCGGCCAAGGAGCGGGTCCCAGAGCAGGTCGCCCGCCGCTACCAAATCCTGCCGCTCCGCGCGACAGACTCGTATCTCGAGGTGGCGACGGCGAATCCGTTCGATCTCGATGCCGAGAAGGCGCTGGCATTCGCCACGGCGCGAGAGATTCGGATGCTGCTGCTCTCGCCTTCGAAGATCGCGGAGAAGCTCGACGAAGTGTATCGGCCCGACAAAGCGGTGGACAAGCTGCTCGAGGGGATGGAGAACTCTGCGGAGCTGGTCCAGGTGCAGGACGACCTGCCGCCCGACGAGATCGCGGCGTCCGAGGCGGAGGCGAGCCAGCGTCCCGTCGTGCGGCTCGTGGACTTGATCATCTCCGAGGGCATCCTCCAGCGCTCGAGCGACATCCATATCGAGCCGGAGGAGGGCGGCGTCGCCGTCCGGTATCGTATCGACGGGGTGCTGCGCCAGGTGATGAAGATCCCGCGGCAGGCGGGACTCCCGTTGATCTCGCGGATCAAGATCATGTCGTCGCTCGACATCGCGGACCGGCTGCGGCCCCAGGACGGGCGGGCGCGCGTGCTCGTGAACGGCCAGCCCATCGACCTCCGCGTATCGACCCTCCCCGCGGCGCTGGGCGAGAAGGTCGTCATCCGCATCCTCGATTCGCGCGCGACGGTCAAGTCGCTCGAGTCGTTGGGGCTCAACTCGAATGAGACCGAGGGTATCAAGCGGCTGCTCGAGAACCACGAGGGGATCATCCTCGTGACCGGGCCGACGGGGTCCGGGAAGACAACCACGCTCTACTCCTGCATCAATCAAATCAAGAGCGAGGGCGTGAACATCGTGACGGTCGAGGACCCGGTCGAATACCGGATGCAGGGCATCGTGCAGGTGCAGGTGCAGGAGAAGGCCGGCTTGACGTTCGCGTCGGCCCTCCGGTCCATCCTGCGGCAGGACCCGAACGTCGTGCTGGTCGGCGAGATCCGCGACCGGGAGACGGCGCAGATCGCCGTGCAGGCGTCCCTCACGGGTCACCTCGTGCTCTCGACATTGCACACGAACGATGCGGCCAACGCGGTCACGCGGCTCGTGGACATCGGCGTGGAGGCGTACAAGATCGCGGCCGCGCTGCGGGGCGTGCTCGCGCAGCGCCTCATGCGCAAGCTGTGTCCGACCTGCAAGGAAGTATGGATGGAGGCGCCTCCGGACCGCCTCAAGAAGTGGATTCCGAAAGGCACGCCGCTCTATCGGGCGGCCGGATGTCCCGACTGCGCCATGACGGGTTACCGTGGTCGCTTCTCCATCGTCGAAGTGCTGACCGTGACGGCCGAGGTGGAGCGGCGAATCGCGTCGGGGGAGACGGCCGAGCAGATCGCGACCGCGGCGCGTCGCTCCGGCATGAAGGGCCTGTGGGAATCCGGGTTAGAGCACGTGCTGCGGGGCGAATCGACGTTGGACGAGCTGACGCGCGTCGTGGACATCCCGCAGGAGGACGACCGACCGTCGGGACCGACGGTGACGCCGCGCCGGTCGACGGGTGGCATGCCGCACTCTCAGGTCAGCCATAGCGGCTCCCACGCGATGGGCGAGCCGGCGACGGCCCCGGCCCCCGAGGCCCTCACCGCCCACTTCGAGCTCCTCGAGGAGCCCGCGCCGCCGCGGACGTCGGGGCCGCACGGGCTCCCGGCGCGCAAGGTCCTCCTCGTCGACGACGAGGACAGCCTGCGGAAGGTCCTCAAGGACCTGCTCGAGCGGGAGGGCTACGTCGTCTCGGAGGCGCGCGACGGCGTGCAAGCCTTGGATCAGGTCGATCGCGTCGGCCCCGACATCATCGTCCTCGACCTGAACATGCCCGGCCTCGACGGCTACGGCGTGTTGTCTCACCTGCGCTCGCGCCCCGCCACGGCGGACATTCCGGTCCTGGTGCTCACCGCCAAGAGCGACGAAGACAACGAGGTGCGTGTGTTCGAGCTCGGCGCGGACGACTTTCTCACCAAACCGTTCCGCGCTCGGGCGCTCTCGGCACGATTGGAAGCAGTGCTGGGTCGCCGACGGTAGCCGCGAGTACGAGCACCTGCGTTTGTCCCCCCCATGACTGACGTGCGCGTGTCGTTCGTAGACGCGTACGTGCTTCGGCGCGGCCACGACGGGCCTGAAGTGTTGGTGCTGCGGCGCGCACCGGGCGGCCGCTCGCCCGGATCGTGGGAGACGGTTCACGGGCACATCGAGGCCGGGGAAACGCCGGTGCAGGCCGCGCGACGCGAAGTGCGCGAGGAGACCGGACTCGAGCCCGCGCGACTGTACAACGTATCGCGCGTCGAGTCGTTCTATCGTCACCGGACCGACGAGATCGTGCTGATTCCGGTGTTCGCGTGCATCCTGGACGGCGCCGCTGGTGTGCGGACCTCTGCGGAGCACGATCGCGCCGAGTGGCTGACGCCGTCTCAGGCGGTGGCGCAGTTCTCCTGGCCCCGCGAGCGCAGAGCACTGGAAGACGTTTTGTCAATCCTCGGGTCCGGGGAGGCAGGCTTGCTGGAAGACGTGTTACGGGTATCCTAGCCGGGGCTACGCTGGACGACCGGCGTGGCGGGGGTAGGTTGGAGGTGAACTCGGGGGGGCGCTGGGGGCGCCGAGGACGAGTGAACCCGTTCTATCACCGCATCTACAAGGTCGTGCGCCACATCCCCAAGGGCCGCGTTGCGACCTACGGCCTCGTCGCGCGGCTGGCGGGCCGGCCCGGCGCCGCTCGCACGGTGGGCTGGGCCCTCTCCGCTCTCCGTGACGACTCGGATGTTCCGTGGTGGCGCGTGCTCAACGCCGCGGGCCGCATCTCGCTCTCGGGAGCCGACCATGGAAGCGTCGTGCAGCGGGCGCTGTTGTTGCGCGAAGGCGTAAAGTTCGCGCCCGGCGGTGCGGTGAATCTCGCGGTGTTCGGGTGGCCGGCGGAGGCTTATGACAGCGCGGCCGCCGCCCACACGCGTGCGGCCTCGTCTCGAAGGTCACGGAGGTTGAAAGGCTTGCGGACGTAACGCAGGCCGCCCGCTTCGCCTCTCTCGCCCCGCTCCGGCGCTCCCGTCGCCACGAGCACCCGCTCGCGCAAGTCCGGATGGGATTCCAACAGCTGCTCCACAAACGATGGATCGCGCGCCCCCGCCCGTGCCTCGCGGTCCGCGAGGATCAGATCGTAGCTGCGCGTGCGGACGAGATCGAGCGCGTGCCGAGGATTACGGGCGATGTCGACCGTGTGCCCCTCACGGGCGAACAGGGCTTTCACCATCCGGCGGACCGCGGGGTCGTCGTCCACCAGCAGGATTGAACGCTGTGCCGGCGCCGGGCTCGCTCCGACCCGGGGTTCCGGAATGTCGCGTCGTACGGCCACAGCCGGCGCGACCGGCAAGTCCACGAGGAACGCCGCGCCTCCGGCGGCCGCGCGGTCAACCACGATGCGGCCGCCGTGTGCTTCCACGATGGAATACGTGATCGACAGGCCCAGGCCTGTGCCTTGACCAGGCTCCTTCGTGGTGAAAAACGGCGTGAAGAGATGCGGCACGACGTCGTCTGGAATTCCCGGTCCCGAATCGGCGACGCGGAGGTGGACGCGATCATCGGCCCACGAACGCAGCTGGATCCGGCGCGGCCGGTCCGCGGGATTGTCCGACACCGCCTGGGCGGCGTTGGTGAGGAGGTTGATGACGACCTGCTGCAGCGCGTGGCGATCTCCCACGACCGCGGGAAGGGCCGCCAACTCCTTTTCGACCTCGATGGCTTTGAGCTCGAAGTCGTAGCTCATGAGCAGGAGGGTCCGCTCGATCACGTCGTTTAAGTCCACCGCGACCCGTTCCACCGTGCCCTTACGGGCGAACGTAAGCAGGTTCCGTACGATTCGTCCCGCCCGGTCGGCCTGCTCATGGATGACACGCAGATGCCCGCGATCCTTGCTCCCGAGCTCTTTCTGCTCGAGCAGGAATTCGGAGAGGCCGGCGATCGAAGTGAGGGGATTGTTGAGCTCATGGGCCACGCCGGAGACGAGTTGCCCCACGGCGGCGAGCTTCTCGCTCTGGATGAGCTGGGCTTCCATCGCGTGCTGGTCCGTCACGTCCTCGACCAGTACCACGACGCTCTGATACTGCGCGGGCGTCGGGATGCGGGCGGCGTTGAC
>DASQIB010000156.1:0-39504 GCA_035631795.1 Gemmatimonadales bacterium | reverse complement strand
CGCGGGAGCACGGGGCTCACGGCCGCGGCGTAGCTGCGGTGCACGTCCAGCAACACCTGGGCCACGGTCCGCCCGGTCTCGGGAAACTCGTCACGCACGTCCAGCCGCAGGCGCTCGAACACGATCCGCCGTGCCAGGGTGTACCCGTTGGTGTGCAGTCCGTTCGACGCGTATCCGATCAACACGTCGCCGGGGCGCACCAGGTCACCGTGCAAGGCGGCCTGTTCCTCCACGACGCCCACGATCGTCCCCGCCAGATCGTACTGCCCCGCCTGGTAGAGATCGGGCATCTGCGCCGTCTCGCCGCCCGCCAGCGTCATCTCGTGGGCCGTGCAGCCGCGGGCCACGCCCGACACGATCGCGGCGGCCGTTTCGGGATCGAGCTCGGCGGTGGCGACGTAGTCGAGGAAGGCGAGTGGTCGCGCACCGTGGACGAGGATGTCGTTCACACAGTGGTTCACGAGGTCCTGGCCCACCGTGTCGTGAATGCCCGCGCGCGCGGCGACCAACACCTTCGTGCCGACGCCATCGGTCGAGAGCACGAGCACCGGCCGCTCGTACCCCGGGGGCACGCGAACCATACCGCCGAACGCGCCGATGTCGCCGACGGCGAGGGCCGTTCGCGTGGCCTTGACGAGGGCCGCAATGCGGCGCTTCGCCTCCTCGGCCGCATCGAGATGGACGCCGGCGGCGGCGTAGCGATCCGTCACCATGGCCTCGGCGGAGCCTCGTCGTCGATGTCGAAGTGGACGAGGTCCTTGAAGGCGCGCACCCGCGCGCGCACATCGGCCGCCGTGACCTTTTCGAAGCCTTGTACACCGAAGGCCTCGACGGCGAACGACCCCATGGCCGCCCCGTACACCATGGCGCGGCGCAGGTTCGGCAGGGTCACGTCGTCCGTCGACGCCAGATAGGCCATGAACCCGCCCGCGAACGCGTCCCCCGCGCCGGTGGGATCGAACACCTCCTGCAACGGATAGGCCGGCACCTTGAACGTCGTCTCCTTGCTCACCAGCAGGGCCCCGTGCTCCCCCTGCTTGATGACGGCCATCTTCGGCCCGCGCTCGAGCACCCAGCGCGCCGCCCGATAGATGTTCCAGTCCCCGGAGAGCTCGCGCGCCTCCGAGTCGTTCACCATGAGGATGTCGATGTGGCGCAGCAGCTCGAGGAGCAGGTCGCGCTTCGATTGGATCCAGTAGTTCATCGTGTCGCAGGCGACCAGGGCCGGATTCGTGACCTGATCCAGCACGCCGAGCTGGAGCTCGGGGTCGATGTTGCCGAGGAACGCGTAGCGCGCTTTCCGGAACGGGGCGGGCAGTTTGGGTCGGAATTGCGCGAAGACGCCGAGCCGCGTCTCGAGCGTCTCGCGGCTGGCGAGATCGTAGGAGTAGCGCGCCTTCCAGCGGAACGACTCGCCGGCCGCTTGCTCCACGCCCGAGAGATCCACGCCGCGCGCCTCGAGCGACTTCAGGGCCGCGAGGGGATAGTCCGCGCCCACCACGCCCACCACCTGGACCGGATGGAGAATGGTCCCGGCGGCGGCAAAGAATACCGCCGAGCCGCCCGGCGCATCGGCGGTTTCCCCGAAGGGCGTGTACACGGAGTCGAGCGCGATCGAGCCCACCACGAGCAGACTCACGTCACATCCGGTCCGGGGCGCTGATCCCCAAGAGGTGAAGGCCGTTGGCGAGCACCTGCCGGACGGCCGCGGCGAGGACGAGTCGCGCGGCCTCCTCGGGCTCGCCGAGCACCCGGTACTTGTGGTACCACGCGTGGGCGAGGCGCGCGAGCCCATCGAGATAACCCGTCACGCGATGCGGCTCGAGGGTTTCGGCCGCGCGCGCCACGACATCCGGAAACGCGGCGAGCTCCTTCAGGAGGTCGGTTTCCTCGGGCTCGACGAGCCCGCCCAGGTCCACGCCAGCGGCCTGCACGGACTCGGGTGCCCGCGCGGCGACGCGGAAGATGCCGCTCATGCGCGCGTGCGCCATCTGGACGTAGAACACGGGATTTTCATCCGTCTGGCTTCTGGCGAGGTCGACGTCGAAGACGAACTGCGAGTCGCCCCGCCGCATCAGGAAGAAGTACCGCGCCGCGTCCACGCCCGTCTCCTCGAACAGCTCGCGCAAGGTGACGAATTCCCCGGAACGCTTCGAGAAGCGCACCTCTTCCCCGCCCCGCACCACGCGCACGAGCTGCACGATCTCGGCGTGAAAAAAGCTCGGCGGGTAGCCGAGTGCTTGCATCGCCGCGCGCATCCGCGAGACGTAGCCGTGGTGATCCGCCCCCCAGACGTCGATCGCCCGCTCGAATCCACGGTCGTGCTTGTCGCGATGGTAGGCGATGTCGGGCACGAGGTAGGTGTAGGAGCCGTCAGATTTCCGCAGCACGCGGTCCTTATCGTCGTCGAACTCGGTGGTGCGCAGCCACAAGGCGCCATCCTGCTCGTAGGTGAGTCCGCGACTCGACAGGTCCTGGAGGGCTCGCTCGATCAAATGTTGCTCGTACAGCGACGATTCGAAGAAGATGACCTCGAACCGAACGCCGAACTCGGCCAGATCCCGATCCTGCTCGGCGCGCTGGGATTCGACGCCGATCGCGCGACAGCGCCGCACGCCTTCCTCGGGCGGCAGGTCCGCGAACGTGCGCCCCTCCCGCCCCAGGATCGCCTGGGCCAGCTCCACGAGATACTCGCCGTGATAGCCGCCCTCCGGAATCTCGCCCGCGCGACCGACCGCCTGCTGGACTCGTGCCCAGAGCGAGTGGGCGAGCTTGTCGATCTGGGCCCCGCCGTCGTTGACGTAGAACTCCCGGCTGACCGCGTGCCCGGTCCATTCGAGCAAGGCGGCGATGCCATCGCCCAGGGCGGCGCCGCGGCCGTGGCCCACGTGCAGCGGCCCCGTGGGGTTAGCCGAAACAAACTCCACGTTGACCTTGCGACCGCGCCCGACCTCACTCCGTCCATACTTCGTGCCCGCCTCAAGCACCACGTGAAGGACCGCGGCGCGCTGCTCGCGCTTCAGGAAGAAATTGATGAACCCCGGACCGGCGATCTCGACGCGCTCGACCAGCCCCTGGGGAAGCCGGAGCGCCTGCACGAGCGCTTCCGCGACCGCTCGGGGCTTCTTGCGGAGGGGTTTTGCGAGCACGAGCGCGAGATTCGTCGCCAGGTCCCCGTGCGCGGGGTCGCGCGTCGCGACGACCTCCGGAACTCTGTCCCCCGGAGGCGCGCCGATGCGCAGCGCGGCCTCCGCCAGCGCTTGAGGGAGCACCTCGTGCGCGTTCACTTGTCGCCGGACTTGGGCTTCTTCTTGGCGCTATCGGCGGGCTTCGTCTCGGTCGCCGGCTTCGCTTCGGCGGCCGGCTTGGACTCCGTGTCCTTTTGATCCGTCTTTTTCTCGCCCGCCCGCTTGTAGTCGGTGATGTAGAAGCCCGATCCCTTGAACACCAGCCCAGTGCCCCCGGAGATCTGCCGCTCCGCCATCTTGCCGCAGACCGGGCACTTCACGCGCCGATCGCTGTTCATGGTCGGGGAGAACTTCTCGAACACGTGCCCTTTCGGGCACTTGAACTCGTAGGTGGGCATCGCACAACAACTTAGCGGCTCCCTCCCGGAGGGTCAATGCGCCGAGCGGAGCATCAGCCACGCCGCCACCGTTGCGGTCTTCTCGTCCGCCCGCCACGGTCCGTCCACGGCACGCCCCAGCTCCGCCGCAACGCCCTTGATGGCGGTGGCCGGTCGCTTGAGGCGCGCCGCCGCGGTGTCATACAACGCGCGCTCGACGTGCGTCGTGCACGGCAGGTGGTCGGCCCGCGCCGCACCCTCGAGGGCCGTCCGGAATAATTGGCCCTCGAGTGCGTGCGCGCGGATGTGGTCGTTGCCGATGGTCGCGGGATCGATCGTGCTCCCGACGACGAGGGCGAGGCCGCGAATGCGTCGCGTGCCGCGATATTCCCGCAGAAGTGCGGTAAGCGAGCGGCGCGTGACGCGTTGTACGATGGCGCGCAGGCGCCGCTCCACTTTCGGCGCATCGTTGGGCCGGGCGCCCATGACGGCGTGGTAGGGCTGTCGGGAGGTAGGGACGGAGGCGTCCGAGAGCGCGATGGTCCGCCGGTCCACGACGCGTGGCGCGCGGGGCGAGCCCGCCAGCAACACGACCGTGGCCCAGCCAGACTTGACTCGACAGCCGAGGACGGCCCGCTCTAGAACTCGCGCTTCTTCATCTCCGAAAAGAAGTCGCGGAGCTCGACATCTTCCTCACGCTCTGGCTGCAGCGTGTCGTCATATTGACGGCGCTTGTTGGGTTTGGCCTTGGCCGCCTTCGCGGCATTCTTTCGGGCCAGTGCCTCCAGCTTCTTGTCGTCACCCTTCGCCATCGGTCCGGCTCCTGTCTGAGTGAGGAATTTCTCAGTACCAGTAAGTTAATGCCGGCGCCGCAGGGGCGCTTTCAGCGCCACTCCTGCGCGACGCGCGCGGTCTGGATGTAGTCGAGCCGCGGATAGTTCCGCTCGAGATAGGCGTTTCCGTACAGCTGGATGGCGTCCTGGGACGGCGCTTCGCCGTACTGCCCGTTGAGGGCGTCGACCGCGGCCATGCCGTCAGTGACCGCGCCGATCGGGGGAAAGCCGACGTGGCCGAAGGTATCGAGCCGCGGGTTGTCGGCGAGATTGATGAAGAGCTGCGTGGTTCGGCTGTTCGGCCCCGCGCTCGCGAACACGAGGGTCCCGCGCCGATTGGAATGCCGCACCGGGTCGTCCGGCATGGTCCGGGTGATCCACGCCCGGCCCACCTTGGGGTCGGCCGGCAAGCCGAACTGCACCACGAACCCCTTGACCACGCGAAAGAATCGGGCACCGTCGAAAAAGCCGGCCTGGACCAGCCGATAGAACCGCTCGGCGCCGAGCGGGGCCCAGTCCTTGTGCACGAAAACCGTGACGGGTCCGCGGCTCGTCGTCAGCGCGACGACGAAGCTGTCCGGCACCGAGGGGGGGGCAACCGTCGCAGCCTGGGTCGTGTGAGGTGTCGCGTCGCGAGCCTTGCAGCCGAGCGCGCAGAGCAGGCAGAGCGGGAGCATCAGACGTCGGATCATCCGTAACTCTCGGTTTGGGAGCTCTCAGCTCGCAGGTGACGGATCAAGTACATCACCACGGCGAGATTCACGCACAGCGTCGCGACGCGTGGCACGCTGATCTGACGGGCCAACGCGTAGACCTCGACCGGTACCAGGAGGGCCGTGGCGATCACCGTCAAAAAGGCCGCCCAGCGCGTGCCCAGCCACAGTCCCACTCCTTCTACTGTGAACAGCACCGCGTACGCGAGGGCGCCGATCGCCACGAGCTCGAGGCCTTGCGGGCTCGCGCCCGTGATCAGCCCCAGCACGTGTTGCAAGGCACGCCGGTCGGCACCGCTCGATGCGAGCGCGTCGACCCACCGCTGGGCGCGGGCCAGCACGCTGGGGTGCAACAGCTGAAGCACGCCGAGACCGACGATCAGGAGCAAAATGGCCTTGCAGAACTTATAGACCGCGATGATGCGAAGCCCCATCCCTAGCGAACCGTCGGCGGCGGGCCGACCACGGACCAATGCGCGTCGCGAAACCGCCAGCCCTCCGCTCGATGCTCCGCCAGCCCGGTGAAGTAGCCCATCTCGTCCACGCGATGTCCCGCGGTGTCCGCACGCATTTCGGTGTAGGAGGCCCCGACCATGGCGAGCCCCGGACCGAGTGGATCCACCCGGACGTCACCTCCCCACCGTAACTCGATGTGCGCGATCACGTGGGTGAGCTCGTCGATACCCTTACCTGCGGCGGCCGCGCTCGTGAAGACCAGGCGGCCCTCGGAGGCCATGAAGAACGCGGTATCGTCGGCGAACTGGCGCCGCCATGCCGCGGGGCCGTCCCGCGTCACCTCCCGCGCGACGGTTTCCATGAACGCGCGAACGCTCTCGGCGACGTGCCCGGCGCCTGCGGCATCGGATCGCGGAACCGACGTGTGGGTGGCCGCAATTCGCCACCCTTGCCGGGGCGTGCGCACGAAGACGACCGTGGCGCGGATCAGCTCGCGGGATTGGACCCCGCCCTCCGTGGCTACTTCGCGCACCAGCGCGGACCCAACCGCCAGGTCCCGATCCACCCGGACGATCATCGAATCGAGCGTCAGCGTATCGATGTGCGCGTGGAGTTCCGCCACGATCTGCAGGCGGTCGGCCTTGGTGCTCAGCCGTCCAGTCGCGCCGTCCGTGAAGAGGTATCCGTCGGTCCAGAGGCGCGCGGGGGTTGGCGTGTCCTTGGCCCGGTAGGCGTCGAGGAGCCGCTGGTAGAGGCTCCGCAGCTCTCGGTCCTGCGCATCGGCGCGGGAGCCAAAGGCGGTCGCGCCGAGCGCGGCCACCACGAGAACTGCACCGTAACGCAGCTTCCTAGTGTTCCGAAGCATTGGAGCCTTCCAGCGGCTTCAAGTGTTCTGCCTTCCACCGCATGGCGGCGTGAATCCGGGTCCGTCCGCTCGGGTGATCGAAGAACAGGAATTCCTCGACCGGGCCGGGGTCGAGCTTGCGATAGTCACCGAGCTTCAAGTCGACCAGCGCTTCGCCATCGGGTTGTCCGGAGGCGTTGAGACCAAAGATATCCGCCTCATACTCCTGCGATCGAGTGTAGGAGTTGGTGATGGGCGTGAGCACGAAGCCGTAGATCCCGAACAGCAGGGCGAGGAGCGGGAGCGCGGCCACGTCGTCCACGCCGCGCAGTCGCCACCGCTCGCCCCGGCGCGCCAGCGTCCAATCCATCCCCCACCGCACGAACGCGAAACCAAGAACCGTCAGCACGCCGAAGAACAAGACCGCCTTGTACGCGTGGTTCAGCACGTAATGGCCCATCTCATGGCCCATGGTGGCTTCGATCTCGGGGAGCGTACACCGCTTCAACAGGTTGTCGTTCAGGGTAATCCGCTCGGTGCCGAGGAAGCCGCTCACGTTCGCGCTGACACGGGTGGTCTGCCGCGACGCGTCCATCACGTAGACGTCAGTCCCGGGGATCCCGTTGGCGCGCGCCATGCTGAGAATCGGGTCCTTGATGCGAGGGTCGTCGAGCGTTTTGTACGTATTGAACAGCGGCGCGATGTACACAGGACCGATCACGGCGCCCATGGCTAGGAACGCGATCGTCACGCCGCTCCCCCAGATCCACCAGCTCGACCCCGCGCGGCGCAGCACCCCGTAGATGGCGACCGCAAAGGCGCCCCCCAGCAGCACGCCCAGGACGAGCACCTTGAGCTGATCACCAAGCCATGGGCCGAACGTTTGCGTCGCCAGCCCGTACGCGCGCTCGCGCACGAAGCCTTCATACACGGTAAGGGGGAACAGCAACGCGCAGACCACCAGGAAGAATTGGATCCAGTAGACGAATACCTGCAGCCATCTGAAGCGTGTCAGGCGCTCCGCAAGATCCCGCATCCGGGCGGACCATCCGGTCGCGAGCAACAGCACGAACACGGCGCTCGACGCGAGAAAGTCCCAGAGGATGAGCCAGTACCCGCCCTCGAAGTAAGCGTCCGAGCGTACGCGCTTGTCCGCGGGAACGGTGGCCAGGTATGCGTTGGTGGCCGCCACCGGGTCGAAGTGCGCGCTGGCCTGCGCGGCCGCCGGGATGGGGAGTGGGGCCTCCGGGGCCCCCTGCCCCGCCGCGACGGCCACGCCGAGGAGCGTGAGTATCCCCGTCGCCGCCCAGGTCCGAGGGATGAGGACACGCATGGCGCTCAAGCTGTAGGCCACGTGCCGGCGGACGCAAGGCGTCCCGCGGGTTTCAAACCCCGGGGTACTTGCCGAAGAACAGAAGCACGAACGCGGTCGTGTCGGCCACCCCGTGCGCGATGATCGGCGCCCAGAGATTGCGGCCGCCGAAGATGTAGAGCACGCCGAACACGAGCCCGGCCAGCGCGGTGTCGATCACGCCCGATGCGCCCTGGTACGCGTGGCCCAGACCGAACAGCACCGTGGTCGCGCCCAGCGCCGCGAGCCACGCGCGACGCCCACCGCCGAGGAGTTGCGCGCCCCGATTGAGCAGGTAGCCGCGATACACGAATTCCTCGCCGAATCCCGCCAGCGTCCAGGAAACGCCAGCGTAGACGAGGAGCAGACGGACATTGCCCTTGAGCACGGTGAACATGCCGACGTCGGGGAGCTTACCGATGAGGCGCGCGGTGAGCGGCTCGATGGCGTACAAGCTCAAGAGCTGATAGCCGAGCCCCACGCTGACCCCGAGCAGCACCACCCGTCGCCATCCGGGCGGGGGGGCGCGCCGCAAGCCGACGCCGCGCGCGCCCTCGCCACGCAGCCACAGGGAGAGCGCGCCGAGCGCGACCAGGACCGGTGTGCCGCCGAAGGGAATGAAGCCCTGCAGGCCGCCGGCGAGCAGCCCGAGAGCGATCGTGACCTCGAGGAGCAGGAACCGGCCGCCCGCTAGGCGGCCCGGCGCTCCATCGCTTCGCGGGTCGTGCGGTAGCCGAGCCGGATCCACAGGATCCACAAGGAGGCGTTGAGCGCGAGCCCCAGGACGGGCTGCTTCAGGGCTACCAGCGTCGAGAGCAAGTACACGAGCGGCCCCGCCACGTATGCCCGCTGAATCCGCTCGATGGTGGCGGCATCGACATCCGACCGGTACAGCCGGCCTCGCACGATGGTCCAGAATAACAGGCCCCACGCGAGCGCATTGATAATGAATGTGCCACAGTAGAACGCCGCTGCCGCAGGCGCGTCCGGCGTAGCGAGATGCTCGGCGAGGACGGCGGTCGGGAACGGCACGAACGTCACCGTCAGCAGCAACAGCCCGTTGGCAAAGAGGAACGGGTAGCCCACCGCTCGGACCAGGCGGATCAACTCATGGTGGTTGACCCACATGATCAGGATCACGAAGAAGCTCAGCACAAACGCGATATAGGACGGCCAGAGCGCCACGAGACCGGCCCACAGGCCGTGCTCCGCGCCGGCGTGCGGCACCCGGATCTCGAGGATCAGCAACGTGATGGCGATGGCAAACACGCCATCACTGAACGCTTCAACGCGGGCCGTCCCTTCCGCCATCAGCGCTCCGCGTTGGCCAGCCCCGTGACCGTCGTGGCCAGCGTGTGCACCTTCGCGGCATCGGCCGCGGTCGATGCATCGCCATTCAGCTGTGCGGCCAGCTGCGTCAATACGCCGCGCCGATCCGCGCCGGAGAGCTTCTCCGCGCGGGCGAGGGCATCCCGCGCCGCCGCCACGCGCCCCGGGGCCAGGCCCTTCGAGCGGGCGAGCTGATCGAGATAGGCCCGTGCCACCACGAAGCTCGCTGGCCAGACCAGCTTCGGCTGATCCTGCACGTTCAGGAAGTCGAAGTGGATCAGCTTGGCGGCGTCGATCTCGTTCTGGGAGAGGAACGCGCTCGGCTGCAACTCGAGGATGTCGAGCCCGCGCGCGATCTCCGAGCTCACGATGTATCCGTTGTACCAGTAGGCGGACCAGGACCCGGCGCCCTCGAGCTTGGTCGAGTCCATCGGGCCCCGGTCGAAGAACGCGATCTCCTTCGGGTGCGCGGGATCGGTCCAGTCGAAGACGGAGATGCCACCCTGATACCAACCCTGCGCCATGATGTCGCGCCCGGGGATGGGGATCAGTGAGCCGTTGTGGGCCACGCAGTTCTCGTTCGCGGTCTGTGGCGCCGGGAGCTTGTAGTAGCTCTGGAACGTCATCTTGTTGTCGACGAGCGTGAACAGGGCGTCGGCACCCCATTCGTGCTTATCGGTCACGCGGCAGCGTGGCGCGAGGCCCCCGCCCCACTCGTCGGTGAACAGGATCTTCGTGCCGTCATTGTTGAACGTCGCCGAATGCCAGTAGGAGAAATTCGAATCGGAGACGGCCGCGATCCGCTTCGGGTGCGCGGGGTCGCGGATGTCGAGTAGGAAGCCGTACCCTTCGCACGCGCCCCCGGCGAGCCCAATCGCGGGATAGACCGTGATGTCGTGGCACTGCGTGGGCCCGAGGCGCACACCGGTCGGACTCACCGGGCCCGCAAACCGCTTGTCGAGGATGCCCTGGATGGCGCCTTGCAGCGCGGCGCTGTCGGCGGCGGTAGGCGCGCCGCTCCCATGACGCGCCGCCGCGACGCTGTCGAGCATCGGCTGGACGAAGTTAGAGGGCAATACGCGCTCAAGGCCGAACAACTTCGCTGTGAACGCGCCCTTGCCGCGCGCCTCGGCGGCCGCCTTGGACGCCTCAGCAACGTCCTGCGGCGCCTCGGGATGCGTCGGCGGAGCCAGCAAATCGGCGAAGATCCGGGGCGAGCTCACGATGTGGGCCTTCTCGGGCGCCGCCAGGGGGACCTGGATGACCTCGATCCGGAAGAGCGCGGAGGTCGAGTCCTGATCCAGCGTGGCATGCGAGCACCCGCCGAGCTCTGTGGGGGACCGGACTGGCGCCGAGCCCGAGACGTAGATGTAGACGTTCGCCGTGTCGTGAAGATCGGTGACGACGGTATGGGTGTGCGAGCCGCGGCACGTCTGCACGATCGTGATCGGCTTCGGGTGCGCGATGTCGGAGATCTCGAAGATCCGAATGCCGCGGGCCCGGTCGTGGCTCACCGTGTCCGTCACGCCTTGCGTGCCGCAATCGGTCCGGCCGTTCGGGGCCTCGTCAGAGACGAACAGCAGGTTGCGGTACACCGAGACGTCGCTCTGCGAGCCGGGGCACACGTACGCGGTGTGCAGCGTCGGATGACTCGGGTCGGAGATGTCCCACACCTGGTAGCCCGAGAAGTTGCCCTGGATGACGTACTTCCCGTCGAATGAGAGGTCCGAGTTGATGAACCGGAAGTCTCCCGGCGTGCTCGGCATGAAGTCATGCGACGGCGGTGTCGTCGAGACCAGACGGAGGTTCCAGGCCGCCTGGCCGGCGTCCATCCAGCCGGCGCGCAGGCCCACGCGCGGGTCGCGGTTAGGGGAAGGCGTGGACGACGCGACATTGCTGCTGTGGGTGCACGCCCCGAGGGCCAACACACCAATCGTGAGCGATACCGACAAACACGAACGCATCAGGGACTCCTTTCGCCGGACGACATCGCCGCGAGCATGCGGCCCATCCGGTTGATCTCGGTGGTCTGGTCGACGTTGACGTCGGACGCGTACTTGAAGATGAGGTCGTCGAGGGTGGCGCCGTTGGCGCTGAACAGCTCGTTCACCATGGCGATGGCGCCCTGGTGGTGCTGGATCATGAACGTGAGAAACAGCCGATCGAACTCGGGACCCCGCGCCGCGTCCAGCTGCGTGAGCTGGGCGGGCGTCAGCATGCCGGGCATGAGCGCGGTGGGGTGATCCATACCGGGCATGTCGTGGGCGTGACTCGCGTTGCCGTCCGGAACGGGAAGTCCACGGTCGCGCAGCCAGCGCTGCATGAGCGCGATTTCGTCGCGCTGCCCGACGACGATGCGCTCGCATAGCGCCCTCACGGACGCGCTCGCGCCGTGGCTCGGCGCCCACCCCGCTATCAGGATCGCCTGGGCATGATGGTCGATCATGCCGGACATGAACCGCACGTCTGCCGCATTGAAGGGGGGCCGACCGCTGTCGGCCGCGGTCGCTTGCGCAGCCCCGACGCGCGGCACCAGCGCGCCGACCGCCAGCGCCGCCACGATCGTTGGGTAGTTCACGAGAGTCGCTCCAAACGGACGGCGCTTAAGCTGCGGGCGAATCCACCGGCTCCGCAAGGGAAGCACAACTACCCCTCGTACCAACGGGAAACGCCGTGCTGCCGCGAAGACCGGTCAGCACCGTGCGCGCCGGGCCCGTATTTCACGGTGCCCGCGCCCCGAGATGCGAGTAGTGCCCCTGCGCCTCCGACAGTTTAGTTTCGTCTTCCTGCTCGCCACCGGTGCCGCGCCCTGGGCGACGGCCCAGGTGGGCTCCACCACCGATATCATCACCGGTACGGTCAGGGGACCAGACAGCCTCCCACTGGCCGGCGCCCAGGTCCAAGCGATCTCGATCGAAACGCAGGTGTCCCGCCAACGGACCACCGACGCGCGCGGGCGGTTCACGATCGTCTTCCCCGACGGTGGCGGGCAGTATCAGCTGATCGTGCGCTTTATCGGCATGGCCCCCGTCCGGACCACGATCGGCGGCATGGGCGGGCCCATCATCCCGAACAAGCTGTTCGTGTTCGGCGCGCTGCAGGGGCGGTGGCGGAGGAGGAGGCATGAGCGACGAGCAGCGAGCCCGCATGCACCAGACGATGCAGCTCGCACTCCAGGCCCCTGCGACGCTGACGCTCGCCGCGACCGACACGACGATGCTGCTTACGGCGGACACCGGCGCCGCCCTGCTCGTCTACAGTGACGGACGCAAGTTCAAGCAGCATGTCGAGGGCGGCGGAGACGTCGAGATCAAGGGACGCTGGCAGGGTTACGACTTCGTGCTGGAGCGGAAGGTGTCAGGCGGCGGAAAGGTGACGGAAGATTACCTCAAGTCGCAGGACGGGAAGCAGCTGTACGTCATCGTGAGCGTGGACGGACCCAGGCGCCAACTCGAGTTTCGACGCGTGTACGACGCGGCGGGGTCATGACTCAGGGCTCCGTTGGGTAGTCACCTTCAGCCCACGTGGCCCGACGTACTCGGACTGTGGCCGGATGAGGTGGTCCTCGGCGTGCTGCTCGATGACGTGCGCACACCAGCCGGCGATCCGGCCGCAGGCGAACGTGGCGACAAACGAGCGCGGCTTGAGTCCCAGCGACTGGAGCACGAGGGCCGTGTAGAACTCGACGTTGGTGCGCAGGTTGCGGCCCGGCTTCACCTCGTCGAGCACCTTGAGCGCCGTACCCTCCACCGCGCGCGCCAGGTCGAACAGCTTGTGGTCCTCCAGGTGCGCCGTGCTCATCTCCTCCGCCACCTTGCGGAGGACCTCGGCGCGCGGATCGCGGACCTTGTAGACCCGATGGCCGAACCCCATGATGCGCCGCCCGGCTGCGAGCTCGTTCCGCACCCACGCTTCGGCGCGATCCGCCGAACGGATCTCCACGAGCATGTCGAGCACCGGGCCGGGCGCGCCCCCGTGCAGCGGCCCTTTCAAGGCGCCGATCGCGCCCGTCACCGCACTCACCATGTCCGAGCGCGTGCTCGCAATCACCCGGCTCGTGAACGTCGACGCGTTCATGCCGTGATCCATCACCGTCACCCAGTAGGTGTCGAGGGCGCGGGCCCCGATGGGATCCGGCTCTTTGCCGTGCACCATGTAGAGGAAGTTCGCGCCGCGGGACAGATCGGCCCGCGGCGGGATCGGATCTTTGCCCTCGCTGACGCGCGCGTGGGCTGCTACAATCGTCGGGAACCGCGCCGTCAGCATCTTGGCCGCGGCGAGATCGGCTGGCGGCGAGATGTTGTCGGGGTCGGCGAGATCGAGCGAAAAGGTGGCGCACGCCATGCGGAGCGCATCGATCGGCGGCGCCTTCGCGGCAGCCCGCACCACGCGCAACGTCTCAGCGGGAAGGGCGCGGAGCGCGGCGATTTCCTTGCGCAGCTGCGCGAGGGCGGCCCGGTCGGGCAGCGCGCCGCGCCACAGCAGATGAGCCGCTTCTTCGAAGCTAACCCGCCCGGCAAGCTCCTTGAGCTCGTACCCGCCGATGATCAATTCGCCCGCCTGGCCATCCACGTGGCTCAGGCGGGTCCGAGCTGCAACGACGCCGTCCAGTCCTCGGGGGCCTGGCGTGGCGGTCAACGGATGCTCCGGGGTAGGGGTTGAGGAAGCTGCGAACGAGGGAGCCCCTCGCGCAAGGCTAATCCGACGACGGAGCGGCGAGCCGCTGACTGACCGACGGATACATGAAGACCCACGATCCGTCACCGCACTCGTACCCGACGCCTCCCGCGTACTCCTCCTTCGCGACGAGCCCGACCTTTTCCTCGTAGAACTTCCGCGCTCGGGCCACGTTGGCGACCGGGATGTACGGGATGATTCGCCCGCTCTTCAGCATGTGCCTCCCCTACGAATGTCGAGCAGATCAGGCACGCGCTTCGCGCGTGCGTTGGCTCCATTGCCACACGCCGCCCGTCACCGCGACCGGCAAGCGACAGCCGAGCTGGCGCGCCGCCATGATGATCTGGCCTCGATGGTGGGCTTCGTGCGCCACGAAGTAGGCGAGCACATGGCCCACGTCGAGCGGCAGGTTACGCCAGACATAGCCGCGGGAGGGCGGGACCCGGCCATCCGCCGCGATTCCGAGCTCGAGAATCGCCGCGATCCCGCGCCCGCTCTTCCGCAGGGCCGCAGCCAGCGCCCGGCGAGAGACCTTGCGGTGGTCCACCCGCGTCGGAGCCCGCACCCCGTGCTCTTGCCCGAGCGTCTTGATCCACCGACACCGCGCGTTGTGAAAGTGTGCAGCGATCATGCCGACGGTGCGGTGCGGCATCCCGGGCACGGACGCGTGCCACAGCGCGGCGGGCAGCTGCTCGATGAAGAATATCGTGACGCGGTTGTTGGTCGCCCAGGCAGAGCGCAGCGTGGTCCGAAGGTCGGGAACAGGCACGGCGTGTCCCTTTTCTCAGGTCCTGAAGACGTCGGTACTAAGGTAGCGCAATCCCGAATCGATGATGATCGTGGCCACGGTCGCGTCCGAGCCGAGCCGCCGGGCCACCTGCAGCGCCGCGACGAGGTTGGCGCCCGTCGAGGTCCCCGCGAAGATGGCCTCCTCGCGGGCGAGCCGCCGCGCCATGGCCTTGGCCTCCGCGGTCGGCACCGGGATGATCTCGTTCACCTCGGCCGGTCGCCAGAGCGGCGGCGTGAACCCGATGCCGATGCCCTCGATGTGGTGCGAGCCCGACGGTCTCCCGGAGAGTACGGCGGACTCTCCGGGCTCCACCGCGACGACGTGTAAGCGGCGATTGTGGTTTCGCAACGCGTGCGCCGCGCCGTGGATCGAATGGGCCGTGCCCACCGCCTGCACGAAGGCATCGACGTGCCCATCCGCCTGCTCCCACAGCTCGTCGCCCAGGGTGTGGTACCCGGCCTCCCCGTCGCGATTGTTGAGCTGATCGCAATACCAGTGGCCCGGCCGGCGACTGATCTCGTCGGCTTTGGAGATCATGCCCTTGATCAACCGCTCGGTGATGCCCTTCCCTCCGCTCGACACGTCGGTGAGCTCCGCGCCGTACGCGCGCATGGTGTAGCGCTTTTCCTCGCTGAACGCATCCGAATACACGAAGTGGGCTCGATACCCCTTCGCGGCGCAGATCAACGCGAGCGAAACGCCCGTCGTGCCGGCCGTGTATTCCACCACGGTCCCGCCCTGCGGCAGCTTCCCACGGGCAATGGCTCCGTCCACCATGGCCAGGGCCACCCGGTCCTTCATGCTCCCGGTGGGATTGGTCGACTCGAGCTTCGCGACGATGCGCGCTCCGCCGGGCGGCACGACGCGACGCAGCTCGACGAGCGGGGTATGGCCGATGGCGTCGAGTATGGCTTTCATCGGTGCGCAAATCTTTCAGCCGTGATCTGATACACGACGCTTTCTCGTCCGTAGGCGTCCGGCCGGAGTCCGACGCGCACGCCACCAATTTTCTCGACGGCCCGCTGCGAGCGGTAGTTCTGCACGCCGACGAGGAAGATCACCCGGTCCACGAACCGGAAGGCATGCCGCAGCATGAGCTCTTTCATTTCGCCGTTGTAGCGTCCGCCCCAGTGCGACCGCGCCAGGAAGGTCCAGCCGATCTCGACTTCGCGACGCTGCGCGTCGTACCCGTGGTACCGTGAGGATCCGATGATCCGGCCATCCCGCGTATCGATCGCGATGAGGGCGCCACCGGACTGCAGCGCTTCATTGAAGAACGTGCGAAAGCCGTGCTCCTGCCAGCGATCCTTTGCCGGATGCTGCGCCCAGATGAGCGGGTCGCGTGCGACCGCGAAGAGATCATCGTGATCCTCGGCCCGAAGCGGCCGGAGCTCGACGAGCGTTCCTTTGAGCGCGGGTTGTCGGTCCACCGCGGCGTCATACCTCGCGGAGCTCGATCATCGTGTTTCTTCTCGAAGTCGAGAGAGAAATCCGTCCGGGTCCGCGGGACTGAGGAGGAGCACGTAGCCCGCCGTCGTGGGGACGTAGACGGCTCGCGTGCGATCGGTGAGATACACGAGCGCTTTTTCCCCGTTGCGCAACCGGAACCAGCCGGCCTGATAACCGGGCAAGGCCGTTCCCATCCGGCGCGACTTCGGCCTGAACCCCTCCTCCTGCGACAGGTCGACGCGCCGGGCCAGGTCCACCCGGAGCTCCGCCTTCGGGATGAGTCGGCCCCACACGTCACCGCGTAACCGCAACCCGTCCGGGCCGATCTCGAAGGTCGACGAGTGCGCGCCACGAACCGAAGCGACGAGGAGCAGCGCGGCCCCAATCAGGAGGATGAGGGCAGGAATCAGAAACCAGACGTATCGGCTCGTCGCCGGCGCGATCGGAAAGGTGCTCACGGCACAAACGTCACGTTGAACTTCTCGCCCACCGGCCAATCCTCGGCCGGAGCAAACGTGAGCTCGCGGTCCCCTGCCCAGCGCCACTCTCCGGCCAGCCGAGGCCTGGTCTGCACACCCGTGGTCACCCGCGGATTGGCCTTGGCGCCGGCGCGCACGGCCGCGACATGGGCGCGGAGCGACTCGATCCAGGCGGGTCGCGTCCACGTCACGTCACCGATGATCAGGCGGAACGCCGCGGCCAGGAACGCGCGCAGCTGTTGCAGCCGTTCGCGCAACGCGCCAGACTGGCTCAATTTTGGACGCGCCGGAAGAGTCGACACGCCCAGACCGCAAGCCCGGTGCTCAACGCTAGGACGACGGCATCGCCGGCTTCGACGTGTCCCCGATCGATCATCTCAAAGACGTGGGCACAGGCGATAAGAAGGAAGAGAATGCCGGTCGTGGTCACGTAGGGTTTCATGGAGCGCGTTTCCGCAGAAACACGTGAGTCGCGCGCACGCCCGGGACATATCTGGCCGTTTCGTAGCCCAGCGCCGGTAGATCGAGCCCGGCGAACAGGGCTTCCCCCGTGCCGAGGACAACGGGCCGAACGGCCAGATGCAGCTCGTCGATGAGCCCGGCGCGCAGGTATTGCCGAATCGTCGCCACGCCGCCGCCGAGCCGGATGTCCCGATCGCCCGCCACGTCCCGAGCCTGTTGCAGCGCCACCTGAATTCCATCCGTGACGAAGCGGAACTCGGTCCCCCCCGCCATGCGGAGCGGCGGCCGCGGATGATGGGTGAGGACGAAGACGGGGGTGTGATACGGCGGCTCCTCCCCCCACCAACCCCTCCAGGTCTCATCGGGCCACGGACCCCGGATCGGACCGAACATGTTCCGACCGAGAATCCAGGCCCCGATGCCGGCCAAGCCTTGCGCCGCGATATCGTCGTCCATGCCCGTCTCCCCGCCGCTATTGCCGTGCATGTGCTGCCACGTGCGGGTCGGGAAGAACCATTCCATCAGCGCGACCCCGCCGACCCCGAGCGGATTCTCGAGATCCTGACTGGGCCCCGCGCCGTACCCGTCGATCGAGACCGCAAAGCTCGAGACTCGGAATTTCGACACGCTACGCTCGCCTGCGCCGGCGTGCCTTCGCCCCCGTCACCAGCTTCCAAAAGAGCGCCTCTCCGATGATGGTCACGCGGTGCCCCTTGGCCGCCAGACGCCGGATCTCCATCAGTTTGAGCCCACCGCTCTTGCCGGCGACCTGCAGAACATTGGGCCGCCCCCGCACCAGAATATCCGTCGACGGCCCCGGGCTCGCCTGCACCAGCGCACCGGAGCGGGTCGCGGCCGCAATGGCTTCGCGCCGGGGCCGCTTCAGGAAACCGGTAAACGACAAGTGACGCCCCTCGAGGCTCTGCACGCGGCCGGTGTGGAGACGCGTGGGACGCGCCCGCAGAGCCGCGATCAGCTCGCCCGCCGCCTGGTAGCGCTTCGCCCGTGCGCCCAGGCAACGATGAATCACTTCCTTCAGGTGGTCGCTGCACGGCAGGCGTCGGACGTCGCGGCTCCGCATGGGACTGTGTACATCGCCCCGGAGCAGCATCGCGATCAGCTGCCCCACCTGATAGATGTCGTCGCGCTGCTGCCACTTGCGAACCTTCCCCCAGGCGATCTCCGTCGGTGCCCCTAACACGTTGAACGCATCGGCGGTCACGCCCCGACGGCTCGCCTGGTGGGTGGCGATCCCGAAATCCCCCAGCTTCAACCGCTCGTTTTCGCAGACGAACACGTTGAAAGGGGTCAGGTCTCGGTGCAGTGCCTGGCCGCGGTGCAGCACGTCCAGCGTTTCGAGAATCCCGGCGATCTCCTGGCGGACGAATTTCTCCGGTTGCGCTCCCTTCGCATCGAGCCACGTCGCGAGGTCGCCGTATTCGGCGTACTCCATCACCAGGCAATACCGCGTGCCGGTCGCCTCGGGCTCGACGAAGCGGTCGAACACTCGCAGCGCTCTTGCTTGCCGCCCGAGGAGCTCGGCGAAATAGGCTTCGCGGAGCCAGCCCGTGATCCGGTGGCTGATCTTGACACACACCCGCGACGGGAGGGATGCCGCGGGGGTCGGCGTGGCAAGGTAGATCTCCCCGAAGCCGCCCTTGCCGATCAGACGATCGAGGCGGTACCCCCGACCGGTTTCGTTGCTGTAGAGGGTGGGAAGGGGCGGACGTGGCACGGCGGCGTCGGCCGATCCACGCAGCCGCGGGTCGGCTCGCGCGACCCGTCGGGTCACGGCGAGGCTCGGCGCCCGGCGTCGGGTCTTGGGGGGAGAGCGCACCGTTCAGTTTGCCTTCAGGACGGCCTCGATGAAGCTGAGCGTCTTGGTTTCGACCCAGGCCTCTGACACGGCGGTAATGCCGATCGTTCCCAGGCGGTCCCCTGTCCCCGTGGGCGGCCGCCCCTTCCAGGGCGCTTGCTTGACGTCCCGCTGGACGACGATCCCGTGCCTCGGGTCGTAGCGAAAGATGAGCGCCGAGGCGAGTCCGCGACGCGGGGTGAAGGACAGCGCCACGCTCGGGTACGCGTCGGTTCGCTCGATGTGCTCGCGGACCGACGCTTCATGGCCGGCCTGCTTGAGCTCGGCCATGGCCGCGTCGAGGACGGGCCGGACCACGGCCCGCAGCCGCTCGCCGCACTCCCGGCGACTCGGCTCTTCCTCGAGCGGCTTGTCCGCCGGCTGGACGTTGGGCGCGCGCTCGGCGTACGCCTGGAGCAGCGCCCGCAACTTCGCCGTGTGCGCCTCAGTCATGGTGTCGTGCGGGTACGCGCCCCAGCACAGGTCTACCGTGTCGGCACGAGGTAGTCCTGAGCCGCGACAATCTGCCAACCCCTGCCCCCGCCCCTGCCCCCCCGGACCCACGTGTCCGTGAACCGGTACCGGCGCTGGAACGGTCCGGTAGTGCCGCGTCCACTGACGACCAGCCATCCCGTGACGATCGCAGTGGCACCGAACCGACGGACGTGCATGTCCTCATTGTGCGCCGCCTGCACGGTGTCCGGTCCCGCGACGATATCGTGCAGCACGTCGTCACGACCGACCGTTCGGTCGTCCTCCGTGTACACGAAGCCCTGCGCCAGTAAGCGTCGAAACACGCCGACATCCCGGCGGCTCAACCCGACGGCCCAGTCATCCTCGAGCCGCAGCACCGCCTGGGCCTCCAGATCGCGCACGCTCGGCGTCTGGGCCGAGGGGCTGGCGAGCAGTGCCGCGACGATGAGGAACCCCATGTGAGGCCGCGTCATCATGTCAACAAGCTAACGCCGCTAATTGGGTGACGCGCGGGCGTGTCGCACGGGTCGCGTGGTCACGACGAGACCGCGGATCCACTCCGAGCGCCCTGCCCTATCGGGGCGCGCCACGTGACGAGTGTTCAGGAGAACACGTTCCGCCGTGGCGAACGACACGCCCAACACGATCGCGTCGCCTTTGCGGCCGGCTTCCCAGACCGTGCCCACGATCCGCTCCGGCTCGGTGGCGTGATACTGCGGGCCGAATCGCCGTGGTGCCGCATCAAAGGTGAACGTGAGCAGACGCTCCTGGGGCTCCGGCTTGATCTCCGTACGGCGCACATGGCAAATGGCAAAGGTCGAGTCGTAGATCGCTTTGCCGTCGGCAGTGACGTCGAGCGTCAGGGAGTCGGCGCTGCCGCACGTGGCGAACCAGTGCCACACGACTGGCTCCAGCGGAGGCGCCTGGCCCGACAGGGCGAACGGAACCAGCGCGGCGCACGCACACGCAAGAGCTCCACGGGTGATCATGGTCGCTCGTTCGCCCGGACCCGATCGAGCACGAAGCGAATCGCGTTGATCACGAGGCCCGGTTCGCTGCTCTGGATGTCGTGGCCGCTGCGGGAGGTCTCGATATGAATCCCGTTGCGCGAGCGCTGAAACCACTCGTCATGCAACGCTCGCCATACCTCGTGCCGGCGGGCCGTGCCGTTAACATAGCCGGCCGTCGAATCGATGCGCATGCTGGTCAGCACCGCGAGCGGAATGTCGGGCAATGCCGTGAGGCCCTCGACGGCTCCCGCGGCTTGGATGCGCACCGTCTCCCGAATCTCCGCCGCTTGCGAGCCGGGCGGCAGCGTGCTCAGGACCGAATCGAAGTAGGCGCGAAAGGCGGCTGGATAGCCACTGTCGAGTTGTCCGTACCGCCGTACCTGCTGCTCGTGCGTGCCATCGACGATGACCAGCCCCGCAACGTCCGACGGGTAGAGCGACGTGTACAGCCGCACCAATAACCCGCCATACGAGCGCCCCACCAGTACGTACGGGGGAGGCACGTGCAGTCGGCGCAGCAACCGATGCAGATCGTCCACCGCGTGGCGCGCCGAGTAGCCGTCCGGGCTAGGATCCGAGCGGCCGAAGCCGGCGCGTGAGTAGGCGATCGCCGTCGTGAGCTCTCCAACCGCCGTGCACACGGGAGCCCAGGTGTCCAGGGAGTCAGCCAACCCGACCTCGAAGATGACGGCCGGCGCCCCCGCGCCCACGCGAAGCACGTCGAGACGGCGTCCTCCGATGTCCACCGCAGCGTGCTCCTGAGTCGATCCAGCTGCGGGGAGAAGACCACCGGCGAGGATCAGTGTTATCGCGCGCAAGCACGTCTTCGTCATATCGTCCCCGAACGGATCACGGGCGCGCGTAAGGTGCGAGCGACGGGTTGGCGCGCGCAAGGGAGTGTTGGTCAACCCAGCACGGCATGCACCACGCGCATGACGCCGTAGGCGATCGGAGCCCCGAGCCCCACCTTCGGGAGCAGGCGGAGCCACGGCTGCTTGTGGACGAAATGCGCGTGCGCGGCCCCGGTACACGTGGTCGCGACCGCGAGCGCGGCGTTGCCCGCGACCGCGCCGGAGACCCACCGCCCTGCCAGCTCGTTTGTGGCGAGCCCGCACAGGCTACCCACGATGACGGCGAGGACGAAGACCGCGAGCTCCTGGAACAGCGCGTTAGGCGACATGGCTCTCCCTGTCAGGTGGCCTCTGGGGCACGGGGGCACCATCGAGAAACTCCACGACGCCGGTCTCCAGACAGTATTCGGCGCCAACGATCGTCAGTCCTTCGCGGGCGGCGAGACGCTCGAGGATCGCCGACCCGTGGCGCAGATGGTCGACCGCGGCGTGGATGTTCGCGCGTACGGCGTGAGCGACCAGCGCCTCTGGCCGCTCGCGGAGCGGCGTGGCCAGCAACGGCGCCACGGCGGGGCGTATCCGGTCGACGATGGAGCGCAGACCAGGCGATTGATGGGGCGCGGGCTGACGGAGCTCCTCGATGGTGGCGGTGATCGCGCCGCATTCCGTGTGTCCGAGCACGACGACCAGCCTCGTGCCGAAGCGCGCCGCGGCAAACTCCACGCTGCCCACTTGCGATGGCGCCACGATGTTCCCCGCCACCCGTATGACGAACAGGTCACCAAATCCCTGGCCAAAGACGAGCTCGGCCGGAACGCGGGAGTCCGAGCACCCGAGGACAATCGCAAAGGGCTGCTGCCCGTCCGCGAGCACGAGCCGGCGGGTGGGGCTGAGGGTAGGAGTCGCGCCGGCGGCGCTCGCGACAAACACCCTGTTGCCCGCTTGCAATCGCGCGAGCGCTTCGGACGCTTGGATCATCGGTGGCGAGCAGCCTTGAAGAGTCGCATGGAGCCTACTTGCATCGCCGCGCCGGGGCAGCGTTCCTCATCGGGGCCGCATTCCTCATATAGAAGGAGCTCCCTCATATAGAAGGAGCTCCCTCGTCGCGCGCTTTCGCGAGCAAACGCTCCGCTACGGCGACGATCGCTACGATGGGTATGAGTGCGCCGATGACGCCCGGATCCATGCGTGTACCTGGCTCAGGGTGGAAAGAGATCTATGGCTGAGGTGGCGCCTTCCCCGCCTCGACAGGCTTGAGATCGAACTTTCCTTTGCTTTCGACAAAGAACACACAGTCCGAGGCCTGATCGCAACTCGTGGTGTGACGGTAGTCGCCACCCGGCTGCAGGAAGTAAGACCCGGGTCCCAGCCGGAATTCGGGCTTTCCTTCCGGGGCTTGAATGTAGGTCCCCGACAGAATCACGATCTTCATGTCGTAGGTGTGCGTGTGGAGGGGCGCTGCGAATCCGGCGGGCAACTTGAAAAGCGCCCCAAACGCGCCGCTCGCATGGTGGCCCCACAGATCCGCAACTTTGACTCCCGGGGCACCGGGGTCGAGATCGGTCCATTTCACGTCGCTGGCCGGCATGATGGCGAGTCGGCTTGCCGCTGCTTGCGAAGCGCGCTTGGCCTTCGCCGCTCCCGATGCCTGCGCCAACACCGCTGCCGGCAACAACGCGAGCGTCATCCCCACGATCAGTACGTCCCGTGCCCTCATTGCGCCCTCCTTGCGTGGATTCTGGCCGATTAGGCCAGCTCATAGTTCAACGAGAACGGGTGCTCCGTACCGTGGCCTACGGCAGAACGGCCATCTCCCCGCAGGCCCTGGAGCTCTCCCGTTGCGGAACCCGGGACGACCGAATAGGACTCCTTCGCCTGGCCGTTCTCGAACACCCCGCTGCGTTCGAGCACAAAGGTCCCGCGCCTGCCGCCGATTCGTCCAACGAACCGCTCCAGGCCAACGAATGTAGCCGAGCCGTCGCTCCGATACATCATGAGGTACTCGACCTGCCCTTCCCCCTCGATATCACCGGTGAACGTCTTCGTGACCTTGGTCCGAGTAAGCCTGGGAAGGTCCTGACCTTCGCTGTACGCCGTTTCGTCCCACGACTTGATGGCGAACCGCGCATTCGCGCTCTTCTTCATTGGTCTCTATCCGCGCCCGCTGTGGAGTGAAGTGGACGACACACGCAGTTGTCATGCATAAACCAAGAACGAACCACCGAGCGAGCTTCATGTGGTCTGCCGTCGTCAATCACCGCTCACGCCACCTTGATGACCACTTTTCCCGTCGCCCGCCCGGACTCGGAATACGCGAGTGCGTCACGCACCTGCTCGAGCGGAAAGGTCTTATCCACGAGTGGTTTGATGGCGCCGCTTTCCGCCAACCGGGTGATCTCTCTCAGCTGTTCTCCGTCGGCTCGCATGAAGAGGTACTCGAAGCGGGCGTTGTGGGCCCGCGCGGCGGCCGTCGCCTTTCGGGACATCACGCTGATCGCCAGAACGATGATCGGATTGAGCCCCCAGCTCCGCGCAAACGCTGCTGACGGGGTACTGCCGATGCTCACCACCACGCCGCCCGGTTTCACGCACTCAAAACACCTCACAAGCGTGGCACCGCCCGCGCTGTCCAGCACCACGTCACAATCTTTGGCCACGTCTTCGAAACGCGTGCTGCGATAATCGATCGCCCTGTCCGCGCCCAGACGCTTCACCAGTTCGACATTGCGGTGCCCCACGGTCGTGAAGACGGTTGCGCCCAAGTGACGGGCCAACTGGATGGCCACGCTTCCGACCCCACCGCTACCCGCGTGAATCAACACCCGCTGGTTGGCGCCCAGCTTTCCAATCTCCACCAAGGCCTGCCACGACGTCAGCGCAACCAACGGAAGGGAGGCGGCCGCTTCAAACGTCACGTTGGTGGGTTTCAGGGCGGCGGCGCCTTCGCGGACCACCGCAAATTCCGCAAACGCTCCAATGCGGTCCTTGTCTAGGCGCGCGTACACCGCATCACCTCTCTTGAAGCGTGTCACCTGTTCACCCACTTCCGAAACCACACCCGAGAGGTCATTGCCCAACACCAGCGGGAACCGGTATTTCAGCAACGTCTTGAGCTTTCCGTCCCGCACCTTGGTATCCAGCGGATTCACACTGGCGGCGCGCACCTGCACTAACAAATCCCTGGCGCCCGGTGTGGGAACGGCAATGTCCGCCAGTCTCACGACGTCGTTGCTCCCGTACCGGTCGATAAGTGCGGCCTTCATTGAGATCCGCTGCGTCTCGGCGCGGGCGCGACGCGCCAGAAGTCCGGATCGGCCGCCACCCACTCAGGCGCGGGCATGCTCCAATTCGGGCGCACCGCGAAGATCCTGGCACCCTGTTCTCGCGCCTCCGCGAGCTTCAGTTCTGCCGGAAGCGTCGCCCGGAGCTGGTCGCCCACGCGCTTCAGCTCTACCGCGAACCGGTGCGCGGCCGCGCCGGACTGGAACGTGACGCCCGAAGCGGTCCAGTGACCGGTCGTTCGCGTGAGGTCGGAGTCGCCCGCGGCACGGTTCTGAGCGGCGGCGGAGGGCGCTGCCCAGGCGAGCCAGCCGAGCACGATGCTGCAGGCTCGGAGGTGCATCAGAGTCTTGGTTGGCATGGTGATGTCACCTAACGGATCGCGCCTAAGCTGCGGGCGCAACGCCCAAACCGCCAGCTTCACGCGCACGTTAGGTCGCGCCCAGGTCGCGAAGCAGCAGCAGGACAGTCGTGTGGTGGTGCCCGGTCTCCGCACTAAAGAGCTGCCCATGTACGGTAATCCGATGGCCCACGAGGCTCCGAACCCTCGGCACCAGCGAGTCGCCGACGACTGCGAGCTGGATGTCGCGAACGTTGTCTTGCGGATCATTGAGAGGCCGTGAAGACGAATCCGGCTCGACGCAGACCGCGCGGTCGAGCCGCAGAATCCAAACGTGTTCCGGCTCATCGCCCCGCAACGTGTCCTCGTAGTTCGGCCGGCCGGGGAAAGCGCGCACGGTGAGAGTCCCGCTGAGCGTCACCACCTTCGGCTCGAACGGCACGCATGATTGTCCGGCGCCGGGGCTGACCAGAAACGACTGAATCACGGCAATCACGGAGAGGTCAAGCGTGCTGATCAAGCGCATGTTAGGCGCATCCGTCGTGGGTGGTCAGCATTCACCGACACAGGTCCCCCAGAAGGCGAAGAAGGCAACCACGCCTGACAACGCCGAAGCCGCCTAACGAATCGCGCTTACGCTGCGGGCGGCCGCTGCTCGAGGCTTCCCCGGGGCGGCGCGAAGAACTCAATGAGTGCAACGGCGCCGTCCTTATCCGTGAAGTCGCGCCCCATCCCGTAGGAGAACTCCAACAGGTAGTCACGCTCGAACTGTTCGACTTCTTCGACGGTGGCGCGGATGGTCTCCCCTGCTCCCTCGCAAATCACCTCGAGGTGGCCGAACGGAGGAAGGTAGCGCTTTTGGATGAACTTGCTGACGGTACCCCGCGTCGCGAGCCGCCGAAGTTCGTCCCGGTGCTCGATGCGGCGGGTCGTGATGCGAAGGCCGTCTGCGTCGGCAGGCACGCGGATGCTGAGGGGCTTCGGGAGTGCGTCCAAGCGCGCCGCTGCCTCCTCGGGTGACAGTAGTTCCGGATTCGCGTCGAGACGGTAACGTCGAGGAGGACTGAACGGTACCGCTGCGGCGACGACCAGGAGGGCAATTTGGGCCGGAGTATCCGAAGGAATAGGTGAGTCTCCTCTCACGCGGCGGGCTGACGAATCGCGCGTACGCTGCGGCCAGCATGCCCGCCGGCGCAAGACGGCCGGGCCCCAGGCCCGACGGCTTCAAGCACCGGTGAGCCTGCTGCGCGCCGACGGGTGGTACCACGCGGAAGCCGACGGCAGGAACAAGCACGCGAGCCCCGCTCCTTGGACGATCATCAGACCGATGGTGAAGACCACCGCGATCGTCCCCGCCGACCGGAATCGACCCATCATCGTCAGCCAGAAGAAGACTCCAACGACGTACAGGAACGTGAACAGGAGTCGGGCCCAGTTGCGGCGACGACCGATCGCGTAGAGGAGGCACCCAAAGATGAGGAAGGTGGTCGCCGCCTGCCCGATGCCACCCGTCATGTCCGCTCGGGGCAACAGGGAGGCTATGACATCGGTCAGAAGAGTGAGTCCGATCAACCAGATCCCGACTCGCACCGTGATGGGTGGGGACGAGCGCAGGTCAGGCAGTGCCATCCGACTCCTTCCTAAGGTCTGGCCCGAATCGCCTCCGCCAGACGCGGCGCCAGGAGCAACGCGAGAAACATCGCAATCAGCGCCCAGGCCCCCCGCCCGTACCGACGCTTGAGATACCACGGCATGAGGACAGGCCACACCAGGCACTGGAAGAGACCCCAATCAAGGATCGTCTCGAGATCGGTCCCCCGCAGGTCGGCAACCGTCCACGACAGGAGGGCGAGCACCGGTCCCACCCGGATGTACAGCGCGGTCAGCGGTCGCGGCTCCGTCCCGAGGACCGCATACGCGACGGCGAAGCCCGTGGCGGAGAGAGAAACGGCGACTGCCGTCTTCAGCGATGCGTGCGTGCGAAGAAGCATGACGAGCGGAGCCGCCGAACGAATCGCGCGTAAGCTGCGGGCAGAGTGCGCGCCGGCGCAAGACCATCAGCTCCGAAAGGTGCTCGCGAGCGAATCGGCGGCTCGGCGAATGTCGTCGGACGGATGTACGAGACGCCATGGGGCTACCCAACCCCTCTTGCAGGTCAGGGCCGTGACTTTGAGCCGTTGACCGGAGGTGGTCGCGTCCGGCGTGAAGGAGACGAGCAGAGCGTCGACCTTCTTGCAGTTCAGTCCGCAACCACTTTGTCGCTCTGCGTAGAGGAAGTCGGTCGTCGTGTACACGTCGACATTGAGTTCTGCCAGGCGAGCGACCGCCTCGTGCGCCTCGTAGACCCTAAGACCCAAGCCGCGCACTCGCGTGAAAACGAGATCCCGCAGCGAGTCCGTCGCTCGGACGGGCGCAGGGACCAGAGCGTCCGCATAGTACGAACCGGGTCCTCCCGAGCAGCCGAGGGTCACACCTGGGAGGAACGCGGCGAGCAAGAGGTACGCGCGCATGGTCAAGCTCCGTTCGAGGTCGGGTCGATGCGTCCAGCGAGACGGCCCTACGCGGAGTCTGGAAGCGGGAGGTCAAGCGGCAATCAAGCAGCAGAGACTGCGAACGGTCGGCCGGGGGCGCGCACTGATCCACCACCCGAGCGCCAGAGCGACGACGCTCATTGCCACCGTACGTGCGACGGACAGACGTTGCATAGGTCACCTCGTGGTGGAATCGCCTCAGCGCTCGTCGCTGCCCGCCGCGCCATCAGAGAGCTCGGTGAGGTCAACCGGGTCGAGGCGAAGAATTGGGGCGCGCCCCTCGGCCCCACGGGCCATTGCTCCTTCGTGCTCTCCATTGCCTCGTCTTGGATGGAGCTCGCGCGCGCCGCCGTCTCGACGCGTTCAACCGGGGACCGCCCATCTTCTTCAGTGAGAATGTCTGCGGCCCTGAGCCGCCCCACGATACCGGATCGTAGAGACTGACCACTGACCCCTCGGCGCGTGACACGCCACGGGGAACCACGCTATCCAGGCGCGTGGCAACCGCCAGCGGCGAAGCGATCAGGCGAGAGGTGTCCGGGCATCATGGGCGCCGCTTGCTGGAGAAGAACGTTAAAGCCTCGTCGTAATCGCGGACGACCAAGGCGATGTGTCGCAGCTGCTCACTCGACTTCACATTCGGCGCCACCGCACCTCGACGCCATCCCGGGAGCCGAGGGATTGCCGGAGCAGCGTGAGGAGTGAGGGGGGCGCGCCATCGTCTTCGAGCATCTGAATCGTATCTGCGTCGATGTAGTAGTCGCGGTCTGCGAGCGACTTTTCCTCGAGGTCGTCGATCAGGAACTGCAGTTCATCGTCTTCAATGGTACCGAGGTATTCATCGGTCGCCTTGTCGCGCAGCTCGATCATGGGTGCGTCCTCGGGGGCAAGAGTCGCCGCATTCTCAGGGCTTCGATCCCGATGGGGCCACGCGAACGGCGGTCGGATCAAGAACCACGGGTGTCCGGTCCGCTCCGAGAGCCCACTCGGCTAACGTGCCGGTGATCGTCACGTGTTGTCCGGTGAGCCGCCGAACGTCGCGCCACGCCGAATCGCGTTTGCGCACCTGCACTGTATCCTGACCCGCGAACGAGTCAGTGTTGGCACTGCCCTTGTAATCCGCGACTGTGCACAGTGGCGTATCGAGCACCAGGAAGTCGACGAGCTCCGGTCGGTCCCCTCGACGGAAGCTGTCGTAGTGGGGGGGCCCAGGGAGGGTCCGCTGCATCAACCGCCCCGTGAGTACAACCACCGCAGGTGCATAGTGGAAACACGAGTCGGCCCCACCAGCGTGGGCTGGCGTATTGGCTTCGAATACAATGAGGAGTGCGGAGAGCAGCGACATCATGACACCTTCCCCCACCGCCTAACGAATCGCGCTTAAGCTGCGTACGACGTGCCCTCGTACGCAAGGCGGCCTTCCTGCCGCCCGGCGAACGCCGGCGCGGGACGGCTTCAAGCCCAGGTTAGGCGGCGAGCTTCGCTCAGGGACTCATTGCCGCACGTAGATCAACGTATCGCTCCCGCCGCCCGCCGTTTCGACGCCGATCATGTGGCCAGCCGCGTCGCCGGATCCCAATGTTCGTCCGCCTTGCCATCCTTGAATCGCCACATGTCGAACCATGTCGTGGTGTAGCTCTTCGAAGGATCCTTGGCGTCCTTCACGTCCTGGACGTAGGCGACCACCACGAGATCGCCGTCGGCCACCACCGATACGACCTTGGTTCTCATCTTATCCGGGATCGGCGTGGGTTTCACCTTCCTGACTTCTGTGAAGAATTTCACCACACCTTCGCGTCCCGACGCAGCGTTGGGGTTGTGCTGGACGTAGCGCTCCGTCAAATACTTGTCCGCCAACTCCCAGTGCCCCGCCTCGAGCAGATCTTTGACGATGTGGTAGGCGACCTGTTTGTTCGCATTGAGTCTTGGGTCACTGCTGTGGAACAGGGCGTCCGGATCGCTCGCACCGACAACGGGTGCTTGAGCAGGCAGGGAACGGCCGCTGGCCACCAGTACGGTGGCGAGTAGCAGGTGCAGACGACAGCGCACGTAAGCCCCCTTTGGAAGGCGCGGGTAGGCGGCCGGCCGACCGCACGTCGCTCGTTGCCCCTTGCGGCCTAGGGCACGAACTCTTCCCGGCCCTCGGCCGAGGAGCGAGGCGTTAACCTCCTTGCACGTCAGGGGGCACCTCGCTCAAGATCTGCGCGCGAAGTTGGTCACGCATCCCGTCGAGTAATGCTGATGGTGTCAGACCGCGTCGTTGCGTCTCCGCCTTTACCCACGCCAGCAGGGCCTGTCGCTGCGGCAGCAGCATACCTTCCGTGCTCAGCGCTAGCGTCGAACCGCATGGAGACTCTCAAAGTGGCGGCGAACGATCAAGATCGCTTCGGCTTCGGTCATGGGGGCCGGTCGCGGCCTAACGAATCGCGCTTTAAGCTGCGGGCGGCATGCGCACCGGCGCAAGAGACCGGCCCACCCGCGGCGGTTGGGGCGGCGCGGAGTCACTGCCCATCGAGGGGTTGCCACAGCTCGACTTTATTGCCCTCTGGGTCAATCACCCAGCCGAACTTCCCGTACTCAGATTCGTCGACTTTCTCCTCGACATGCACGCCTTCCGATCGAAGCGCGGCGAGCAGCGCATGCAGGTCGGCGACGCGGTAGTTCACCATGAAGGGGGCCGGGCTCGGAGCGAAGTGCTTCGTGTCGGCTGGAAACAGACTCCAGGCCGTCGTTCCAACCCCGTTTGGATTGTCCGGACCATTCCAGTCGAAGGCAGCGCCGCCCCATGCCTGGACATCGATTCCGAGGTGGGTCTTGTACCAGGCACCCAAGGCCTTTGGGTCTTTGGACTTGAAGAAGATCCCACCGATACCAGTGACTCGCCTCATGACGTCTCCAGTGCTGGAACGTGGTTGGTCCGCAATTCAGAAACACGAAGCGCTGAATCCGCTTGTCGTCGTAGGATCCTGAGACTGAGATCGTTCCGTCCACAGGCGAGATTACGATATCGGCCAACTCGACGGGACCGCGGTCATACGGACAGTCGATCGTCTTCTTTCCGTCAACCGTCACGGTGATGTCGGCCGTTGCGAGTCCGCCGCGGTAGCCGTGTCCAACGGCCGGATATACGTGTATGGTGGTTTCAACGGAGTGGGAGCCGATCGTTTCACGTCGTCTGAATTCACGGACCGAGTCGCCCGCTACGAGAATGAGTCCCTGCTGATCGAAGGACGCGAGACGAGCCAACATCGAATCGCTGCGTTGCAGGATCGTGAACGAACCCTGTCGTCACTCGCACCTGACCGATCTGTCCGAGTACCCGGTATTCGATCAGTGAGAGGCTGATATCGGGAAGTGGTCGTACCGACATCAGGCCAAGCAGCGCAGCGGTGGCCACAATGGTTGCGTTCTTCATCGCATTCTTGACCTCGCGCGCGGCCTACCGGATCGCGCTTAAGCTGCGGGCGACGTGCCTGCCCGCGCAAGGCGGCGGAACGGAAGGGGCGGCTGGGCGGCGAGGCAACGCGGCGCGTTCAGGACCACCAATCGACCACTGAGAGGAAGACCGTCCCATCGGGGAGTAGAAACTCTCGACCGTGCTCACACCGCGGGCCACAATGCTCGCCGATGTGTCGGACCGTAATCTGCGTAACCAGTCGGTTCGTGCGCCGGTCGAGGAGCGTTCCAAGACCGCGCTCCAGTAAGTTCGCCAGGATGTGCGGCTCTCGGTCACTCGTCGTTGGGCTTCGCAGCCCACGGTCGAGTCGATAGTGGCCGGTCGCTGCGATCTCTTGTGTGACATCCCCCTCCAATTCATCAAGAGCTCGTGCCTTCTCCATGCTCATCTTCCTGAGCTCAGGAGGGCGAAAGTCTGCACGATTCGGGCGTTGCTCCTCCAGGAACCGAAAGAAGGTGTCCCGGTCCAAAGTGTACTCGATGCGATCGTTGTCGTAGATCACTTCAGCGCTACTCGCGAGGGCGGCGAGCGAGACATGGTGTTCGCTCGCCGTGGGCTCCCGGATGGCACGGCCGCAGCCGAGAAGTCCGATGCCAGCCGCCAGGCCCGTCAGCTTCAAGCGCATGTCAGGCGGTAACTTCATACTCACTCTGGACGAGACCACCCTTGTACTGGCGCGTCGCGATGTGCCGAAGCGAAATGTCGCGTGGCAACGAACCAAACAGCGGGATCCCGCTGCCAATAAGCACCGGCACGCGACTGATAATCAGTCGCTGAATCAGCCCCGCCCGCAGGAACCGCTGAATGGTGACGCCCCCGTCGACGTACACATGGCCAATGCCGCGCGCCTCGAGCTGGGCGACGATCGCGGCGGGTTCACCCGCCATGCGCTCAACCACCGCTCCAGCCGGAGCCGGCGGTAGAGGCCGGGAACTCAGGACGAACACGGGCTTCGTTCCATAGGCCCAGCCGCCAAAGCCCAGCACCGTCTCAAACGTGTACCGCCCGATAACCAGCGCATCCACACTGGCAAGGAATTCTTCGTAGCCGTGGGGTTCGCCGCCGCCCGCCTCCAGGAAATCGAGCGCACCGTTCTGACGTGCGATGAAGCCATCGAGGCTCGTGCCGACGAATACGGAGGCCTTCACGCAGTAGTAGCAGAAAAAGAGGCTGGTTGGCGAGGCAACGCAATTCCTCCCTACTTGTGAGCGTCCACCAGCTTCAAGCGCAGGTTAGACGGCGCGCTCATCTGGTGCGTCTTCCAAGCGGACCTCACGCGCCGCGACCACGTCCTCGGGGCGAACGAAGACGCCGATGCCACCGTGGGTCCCAGAACCCCCTTCCGCGCACACCATCACCGAATGGGTGTTCGGGACGTTGCGCGTCAGCTCCCAATCCGCCGCTCTTCCCGCACTGTGCTGAGCAAACGCTCTGCGAAATCCAGTCGTTCCTGTGTTTCCGCTAATTCCTGTCGGAGCCCGTGAACATCCCGTTCCAGCTCCTCAAGCCGCGCCGTGACATCTGGCGGCAACTCTCGTCGAGTGGTGAAGAGGCGAGCAACTTTAATGACCGTGAACGCGGCGATTCCCACAGTTGCTAGGAGCGCAACAAACTGCCACATGATGTCCATCGCAACTCCACTGATACAGAGAGTCGAGTGCTGCAGCCGAACGGATCGCGGTTAAGCTGCGGGCGCGCCGCCCGTTGGCGCAAGAGAAGTGACCGACACGTCACGCCCGCCAGGGCACAAACAACCCCTAAGACGATCAGCGCCCGCCAGCTTCGAGCGCCTGTGAGGCAGCACGCGCACAGCGCTACTGATCACTTTTCAGCGCCCCGAGAGCACCCATAAGGGTCAACAGGCCCGCGAACAGACCCGCTCCAACGGTGACGATGTTCGCGAGATAGGCAATCCAGCTCCCCACAGAGGAACTGGGGGCTAATGCGCGAACGCCAGTACTGGCTTGGACAACGATCGCGATTGTAAACGCGTACACGGTCACCAGCAGGGACCAACAGAGCGCTGTCTTCTGCCGTTGAGACAAGACCAGAATCGGGAGCACCGCGGCGATGGCGAGGAGCCACACGCCGGCGAGCAGCAGGGCCGCGTGCCCGGCGCGCCAGCGCTGTGGCTGAGTGCCGGCGAGTTCTTCAACGACGGCCGCTAGCCCTAGTAGCAGCCCGGCGAGCAACACCGCCGCACCGTGAACAAGGAGGAGGCCGCGTTCGTTGCGGTTCATTGTCGCTAAGTGTGCTGTCTAACGGATCGCGTTCAAGCTGCGGGCGCAACGGCCGCAGGCGCAAGGTGGTCGAGCGGCAGACAAAAAGGCTGGCCGGGGCAACGCAATTCTTCCCTCCTTGTGAGCGCCCGTCAGCTTCAAGCGCATGTGAGGCGGCCCCTTTGGCACCGAGCGGCACAGATCAATCGCTCAGACAACAGACAATGCCGTCCTTGATGACTGTCTTTGCGCCGAGGAGGGCCTGCGGGTCCTCGAGGGGATTGTTCGCGAAGATGATGAGATCTGCGTGCCGACCGACCTCGATCGCACCGTACTCGGCACCGTGTCCAATGTCCTGAGCGCTGTCGAGGGTGGCGATCTTGAACACCCCGGTCATGGGAACGCCGGCCTCGTAAAGAAGTAACATCTCGGACAAGGCAGCCTTGCCCGGATCGCGAGCGTCAGTGCCCAGGTTCAAGCGAATGCCATCATCGTACATGCGCTTGACGTAGGACGCCATGACACGATAGCCGGCGACGACCTGCTCCCTCTGGTGAGTCGTCCAGACCGAAGTGTCTTCCGTGGAGTCGCGCGGAGCGGACTCGAAATACGTTAGCCCCAGCCGTTGAGCGAAGACATGTAGTGTGGGGGTCAGACTCGCGTCATCAGCCTTGAACTTGGCGACAAGAGCAAGCACGCGCGGATTTTGCGGACCCAGATACGCCCAGAGCTCCGGCGCCATGAAGTACGAGGCAGTCGGCGGGAGGTGGTCGAAGGTGACGCCGAGCTCGCGCAGGAGTTGATCCTTGAAGGGGCCAAAGTCGGAGGCAGTCAGGACCGACCAGGCGAAGGTGTGAATGTGCTCTACGTTGCGGAGGCCGAGGTCCAGGGCCTGACCGATAGTCATGACACCCTGGTCCACGTGGCCGGTCACGTTCATACCCAGCGCTTGTGCCTGATATAGCGCGCCCTTGAACTCAGGTACCCGCAGCCCCCAATACAGCTTGATGTTTCGAATGCCGAGCCCGTAGTACTCCCGGACCTTGGCCGCAGCAGCCGACGAGTCCGCGACAACGACCTGCCAAGAACGAGGGGTCCAGTTCGGATCGGGCGAAATCAGGTGGGCGCCCGAGGGATAGAAGTCCGGCGCATCGGGCGATGGGTTGGTCCATGCGAGGAGCATGGGCAGGACGCGCTCGGAGCTCCCGACGTCACGAACGACGGTGACGCCGTAGGGGAGATACTCGCTCGCGAGTACGCGCCGATACGCGTTGATCGAATCGGGAGTCATGACCAGCTGGGCATCATCACGGAGATACAAGAAGGAGTGCGAGTGGACGTCGACAAGCCCCGGAGTGACGAGCCGCCCATGCGCGTCAAGCAACCGATGGGCCCTGCGATGTAGAGGTTGGCCTCCAGGCGTAACGACCTCGATCAGACCGTGGTCTATGAGGATCGTCCGATTTGGAAGAACTTCGCCCGTGCGCACGTCGAGCACCGAGGCATGTGTGATGACGAGATCGACAGGTGGGCGACGGTTTCCCATTGTGGAAGCGCACGCCAGCGTAAGACAAAGACTGAGCGCGCATGGACTACGAAGGTTCATTATGCACCTCCTGGGGCCGCCTAACGGATTGCGCCTAAGCTGCGGCGCCCAGCTGAAGTATTCACAAGTGCAATTCTACCTCAGACGACGGGCGCCGTCACCTTCAGGCGCGTGTTAGGCGGCTGACACACGTTAACAATATTGATCGCGAGTGCCTCCTGCGATCATATGCCCAAGCAAACATGGAAGCAGGGTCCGCCCTTCACTGTGGCGGAATTAGGCGCGGGGCCGCCGCTGAAATAGCCCCAGGTGACTCCGAGCTGAGCGCCGGGGTCTAACCTAAGACCGGGGTCATCAGTCTCGACCGTTCGTCTCCGGTTGGGACGGCTCTCATGGTCATGAAGGAGACTGCTCATGCACAGACGTGCGCGCCACCTCCTCGTTACCGCGAGCGTTGTGCTTATCGGACGTGGCATTCCAGTTCCTGCGGAGGGCCAGGGCATAGCGGACAGCGGTTGGATTATCCTCGGTCTTGGCACCGGTACGGCTAGCATCTCCTGCAACGGTTGCACGAGCGGTTGGCACTACGGCGGCCCAACATTGTTGGCGCAAGTGGGCGCGAAAGTGACTCGGCGTTTGGGCGTTGGAATTGGACTGGATGAGTGGTGGTATCTTCCCCCCGACACAACGGCCAGACTGGTCAAAACTCTCGCCACGCTGGTGCACTACTACCCGTTCCAACCGAGACACTTCTACCTGGAGGGGGGAGCGGGCTGGTCCCGAGTCTTCGTGCTAGAAGGCCGCTCCCAAGCCGAAGGCAACGGATTGGGGCTTGTAACAGGCCTGGGCTATGACGCTCGGGTTCGCAGACTGAAGCTCACACCCCGAGCGAGTTACGACTACGGCTTGATTGGCGACGTCGAGTTCCCGGACAGCGGCCCTCCGTGGGCGAGGAGAGGTCTCTTCGTTAGAGAATGGAGGCACCAAGTGCTGTCAATCGGACTCGGGGTTGGTATCTGACACGCTGTTAGAACGTTCGCAGTCGGGTCAAGGCAAGCATGCCTTCGGTCGTCGCCCGAGTATCGGCGTCGCAATTCGTTCCCCGATTGGCCCCGCCAGGAAGTCAAGCAACCAGCCCAAGACGACGAGGAGCGTCGCCTCCAACACGTCAGCCGCCTAAACGAATCGCGCTTCACCTGCGGACGGCGTGTCCGTTGGCGCAAGGAACCGGCCACACGCCTGGAGGCGCGCCGGGCGAGGCAACGGACGACGGCTTCAAGCGCATGTTAGGCGGCTTCCGACTACACCAGGCAGCACATTCCGTCAGCAATACCATGTAGGATCGGGACGCGGGAGGATCCAGAGAGCCCTGACTCTCGCGACACCAGGTATCCGCGAGAGATTGTGATTCCATTGACTTAGGCTGTCATCCACAGCGACGCTGTCTGGCGAAGCGTCCACATCGAGATGCATTCGTGGATGAGCGCAGAACATCACGTGTACTTCGTGTTCATCAGTCGAAGCATTCCCGGCACTGACGATCCCGGGTCCGAACGCGTCTCGGAACTTGACCCAAGGAGCGTTCAAGAGCACTTGGCCAAAGAGCGAGGCGTTTGCGCCCGTGACCCGCCAGGCGTCCGCAGGCTTGTCCAGAAAGAGCGAGTCTTCCCACTGAACGGCCAGGACTGTCAGACCGGCAAACGGGAGAAGCAGTGCTGGGCTTGCGCTTTCTTGCCCGTATGACACCGCATGGCGTGCGGCGGGACATAGAGCTTCCAGGTCTTTGAGCTTCAAGCTGAGATCGAAAGGACCGATGGAATCTTCGGAGATCCGGAGCGTGCCGGATCCTCCCGCACAATGGAGTGACGCTGTGTCGGTCGTACTGGCCGCGAGCGTCGCTACCTCGCTGGAGTCGCGCGACTGGATAGGTATCTGCCTGACCTCGCCTCGGGAGCATCCGACGACGAGGCTGCACACCAGGCCAAATGAAGCGCGTGTGTTCATCGGAATCGGTCGCCGCCTAACGGCTCGCGCTTGAGCTGCGGCGCCTAGAGTCGCTGTTCACAAACGCAATTCTACCCTAACAGGCGGGCGCCGCCAGCTCCAAGCGCGTGTTAGACGGCGCGCCCTGCCCCGACGCTCGAGCGCGCCGCGTGCATTACGGAGGGCGGGACCAGCTCGCTTCCGGAAGCTACTTCTGGGCAACCCCGGTTCGTCAAGAAGCGCGCGGCGCGCCCGACACGTAGCGCCTTTGGGGTGGTGGGGCGTGGTGACCTGATGGTTGCTCGCGCGTGTCGGCGCTCTGCACCCCGCACACTCACCGCAAAAGCAATCGGTAACGGATGGATGCTTGTGGAAGGGGAGCGCGCCGCCTAACGAATCGCGGTTAAGCTGCGGGCGACGCCCGCCAGCGCAAGGCGGTGGAACCGCAAAAAAAAGGCTGGCCGGCGAGGCAAGCAATTCTTCCATACTTGGGAGCGCCCGACAGCTTCAAGCGCACGTTAGGCGGCCCGCCTCATGCTCTCAAACTCAGTGCGCACGCGATCCGAGCGGAACCTGAGGAGCAGCCACACAAGGATGGCGACGATCGCGACTCCCAAAAGGCCCCCGAGGGCGAGACCGGAGCCCATGCCCGGCGGCACCTGGCCGCTTCGCGACCGTGCTGCGAGTTGGGTGGCCAGCTTCATCCCAATTGATTGGCCTAGGACGGTTCCGAAGATGACTAAGACGATTTCGATCCCGAGGACGGCGACAAATGCCCGACGTGCCCACTCCTTCCTGCGAAGGACTCCGATGGACGCGACTAGAACTGCGGCCCACCATACGCCCTTGACAAGGGCGACCAAATAGACGTGGTGTGCCATGAGTTGGTACGGCGCGGGGAGCAGTTGGAATGAGCTGTCTTGGGTGACGCGATTGACAACAGCATTGACCGTGGCCGTCGGTGTGACCGCGAGGAAGAGGAGGCTCCCCAGCGCGCCGAGTGTCGCCAATGCGCTCCAGGCAAGAGCGATCCATGCCACGACCGTTACGAACGTGGATCTCGGGCTCGACTCCGCGGGCATTATCGGGACCGTGGTCATGCGTCTCCGTGCGTGCCGCCTAACGAATCGCGCTCAAGCTGCAGGCGAAAGGTTCGCTGGCGCAAGGTGGCGTAGCAGCAGATAAAAAAGCTGGCCAGCGAGGCAACGAAAGTCTTCCCACAAGGGCGCCCGACAGCTTCAAGCGCATGGTAGGCGGCGACTCCGGCGTGTTGCTACTCCCCGCACTCAAAGGGTAACTCGGCGTGCAGGCTATCGAGCGGGCGATCCGTAAGAAGCTGGGCCATTAACTGAATCCGCTCGCAACCGGTGCCGTCGAGGCGGAAGGGTACCCACGCCCTCCCCGTTGAATCGAACGGCGTCAACGTCGCCTCCATCACGATTGTGGACGGGCCATGCCCCATACCATGCATGTTTACTTTAACTGTCGAACCCGACGGCGATCCGGTCGAGTCGAGCCGCGGCAAGGCGACGTTAATGACCGAATCAGACGGTCCGAGGCCGACCACCACGAGCTTCACCTTGGCGCCAGGGAGCGTTCCATTCGGAGGTCCAGTGACCACAACGCGCACAAGTATGGCTTCCGATGGGTGGTGAACGCCTGTCTGGCGGTCCATGGCAGCGCCTTCGCCGATGATCGTGTTCCACAAGGGGGCTGGCTCCGGACCAATCACATCGTCCGAGAGACGCCCGTCATCGTAGATAAGGTGGGCTTCGATGTGCGGGATCCTGACTTGGACCTTGGGACGCGCAGAGTCAGTCGAAAGCTCTGGGATGCTGTCGTTCCGGGCGAGCTGCTTAGCGACTGACTTGACGTCATGGGTCCCGCATGCGAGGAGCACCGCGCAGAGATTCGGACCGATGGTTCGCATCACGTTTGACACTTGTCGCCGCCTAACGAATCGCGCTTAAGCTGCGGGCGCAACGCTTGCCGGCGCAAGGAGACGGAACCGCAGACAAAAAAGGCTCGCCACCGAGGAAACGCAATTCCTTCCTACTTGTGAGCGCCCGCCAGCTTCAGGCGCTTGTTAGGCAGCGCCAGGCGGCGGGTCAGCGCGCCTGCAATCGCAGGCCCTCCGCGCCTATGAAGCCCGCCTCACCGCCCGGATGGGCGCGCTCCACCGGAAGGTGCCCCACTCCATCACGAGCCGTCCAGTCGGTTCGAGCCGAATGGTGAACCGCTCGACGTTCCCTGGCAAGGAATCCACCATCATGGGCCGGCGCGCGACGTCGCGGTCGGCGTTGTACTCCGTGCCCCACTGGCCAGACTGGCCGTTGATGATGAGCGAGACGCCGCCCGGGGTCGGGAGGGTCCACAGCGTGTACGTCCCCGGATGTAGCGAAACGCCGGCGAGCTCGATCGGCGCGGAGGTGGTCAGCTGCGTCGCGGCGTCGGCGCCGGTGCGCCAGGCCTGGTCGTAGGGGATCAAGTCGCCTACCAGCGTTCTCCCGCGCCTCGATGGGCGGCTATAGTCGACCCTCACGTCGGCGGCCCCCACCGTGGCTCGGACGGTGTCGCGCGGGCTGAGGGACGTTGCCAGGCCCGTGCGTTTCTCATCGGCCGCGAATCGCGCCGCGATGGCATCGATATCCGGGACGTCGGTCACGCGCCGGACTTCCTGCTTGTACGTCGTTCCCTGCCCCGAGTAGGAGGCCAGTCGGCCGTGCGCATCCAGGCGCGCGGTGCCCGTGCCCGCAAGCCCGGTGCTGCTGATCGCGTAGGAGCCGTCGGGGTTGCGCTCGATGTCCGCGTAACCTACGTGGCCCTCGTCCCAGCCTTCGAAGAAATACTGGCCGATGCGGGCGCGCATCGTATCCGGCTGCCGGCGCGCAGCGTCGAGCAGCAGCTCCCAGGTTGCGTACACGAACGCATTCCACGGGACGGTCTCGGCGTAGCGCTTCTTGTACGCGAACGACCGCGTGCCCGCCGACGTGCCGCGGGTGAACGCCGTG
>DASQIB010000155.1:0-5054 GCA_035631795.1 Gemmatimonadales bacterium | reverse complement strand
CGGTGTTCCGCTCGACGCGAGTCCGAAGACATCGTTGTTCACGCCGCCGTCGATCTGGATGTTATTGAAGCGGTTGTTCTGACCGCCGACCGACGAGCTGGATTGCGCGGTGCCCGCGAGCGGGGACGTTTGGACGAGGTCCGTGAAATTTCTCGTGATGTTGGGCAGACGCGACAAAGCCTGCGCCGAGAGCAGCGTCGAGGGGCCCGTGCGCGACGTCGAGATGAGCGGATTGGCTTCCGTTTCGACGGTCACGGTCGCGAGCTCGACCGCGGCCCGCTTGAGCGAAAAGTCTATGATCGCTCGCTGGTTGAGCGTGAGCGTCAGGCCTTCCGTCTTCTCCGGTCTGAAACCGAGCGTGTGCACTTCGATGGTATACGGACCACCCGGAGTCAGGTTCTCGAAGAGGTAGCGGCCGTCGTCGCCGGAGCGCCGGGTCGCGCGTGCGCCCGTCGAGGGATTCACCACGCTGACTTCGGCTCCGGCCAGGGGCGCGCTCGTCTCATCCGTGATCCGCCCGGCGATCGCCGCCGAGGTGACCCCCTGCGCCGCCGTCGCTCGGGGGAGCATCAACAGCGCGACCGCGGCCAGAGCGCCGATCGACCACACAAAGCGTTTCATCCGAAGGATCTCCGAGAATCTGAGGGGACGCGTGTTAGGGCGGGGTAAACATGCCTGCGGTCGGAAAGGTCGTCAATCCGAGAAAATGTCACACCCGCGTCACGGACTCGCTCGCTTCTCAGCTCCGCTCCCGCGAGAGCCGAACGCCGCCAGATAAACGGGCACGCCGAGGAGAATGCCACCGAATGCGAGCCCGGTGCCGCCGGGATGCTCCCGCAACGCATTCCCCAGAATGAGAAATGTGGCCACGACAAACAGCAGGGGCACCACCGGGTAGCCCCACACCCGCACGGGACGCGGCCGGTCGGGCTGCCGGCGCCGGAGCACGAACACGGCCGCCGCCGCGAGGGCGTAGAACGGGAAGATCGCCACCACGAACTGATCGGCCAGCTGCTCGAAGTTGAGCAGGAGCACCCACACCACGCCCAGCAGCCCCGTGACCACGATCGAAACAGAGGGCGTACGAAACCGCGGGTGCACCCGGGCCACCTGCTTGAACAACAACCCGTCATCCGCCATTGCAAAGAAGATGCGCGGCGAGGTCAGGATCGACCCCAGCAGCGTCGAGAACGTGGCGATCATGACCACGACCGCAATGAGCCCCACCCCGACGCGTCCCACGACCAGCTGCGCCGCGTCCGCCGCCACGAGAGGCGACTGCGCCATCTGACCGATCGGGATGAGATAGAGGTACGCCGCGTTGACCAGCAGGTAGATACCGATGACCGCCAGGGTCCCGATGACCAGCGCGCGCGGCAGGTTCCGCTCGGGGTCCTTGACCTCACCACCCACGAACGACAGGTCGCCCCAGCCGTCATAGGCCCAGAGCACGGACACGAGCGAGAGCCCGAATAACCCCGGGGTCACCGCTCCGGCGACCTGACCGAAGTGCGTGAAATCCCCCTGCCCAACCAGGAACGCCAACAGGACCAGCAGGAGCAGGGCTCCGTACTTGGCTCCCGTCGTGAGGTTCAGGATCAGGGAGCTCCAGCGCACACCCACGTAATTGAGGGCCGCCGTCGCGACGATCGCGCCCGCCGCCACGTAGTGGACGTAGGTGGCGTTCGGCTCGACCTTGGGATCGAAGCCCAGCGAGCGCAATAGATACTCCGCGAACGGCGTCGCGATCGCCCCGAGCGCCGACGCGCGAATCAACAGCAGCTCAGTCCACCCGAAGAGAAACGCCGGCAGTCGGCCGAATCCCTCGCGGATGTAGACGTAGACGCCCCCCGAGCGGGGAAAGAGCGCGGCGAGCTCCGAATACGTCAGCGCACCGCATAGCGCGAGCAGGCCTCCGAGGATCCACACGCCGAACATCGGGAGGGGGTCGGGGACGCGCCCGGCGATGATCGCGGGCGTCCGAAAGATCCCACTCCCAATGGTCGACCCGATCAGCACCGCCACCGCGCTCCACAAGCCGAGCTGGCGGGGGAGACGGTCACCCCAGCGGTCGGGGGCGGGCGACGGAGCGGAAAGGGGAGAGGCGGACATGCGCGGCCGGAATATACATTTCGGCCCCCATGACGCGATTCACCCGGCTCGCGTGGACCGCGGCCACGTTCACCTACTTGCTCATCATCCTCGGCGCCATCGTCCGGATCACCGGCTCGGGCCTGGGCTGCGGCGAGCACTGGCCGCTCTGTAACGGCAAGCTCCTCCCCCCGCTCGACGTCCCCACGATGATCGAGTACGGGCACCGGCTGGCAGCGGCAGCCGTGAGTGTGTTGGTGGCCGGACTCGCAGCGTATGCCTGGTGGCTGAACAAGGGAGCGGGGAGCGGGGAGCGGGACCTTCCCGACAAGAAGCCTTACGTCGCGGTTGGCTTGCTCCTGATACAAGTCTTGCTCGGCGCAGTCACCGTGAAGCTGCGCCTTCCCCCCTGGACCGTGATCCTCCACCTCGGCACCGCGATGCTCTTGCTGGCGACGCTGATTGTGATCGCCAAGGGCACGCGGTTCACACCGGCCTCGCGCGCTGGGGTGGGGTTGGTGCTGCTGGCTCTGGGCTTCGTGACCGTGCTGTTCGGCGCGCTCACGGCGAACCTCGGCGCGGCCACTGGATGCCTCGGGTTCCCGCTCTGTAACGGCCGGATACTACCCGCGGGGAATTACCTCCAGTACGTACAGTGGACGCATCGTCTGCTCGCGTACACGCTGTGCGGATACGTGTGGTGGTGGGCGCTCCGAACGCGAACGCGGAGCGCGTGGGGCGTGGTGGTGCTGGTCACACTGCAAGTCGCCGTCGCGGCGGCGATGATCTTGCTCGCGCTTCCCCAGCCGCTTCAGGCCGCGCATGTCGCCGTCGGCGCGGCGGTGTGGGCGGCGCTCGTGCTCGCGGTTCTCTGAGTTTTTCCGCCTGACGGTCCGACCGTCAGACAATGAACAGCTCTTCTTGGGGCTTAGGCGGCGTCACTTCGGGACCGGCCGTATCGATATACACGTTGATCTCGCTCCGCATCCCGAAGCGTCCCGGCAGGTAGACGCCGGGCTCCACGGAGAACCCGACACCCGGCACGAGCGCACGAGCGTCCTCCGTCTCGAAGTTGTCGATGTGCGGCCCGGAGCCATGCAGGTCCCGGTCGATCGAGTGACCCGTGCGGTGCACGAAATATTCGGCGAATCCCGCGTCGCGGACCACGGTGCGTGCCGCGTCATCGACCTGAGCGCCCGTGATCGCACCGTTCCGCCGCCAATGCGCCCGCAGGAACTGAACGGCAGCGTCTCGGGCTCCCTTCACGGTTTGCCAGACACGCCGCACCTCCGCGTCGGGTGAGCGCCCGGCGAAGCCCATCCATGTCTGGTCCGCGAACACCGAACCCCGGCCCGGTCCCGCCCACAGATCGAGCAGCACGACATCGCCCGCCGCCAGCCGCCGATCCGCTCCCGGGTGCGGCTCGTAATGCGGCATCGCGGTGGTGGGCCCGAACGCCACGATGGGCCCGTCGTTGGTCCACAGCCCCGCGCGTTCGATCGCTTCGAGCACACGCTGCTTGACGCCGGCCTCGCGCCACTCGGCGCCGCGCGCCACTTCGCTCGCGAGCCACGCGAACGTGTCGCGCGCGATGGTCGCGAGCGCGCCAGCGGCGCGACGATGACCGGCGAGCTCGCTCGCCGACCAATGCGCCGCGAACCGGGAGACGAGCGGCGCCGAGCTGACCAGCCGGGCGCCGAACGACTCGAGGAGCTGCACGACGCCGTGCGGCACGCGGTCGAGGTACGGCACCTGGTCGAGCGACGAGGTTTCGATGGCCAGGGTTCGTCCCCTGACGAGCCCTTGGAGATGGCGATGCAGCTCCCCCCACGCGCCGTACGGCCGCACTTCTCCGGGAAAGCCTTCCAGGGCCTGCAGCTCGATGCGATGGGCGACGGCCACGGGACGACCCGAGCGCGGCAGGAGGACGAAGAGCCGTCGCGTCCCCATGCCGGTGTCCCCGAGGATGCGCCCGGCAATCGGGTTCACCTTGCGGAAGTCGTACAGCAGCCAGCCGTCGGCGCCGAGCGCGGTGAGGGCGTCGGCGAGGGCCGGGAAGTCGAAGCCGTCGAGCAGCGGCATCAGTGGTGCCGGGGATCGGGTGGGGCGCCCCGCCACTCGCACGCGGTGCCGCCGGTGGCGCGGCAGGACACGTGCAGCATGGCGCCCTCGAAGCCGACGAGGAGTCGCAGCAACTCCGTGAAGCCCGCGCCATAGAGCGCACACGCGGCGCCGTCCGGTGTCGCATGCAGGGCGAGGGGATCGCTGACCCGCGCCACGGGCATCTGGCTCTCGCGCTTCAGCTCTCCCGCGAACACGGCGCGCGCCGCGCGCCGCGCCGCCATGTATCCGAACGCCCGCGGGACCGCGCGGGCCGCGAGCCGCGTAGCCGTGAACAGGCGCCGGACCGCCCGGCGCGCCGCCCGGCGGCCCGCATCGGCGAACACCAGGTCGGCATCGGGGCGGCGCCCCACCAGCCGCAACAGCGCCTCCACGTGCGAAGGGTCGGCGGCGGTGTTGCGCCGCACCATGCCTTCGTATTCGCGGAGCTGCATGGCGACGGTCGGGGAGAGGCCGAGGCGCTTGGACAGGAGCTCCTCGGCGAACTCCGACAGTCCGTCCTCGACCGGGGTGTCGAGGTTCTTGACCGCCTCGAGGACGGCGAGCGGCACGATACTATGGACCACGGCGCCGCGAAACCTAGCACGTCCAGGCCCCATTGCGAAACCCGGGCGCGTGGGGAGAGGTTACGTCACGCTATGACACCTCCGACTCCGCCCATCCCGCCTGCCCCTCCGGCTTCCGCCCCGGGAGGTCAGGCCGCCGATGCCGAGAAGCGTGCGAGCTTCGAGCGTGAAGCCCTGGTCCACCTCGACAGCCTGTACCGCGTCGCGCTGCGGCTCACGGGAAACGCGGCCGAGGCCGACGACCTCGTCCAGGAAACGATGCTCAAGGCGTATCGC
>DASQIB010000154.1:0-19675 GCA_035631795.1 Gemmatimonadales bacterium | reverse complement strand
ACCGCACCGGGGCCCATCACCATGTGCTCGAAGCTCAGGCCGTGCAGCATGCCTGGGAGGTTGAGGACCGTGTGGCGGCTGAGCTCGTCGGCGGTGCTCGGGAGCTTCGTGAGACGGCGGTAGGTGTAGCGCGGCACGACTCCCGTCCGTTGAGGCGCGGTAACGTTCCACCGCGGGCGCTGCGGCGCACCCAAGATGGGGACACGCCCGCATTCGCCGCAACCCCTTTGCCGGTCATGACGTAGCCCCCCTGTGTGCAATCCCCCTCCAGCCGAGCGTCTCTCATGACGTCTCTCACGGAGTCGTTCGCATGGCGTCGCCCCGTCTCCCCTTCGGAGTCCTTGCCCTCCTCCTCTTGCCGCTCGTTGGCGCGGCCGGCCAAGGATGGATCGAGCCCGTGCGGCCCTTGCCCATGCCGCGCGGCGCGGTCACCAAGATTCGCAGCGCGGTGCAGGTCGCCGTCACGGGCCGCGTGGCGCGGGTCAGCGTCGAGGAGTGGTTCCGCAACGATGGCGCTCTGCTCGACGAGGCGAGCTATCTGTACCCGCTTCCGGGCGAAGCGACCTTCAGCGATTTCTCTCTCTGGCAGGGCGACCGCGAGCTGAAGGGCGAGCCGATGGACGCCGGGCAGGCGCGCGCGATCTATGAGGAAATCGTGCGTCGCAAACGGGATCCCGCGCTGATCGAGCTCGCGGGGCACGGCCTCGTGCGCGCGCGGATCTTTCCCATCGCGGCGGGCGAAACCCGGAAGATCACGCTGCGCTACACGCAATTGCTGGACCGGGTGGGCGACGCCTGGCGGTTTCGCTACGTCGCCGGCACGGGGCCCGGAGCGACGGCGCCGCGAGGCGTTCGGATCGCCGTGGACAGCGCGAGCCGGATCGGCGATCCGTACTCGCCGACCCATCGCGTGACCTCGAGACGCGACGCGGACCGCCTCGACGTCACGCTCGCCGACTCGGCCGCTCGAGGGGATTTCGAGCTCCTTCTGCCTATCGCGCGTGGGCTCGTGGGCATGTCACTCATCACCAATCAACCCGTCGGCGAGGACGGGTTCTTCATGCTCTTGCTCGCGCCGGGTCGGGGCACAGGTGCCAAGCCCTCGGTGTCGCGTGATCTCGTCGCCGTCGTCGATGTTTCGGGCTCCATGTCGGGTGAGAAGCTCGACCAGGCGCGCGCCGCCCTGGTGCAGCTGCTCGGCGGGCTGCGATCGGGCGATCGCTTCCGGGTGATCAGTTTTGGAAGCGGCGTGCGCCGCTTCGCGACGGGCTGGACGCCGGCGGTCCCGGACAGCGTCCGGGCCGCGCAGGACTGGGTACGGCGCCTCGATACCGATGGTGGGACCAACATCGCGGGCGCGCTCACCGAAGCGTTCGCCGAGCCGCCGCGCGATGGCGCGCTCGGGGTAGTAGTCTTTTTGACGGACGGTATGCCTACGGTGGGAGAAACGGACCCGGAGCACATCGCCGAACAGGCGGAGCGCGGTCGGGGACCCTTCCGCGTCTTCGCATTTGGGATTGGATATGACGTGAACACGTATCTGCTCGATCGGCTGACGGAACGGGCACGCGGCGTGACCGAATACATCCAGCCCGGCGGCGATATCGAGCAGGCGGTTGGCGCGCTGGCGGCGAAGATCGCGTCACCCGTCCTGACCGATCTCGCGATCCGGGGAGATGGCGTCGAGCTCTACGACCTGCAGCCGCAAGGCTTGCCGGACTTGTTCGGGGGAGACGAGTTGGTGGTCTTCGGACGTTATCGGGGAGCGGGGAGCGGGGAGCGGTCCGTTACGGTGACGGGAAGGAGAAACGGACACGAGGAGCGGTTCACGACCACGGCACGTTTCGGCGACGAGCAGGCTAGCCTCGATTACGTGCAGCAACTCTGGGCGGCGCGAAAAGCCGGCGCGCTGTCACAGGAGATCCGCTTGCACGGCGCGAACCCGGAGATCGTGAGCGAGTTGCAGCGGCTCGCCCTGCGCTATGGAATCCTCACGGAGTACACGTCGTATCTCGTGCAGGAGCCGGGCGTGGTGGCGCGGGTCCCGGACTTGTTGAACGCCCGGCCAGCGCCCGCGGCTCAGGTCGGTAGCGAGGCTGTCGGCCGCGCGAAGGCCGAGAAACGCATGGCGGGCTCCCTCAACCTCGACGCGGTTGTCGTCACCGAGGCTGCAGACTCGCTCGCGGCTGTCGAGCGCGGCAGCGTGACTCGCGCGCAGCGGGTCGGGGGGCGGATGTTCACGTGGCGCGACAGCACGTGGACCGATATCGCGTATGGTGATTCCCTGCGGGTGGTCACCGTGGAGCCCTTCAGCGACGCGTACTTCGCTCTGCTCCGGGCTCTGCCCGAATTGCGTGGACCCGCCGCCCTCGGCTCCTCCGTGCTCGTGGCCGGCCGCCGCGTGAGTCTCAAAATCGCGGCGGGTGGAAAGACGACATGGACCGACGGGGAGCTCGCCGCCGTGGTGCGCGACTTTCGATCGTGAGCGATGTGAGCGCGGACAGCCTGGCCGAGATTTACCGGACGACCTACCGCGCGCTCGTGCGATTCCTGTACCGCAAGGTGTGGGACGCCGAGCGCGCGGAGGACCTCGCCCAGGAAGCGTTCGCGCGGGCCGTGGTCCACAAACCGGAGAACGCACGGGGGTGGCTCTTCATCGTGGCGGCGAACATGGCGCGAGACGAGGCGCGGCGCGCGGCGCGGGAGCGGCGGCACCTCACACTCCTGACGGCAGAGTCGCAGGACGGCACCCCGACGTCGGACGACGTATTCCAGGAAGAACAGGAGCGCGTTCAAGTGCGAACCGCGCTCGAGCAGCTGACACCGCGCGATCGGGAGGTGTTGTTGCTGTGGGACTCGGGACTATCGTATTCGGAGATCGCCGCGCATACCGGGCTCGCGCCCGGCGCCGTGGGGACGACCCTCGCGCGGGCGCGCCGGCGCTTGGTCGAAGCACACGAAGCTGGAGAAAAGGGTGAACATGCCGCACGTGGATGACGGAACGCTGCACGCGTATTTGGATGGCGAGTTGTCGCCGCCCGAGGCTCAGGCGGTCGAGGCCCATGTGGCCCAGTGCCCGGCCTGCCGGACTCGGCTCGACGAGGAGCGAGCGCTGATCGCCCGCGCGGAAGAGCTGCTCGCGCAGGCCGCGCCGCCGGATCGCGAGCTGCCGCCGTTTCGCCCGCCCGACGTGAAGCCACCAGCCCGGCTGTGGTGGCAGGTGCGCACGCCGCTCGCGTGGGCGGCGACGATCGCGCTGGCGCTCGGCATCGGGACCTACGTGGGCGAGCGCGAGCGCGGGGGCCCGCAGCTCGCGCCGACAGGCCGCGAGCGTCCAACTATCATGGCCGATCAGCTCGCGCGGCCTGCGCCGGCGCCGGGCCCCGCAACCGCCTCCGCACCGGACAGCGCGTTCGCAGAGCAGCGGCAGAGATTAGCGGAGCGGCGCTTGCGAGTCTCGAAGCAGGCGGCCTCACCCGCGGTGGTCGGCGCCATGGAGGAGAAGTCAGCGGCCGATTCGATCGCCCGCGGTGAAGCCACTCCTGTCACGGCCGACGGGTACTTGGCTGCGAAGGCCCCCGCCCCATCACCGGCACACCGGGAGCTGATGCAGCTCAGTACGTACGGCGGCGCTGTGAAAGGCCCGCCGATCGGTGTCGACAGCGCGCGCCTGCTGCTTGGGAGCGACCCGCTCGCAGTACCCGACCTGCCCGTCCGCGGGATCTATCGTGCGCGCATGATCGGTTACACCGGGATGGTGATCGTGGAGCAGGCGCTCGATTCGTCGACGGTAATCGAGGTCATCAACGGACGCCGTTCGCCTCTGGCGCTCGACGCCGTCGTCGTCACCGGAGCCGCCGCCGCGCTGCCCGATTCACAGAGTCCTGGGGCTCGAGCGCTGCTCAACACGCGCGCAGCCGATTCTCTCGCAGCCGCCCCGCGGCCGGCACCCACGCCCCCGGCCGACCAGGACAAGGCCAAGCGCGCCGCGTCGGGCCTCTTCGTGGACGTACTTGGGCCCCTGCCCCCCGACTCTCTTGCGGCCTTGAAGCGTCTGCTCCGCCCGCTGCCACCTTGAGCAAGACATCACCTGACTTACTGGACGACGATCGTGCCGTGCATTCCGGTCCCCGGACCGCCGTGGATAGCGCAGTGATACTGGTAGGTCCCCGCCTGCAGCGTCGCCACGTACGTACCCGAGCTTCTCAACGGCTCGTTCGCCGGGAGCGTGCCCGGACCGCTGTCCCAATTCACCGTATGCCCGACCGAGCCGGCTGACCAGCTGAAGGTCACCTGGCCCGCGGGTACGGTGTCCGGTGTCGGGCTGAAGAAGTCGTTCCCGACTATGATCGTGGTGGTGTGTCCACCACCGCCTCCACCGCCGCCGCCCCCCCCGTAGGGCGATGTGGAGCTACCGCACGACGCGAGCACGGCGAGACACGTCGCTCCTACCACTCGTATGAGCCACTTCGACGGCATATAGCACCTCCAGGCAAACAGAGCACGCGCTACTGGACGACGATCGTGCCGCGCATCCCCTGCGCCACGTGGATCGTGCAGTGATAAGTGTAGGTGCCCGGCTGCAGCGTTGGTGAATAGGTTCCGGAAGACATCGTCGTCGAATTGGCCGGGAGCGTCCCCGGTCCGGTGTCCCAAGTGACGTTATGCCCGTTCGACGGCGTCGCCCACGTGAACGTTACGGTCCCCGCAGGCACTGTGTCCGGCGTGGGGTCGAAGAAATCGTTCCCGACGGTGATCGTCATGCTGTGTCCACCGCCGCCGCCGCCCCCACCACCGGGTGAGGTCGAGCTCCCGCACGCCGCTAACAACATGAGACCGGCTGTAACGCCCACGCGCTTCAACAGCATAGAACCTCCGAGTGTGGCTCCGGGGGACGGCCAAGGACCCGCTTTGTTGCCGGATTTCTTACCCTCAGGAACGTCGAAGGGGCACTGCGGGTGGACTTCGGAGTGTCAGAAAACGATGAATCGTGAATTACTGCTTAGTGATGCTCGCGCTCGACAGTGTCGGCGGCCAACCGAGGTGAGAGCATGGGATAGCGCGCGCCGAACCACCCGAACGAGAGCACGAACAGCCCCGCGAACAGGAGCGTCGCGGCGAGCTCCGGCAGGCCGATCGCCGGACCCGCCCCGCCGTTCACGGATGGGACGATCTCGAGATAGCGCTCGAGCCAAATCCCGGCGAGGCTCACGAGCGCGAACGCCACGAGCGTGGGTCCGTACTTCTTGGGCCGGACGCCCAGGAGGCCCACGAATGGTACGAGGAAGACGAGCAGGAAGACCGCAACACCGACCGGTTTCCATGGACCGATCAGCCGATAAAAGAGGAAATACGTCTCCTCCGGCAAGTTGCCGTACCAGATGACGAGATACTGGGCCCACATCAAGTACGCCCAAAACACGGTGAAGCCGAAGCACAGCTTCCCCAGGTCGTGCTGCTGCCTGGAGGAGAAGAGCCCCTCGAGACCCATGGGCCGGCGCAGCGCGACGGCAAGGACCGCCAGCGCCATCAACGCCGCGAGAAAGCTTCCCATGAAGTAGAAGATGCCGAATAGGCTGCTCATCCACTTGTGCGCCAACGACATCATGAGGTCGAACGCGAGCAGGCTGTATCCAAAGGCGAAACCCAGGACCACGAACGCCGCATCACGTGAAATGACGTCGCGGTCTTCCAGCCGGTCAGCCGGCCGACCGTCGGCCAGCTCGCGGATGTCGGGGGCCGTGTCGTGCCGCACGAAGCGCCACGACACCCAGGCGAGTAGCGCGTAGATGACCCAGTTGCGAATGAAGAAGAATCTTGCGGTGAGCCAGGGACCGAGATCGGGCCGGGGCTCGCGCAGCCAGCTGAAGATGTGCGCGCGGCCGACGATGAGCCCCAGGTAGAGCACCAGTGAGACGACGAGAAACGCCACGCCCGCTTCGGCGAACCGGATGATCACGCCGGACCAATGCCCCTTGGCGAGCTTCTGGGACGCCGCGATCACGACGAGCCCCTGCGCGAGGCCGGTCCAGAACATGAAGTTCACGTGCCAGGCTTGCCAGGCGCGCGCCTCCCGACCGGCCGCGAGCATCAAGAGAAAGAGCGCGCCGCCGGCGATCGCGAGCACCGCGCCCAACACGAGGAACGTCCGCGCCGGAAACTGACGCGCCCGTTCGACCAGCACGTCGCGGGAGGCGGCCGCGGTCGCGCTCACCGCCGTGCCCTCGCCGCCTTCGCCTCGGCCTGCAGCGTGCGGACGTAGTTCACGAGGTCCCAGCGATCGGTACCGCGGACCTTGTCGCCGTAGACCGGCATCAGCCCGCGACCCATGACCTGGCCACTCACGATGACCCCATAGATGTACCCGTCCGTGCGGCGGGCGATGGTGTCGTTCACGAGCGAGCGCACACCGAAGAACGGCCCTCCCGCGGCCGATGAAATCGGACCGTCACCGTGGCCCGCGGGCCCGTGGCACACCTGGCAATACGTCTCGTAGACAAACCGGCCGCGGTTGATCGACTCCGACGTACGGGTGCGGGGATTCACGAACCGGTCGGCCATTTGGATGCTCATCACCGGCTCGGTGCCGGTGACCGGCACCGTCCCCGGCACGGGCGCTATGGGGCGGGCATACGGCTTGATGCTCGGCTGGTGCCGCATCGTGGCGAACCAGCCGATCTGATGCACGACGTTGTCCGGGTCGCACGCAACGGCGATAAGCGCGGCAAGGGCGGCGAGGGCGGCAAGGGCGGCACGAGACCTACGCACGGCGCACCTCTTCCGCACCCGCGCTGCGCAGTAGCGACTCCACCTGGCCCGCGCGCGCCGGCTCGCTCGGCACGAAGATGCCGAACTTGTCGTTCGTGAAGCGCGGATCGTAGGCCACTGTGCCCAGGCGGCGCGCGGCGAACAGCGCATTGAAGAGAATGCCGAGGATGGTCGAGAGCGCGCCGAACAGGATCGTCATCTCGAACATGATCACGACGTAGGGCGGGATCGAGCCGATGGGCTTGCCACCCAGGACTACCGGCCAGTCGTACGACATGTACAGGGTGATCCAGGCGCCGATGGCGCAGCCCGCGATGCCGCCGATGAGGGTGAACATCCGGACGGGGCTCACCGGCTGGTCGAGGGCGTCTTCGATTTCGTGCCGGGGAATCGGCGAATACACGGTGAAGTCCGTGTGCCCACCGGCGCGGAGTCGTCCGATCGCGTCCACCGTGGCGTCGACGTGCCCGAACACCGCCAGCACGCCGGGCGTCGGGGGTGGATGAAAGATCGCGGTCAGGGGGTTCACGAGCTTCACGAGGCCGCCACCTTCCCGCGCCGCGGCGCCGGGAGAACTTCCTTCACCTCGGAGATCGAGACCGCCGGGAAGATCTTCACGAACAAGAGGAACCACATGAAGAACCACCCGAAGCTCCCGGCCATGATGCCCCAATCGGCCCAGGTCGGATTGTAGGTGGCGTTCGCGAAGCGCTCGAACGGCTCACCCGCGAGGGACACGGCGATGATCACGAACCGCTCGAACCACATCCCGATGTTCACGAAGATCGAGATGACGAACAAGCCGAGAATGTTGGTCCGGACTTGCTTCGAAAAGAGCACCCACGGCAGGAGCCCATTGCAGATGTTCATCGTCCAGCTGGCCCACCAGAACGGCCCGAACGCCCGGTACCAGAACCCGGCGCGCTCGTGGGGGTTGCCGCTGAACCACGCCGCGAAATTCTCGGTGCAGTAGGACAGACTCACGATCAGTCCCGTCAGCAGGCACAGCTTTGCGAGATTCTCGAAGTGGCTGACCGTGATGAGATCCTCGAGGTGGAACAGCTTGCGGATCGGCACGAGCAGCGTGATGACCATGGCGACGCCCGAGTAGATGGCGCCCGCGACGAAATACGGCGCGAACAGCGTGGCGTGCCACCCCGGCACGAGCGCCATCGCGAAGTCCCACGACACCACGCTGTGCACCGACAGCACCAACGGGGTGGCCAGCGCGGCCAGGTAGAGATACCCGCGGGTGAAGTGGCGCCACTGCTCGTTCGTCCCTCGCCACCCGAGCGCGCAGATCGCGTAGAGCTTCTTGCGCCAGCCGGTCGCGACGTCGCGCACCGCCGCGATGTCGGGAATCAGCCCGGTGATGAGGAAGACCGTCGACACCGTGAAATAGGTGCCGATCGCGAACTCGTCCCAGATAAGCGGCGACTTGAAGTTCGGCCACAGGCCGCGCTCGTTGGGGTACGGGATCAGCCAGTAGAAGTACCACTGCCGGCCGATGTGGATGAGCGGGAACAAGCCCGCCGTCATCACCGCAAAGACGGTCATCGCTTCGGCGGTCCGGTACACGGCCGTGCGCCATCCCGAGCGGAACAGGTACAGGATCGCGGAGATCAGCGTGCCCGAGTGCGCGATGCCGACCCAGAACACGAAGCACGTGATGAAGACCGCCCAGTACACCGGATGCGAATAGCCCGCCAGGCCCAGCCCGTACCGGAGCAGCAGGCACAGGGTGATGATGCCGATGGCGAGCAGCACGACCGCCGCGGTGAGGAGCGCGAAGTACCCCTTGCCCGGTGTCTCCAACGTGCGCGCGATCGCGCGTGTCACGAAGTCGTAGGTCACTCGGGAGGGTGTGGCCGGCCGGTCAGCCATGTGTCCGGGCCTCCGGCTCACCATGGACGACCTTTGCGAGATAAGTGATCGCCGGACGGGTGTTCAGCTCCGCCAGTACGTGATAGCCACGCGGGTCCTGCGCCAGCGCCGCGACCCGCGAGGTCTTGTCGTGGAGGTCGCCGAAGACGATCGCTTCCGACGGGCATGCCTGGGCGCACGAGGGTGTGATCTCGCCGTCCTGAACGTTGCGATCCTCGAGGCGCGCCCGGTTCTGGGCGCCGCGGATCCGTTGCACGCAGAACGTGCACTTCTCCATCACGCCCTTGGCCCGCACGGTGACGTCGGGATTGAGCAGCATGTTGAGGGGGTCGGGCCAGCTCTCCCACTCCCCGCCGGGCTCGCTGTAGTTGTACCAATTGAAGTACCGGACCTTGTACGGGCAGTTGTTGGCGCAATAGCGCGTGCCCACGCAGCGATTGTAGACCTGGCCGTTCAAGCCATCCGGCGTGTGATACGAAGCGTACACCGGGCACACCGGCTCGCAGGGCGCGGTCCCGCATTGCTGGCACAGCATCGGCGTGACGACCGCGCCGATGCGCCCTTCGTCGCTTCCCGTGTAGTAGCGCTCGATACGCATCCAGCTCATCTGCCGCCGGCGGATCACGAGGTCCTCACCGACGGTCGCGAGGTTGTTCTCGGCGTAACACGCCGTGACGCACGCGGAGCATCCGGTGCACTTCGCGAGGTCGATCGCCATCGCCCAGCGTGGGTGCTCCCCGGCGTAGTTGCCGAGTGCCGCCTTCTTCTCCTGGGCCTCGGCCCAGTCCTCCAGCGCTTTTTCGGCGTACCCGGGCGCCTCGCGCGCCGCGAACGGGTGCTGCCCGCGCTTGAGCGCCCGCGCCCGTTCGAGCCCCAGCACCTCGATCACACCGCGACCTTGCTCGCGGGCGTCGCCTTCGATGGTGGCGAGGCGGCGATGATCGGCGGTCTTCGTGACGGTCACGCCCACGACGAAGGCCCGACCGCCGAACTCCGCGGGCTCGGGACTCAGCAGCTCGAACGCGTTGAAGGAGCGGTCCTTGGCGTACCGCCCATACGCCTTGTGCCCCTGACCCGTGGGGACCGCGAGCACCTCGGGGCGGATGCCGGGCGTGATCCACACCGGGGCGCGCACCGCGCCGTGCGGAGACTTCAGGAGCACGATGTCACCGTTGTCGAGCTGCCACTTGGCCGCGGTCTCAGGATGGACCTCCACCCAGCCGTGCCACGTGATCTTCGAAACGGGATCGGGAAGCTCCTGCAGCCAGGGCTTGTTGGCGCCGCGGCCGTCGTGCAGCGCGACGGACGGAAACACGATGAGGGTGGTGAGCTGCAGCGACGTGCTCGCCGCCCCTCCTACGAGCCGCTGGATGTCGGGGCCCAGGCGAACCGTCTGGGTGGGAGCGTCGGTGTAGATGCCGCCGTGCTGCAGCGCATCGTTCCAGAAGTCGTCGAAGGGCCGACCGCGGCCGTACCGGGTGTGCAGCGTCTGCCAACGGCTCTGCAGATAGTCCTTGAAGGCGCCGCCTTTGCCGCCCGCCTGCAGGATCACGTCTCCCGCATGCCGGGTGTTGGGGAACACCGGCTCCATCACCGGCTGCTGCAGCGCGTCCACGCCGGCCCGCGGTCGCGAGTCGTTCCATTGCTCGAGCGGGTGAAAATCGGGCAGGACCAGGTCGGCGGCGGCGGCGGTCTCGTCCCAGTAGGCGGCGAAGCTGACCTTGTATCCCACACGGCCGAGCGCCTCGGAGAACGCGGCCGGCAGCGAATGGCCGGGATTGGCCCCGTGCACGAGCAGCAGGCCCAGTTTCTCGGCCTTCATGTCGGCAACCAGGTCGGTCAGCTGCTTGAACGAACCGGCGGCCTCGAGCGCTTGATTCGGGCCGAACTTGACCGTCTTCCCCACCTGCCCCGCGACATAGTTCAGCACGTTCGCCGCGGCCACGAGCAGCGCGCCGCTGCCGTATTGCGCGGCGATCCCGCCGGCCACCGCCAGGCCACCCTTCGAGGCAGCGAACTCGCGGGCCAGCCGCTGGATCCTCCCCGCCTCCACCCCGACGGACCCGGCGATCCGCTCCGGGCCCGGCAACAGATGTTGAAGGCGCGCGGCGTCGGCGGGCGCGAGCGGCGCGGCGAGCCGCTCCGTGAGAATGACCTGGGCCATCGCCAGGGCGAGCATGAACTCCGTGCCGGGCTTCGCGACGACCCATTCGTCCGCGCTCATGGCGGTCAACGACAACCGTGGACCGACAAAGACGAATTTGGCCATCGACCCGTCCCGGCTCGCGTCGAACGCGTGCGCGCGCGTGAACGCGTTCTGATAGCCGACGGGCGACAGCCACGTCTCCATGAAATCGGCGCCGAACGACAGGATGTAGCGCGCGTTGGCGAAGTCGTACGACGGGATGGCGCTGGTGCCGAAGGCGATACGGTTTCCCTCGCGCAGCGCCTCGAACGCGAACGGCTCGTAGGTGACGTGGCGGCCGCCGATCTCCTTCATCCACGCGTCCACCAGCTCTCCGAACGAGCCGCTCTCGAGTCCGGTGAGGAACGCAATGCCCTTGCCCCGCGCCTGCTTCACCTGCGCCTGGAGGCGACCGATCGCGTCGTCCCACGTGAGCTTCTGCCACTGCCCATTGGCCCCCCGCGCCATGGGATCGGTGATGCGATCGGGGTTGTAGAGGCCCTGGAGCGCGGCCTGCCCGCGCGAGCAGAGCCGGCCCTGATTGATCGGCGACTCGGGGTTTCCCTCGAGCTTGATGACGCGACCCTCGCGCACCTTGGCGTGCAGCCCGCACCCCGCCGCGCACTCGCGACAGGTCGTGGCGTAGTACGTCGCGATCCCGGGCACCTGGTTCTCGGGAGGCACCACGTACGGCACGAGGTGCTCGGTGGGCTCGGGACCGATGTCGCACGCCGACGCCGCCGCGGCGGCGCCGCCGGTCGCTCCCAACACGGTCAAGAACCGTCTGCGATCCATCGCGGCCTCAGTAGTGACACACCGTGCAGTCACGTGTGACGTTGTGCTGCACATGACAGTTGACGCACCAGCCCATCCGAAGCGTCGCGAACTGGTAGACCTGGGGCATCGTGCGCACGTCGCCGTGGCAGGTGACGCACGCGTCGGTCCCCAGCGCCTTGATGTGACGCTGATGCGGAAAGTGCACAAAGGCAGGCAGCGCGTGCACGCGCACCCATGCGGGTGCCTTCTTCGTGACGAACGCCTCGCGGACCTTCTTGATCTCGGCCTGATGGGACGGCATCGACCCGCCGATCATCTGGTGGCAGCCGAAGCACGTCTGCAACGCCGGAATGCCGGGCTCACTCGAGATCGTCACGGTGCTGTGACAGTACAGGCACGGGATCTGGTCTTGGCCCGCGTGGATGTCGTGTCGGAAGAAGATCGGCTGGCGGGGACCCTTGAGTCGCCCCGTATCGCTGATGACGGGAGCCTTGTAGCCTGGAGCGGATTGCACTGTTTGTGCCGCGGCCGGGAGGGCGATCACGAGCGCGATCGCGATGCCGGCCCCGACGGAACCACTCCTCTTCGTCATCCAAAGGCACCGATGGCGAATGTATCGGTTGTGTCGTGAAGCGGCTTCGGGGCGCCGGAATGTAGCGCCGCCGATAAACGGCGCACAAGCCCCTGCGAGCTCACTCGGGCCGCGCCAACAGTTGATGCTTGAGACGGATGACTTGGACGAACGCGTCGACGGTTTCGAAATCCGGGAATTCCATCCAACACCACCGCACGCCGCCGGACAGGCGTCCGTCGCGGATCGCCTGCCGGGACGCGCGCGCCAGCCCGTCCGTGACGGCGAGCTCGCGCTCCTCTTCGTCGCTGATGATGAACGTACCGGAGAGACCGGTCTGCATGGGATGGAGGTAGCCGAGCTTGCGCCCGCCGACTTCGTACATCCACACCCACTTCCACGCGGTGCCCATGAACACCACCTGCTCCGTCACATGTCGGAGCGCCCGGATGCCCTCGCGCGCGCGCTTGAACCGCTGCGCCGCTCGCTGCGGCAGATCTTTGACCGGTGCGTCGGACTTCGGGCGATTGCGCGGACTGTCGTAGAGGTTGGTGGCCCAGTACCCGGCCGGCTGGTGGTCGATGGGGATCATGATGGTCTATTGTAAGCCGGACGTGAGCGAACGGAAGCGCCCAACGAGCGCACGGATCTCGCCCTCGAGGGACTCCAGCCGGCGTCGCAGGTCCCGCGCCTGCGCTTCCGCCTGTTGCGTGGGCGCCGCGTCCACACCTTCGACCAAGCCGAAGAGGTCCGCGAGCTGGCCGTTCAGGCGGGTGAGCCCGCCCTGACCGCTCTCGAGCTCCCCCGCCGCCCGGTCGAGCGAATCGAGCGTGGTGACCGGCACGCCTTTCCCCGTCCGCGCGCCCACGATGTCCTTGCGGATCCCGCGCACATGCTCCAGTGCCGCGGAGTCGCGCTCAAGTCCCTCCACCAAGCTGACGGCGACCGCCCGCTGTCGGGCCAACGCCGCCGCGGCGATCGGAACGCGCGGGTCCATGCGCACTGTGAGGGGCTGCGTGTAGGCGCGGCCGCCCACCGTCAGTCGCACGACGTAGCGCCCGGGAAGGACCCACGGCCCGCGCGGCTCACGCGGCGTGTTCTGCAGGACCGCCGCGATGGGATAGTCGTGACGCAACGCCGCGGGCGGGGGCCCGTGGAGGTCCCACACGAAGCGATGCATGCCGGAATCGCGAGCGAGGCGCTGCGGTCGCCTGATCCACCACGGCGGAATGTTCAGGCCCGAATCGGGCGACTCGGGAACATCGTCACTGGAAAACCGGCGCACCACCGCTCCAGCGCGATCGAGGATCTCGAGCAGCACCGGCCCGGCGGCCGCGCGCGAGAGATAGTAATCGAGCATCGCTCCGTCGGGCGGATTCTGCGCCGCCGGCTCGTCGATCGGGAGCGGCGTGTCGGTGTTCTCGTTCCAGCGAGCGCGCACGGCGCCAGCCGGCCGAAAGAGGTACGCGCCCGTCGCCCGCGCCGTGTCCGTCGCGTCACGCAGCTCGCGCAAGGGCGCGATCCCGTCGAGAATCCAAAATGACCGGCCGTGCGTCCCGACGACGAGATCGCTGTCGTGCACCACGAGGTCGCGCACCGCCGTCGCGGGCAGGTTGAGTCGAAGCGATTGCCAGTGATCACCATCGTCGAAGGAGACGTACACGCTGCGCTCCGTACCGGCGTACAACAACCCGCGGCGCACCGGGTCTTCGCGCACGGCGTTCACCACTTCGTTGGACGGCAGTCCCGCGACCGTCTCGGTCCATGTCGTTCCACCGTCGGTCGTGCGATACACGTGCGGGCGCAGGTCGTCGAGGCGGAAACGATTCACGGCCACGTACGCCACGAGGGTGTCGAAATGGGAAGCCTCGAGGAGCGAGACCTTGCTCCACGGCGTGAGCGCGGGAGGGGTGACGTTCGTCCATGTCCGACCCCCGTCGTGCGTCACATGGACGAGCCCGTCGTCGGTACCGACCCACAGCAGGCTCGCCCGCCGCGTCGAGGGCGCGATCGTGTAGATCACGCCGCGATGCTTTCCGTGCTCCGGGTCGAGGGTGGTGAACGCACCGAGCGTCGTGGGCACGTCGTACGCCGCGCGGGTCAGGTCTGGACTGATCGTTTCCCAGCTCGCGCCGCCCGTCGTCGTCCGAAACAGCACGTTCGCGCCGAAATAGAGCACACGCGGATCGACGGGGGAGAACAGCACCGGCATGGTCCGTACGAAGCGGTACGTCCCGGTCCGCACCGGCTCGGGAGACACGTCCTGCACTTCGCCCGTATTCCAGTCGAACCTCGTGACCCGACCGCCGTACACGATGTTGGGATGGAGCGGATCGGGCGCCACGTACCCGTACTCCTCGACACCCACCGGATGCCAATCCCGAAACGTGATCTGGCCGTCGTTGCCGCGGCTCACGATCCCCACCGACCCACTCTCCTGCTGGCCGCCGTAGACCCAGTACGGGTAGCGTCGATCGGTGACGACGTGATAGAACTGCGCCGTCGGTTGATTGTACCAGGAGCTCCAGGTCTCGCCGCCGTTCACGGTCACGACCGCCCCCTGGTCGCCCGCGAGCAAGACGATCCTGGAATCGCGCGGATCGATCCAGAAGCGATGGTAGTCGTCGCCGCCGGGAGCCCCGCGGAGCGCGGCGAACGTCGCCCCGCCATCCACGGATTTCCAGGCGACGATGTTCGCGACGTACACGGCGTCGGGGTTCTGGGGATCGACCTTGACCTCGTTGAAGTCACCGTCCCGTCCCCACAACCGCTCGTCGGGGTTCACGAGCCGCCAGTGCTCGCCGCCGTCGTCCGACCGGTACAGCCCCCCGCCCTTCGCCGCGCCCACCACCGCGTACATTCGCGCCGGAGCGCTCGGCGCCACCGCCAGACCGATGCGGCCCAGCCCTTCCGCGGCGCCCGGCAGGCCCGCCGTGATCTGTCGCCACGTGGTGCCACCGTCGCTCGATTTGTAGAGCCCGTTGTTGGCCGAGAGGGTCCAGGAGCTTCCGATCTCCCAGGGCGCCTGCCGCGCCGCCCACAGCGCGGCGAATACCGTTTCGGGGTTGCCCGGGTCGGCCGCGAGGTCCACCGCGCCCGTGTTCTCGTCCTTGTACAGCACCTTCTGCCAGGTCTCTCCCCCGTCCGTGGTACGAAACACACCCCGCTCCTCGTTCGGACCGTACGGATGGCCAAGCACCGCGACCCACACGCGTCGCGCGTCCCGGGGGTCGACCAGGACGGCCGGAATCTGCTGGCCGTCTTCGAGGCCGTGATGCGTCCACGTCGCTCCGCCGTCGGTCGACTTGTAGATCCCGTCCCCGACCGACAGATCCGGCCGTTGCAGCCCTTCGCCGGTCCCCACATACAGGGTCCGCGGATCGGATGGCGCCACCGCGATCGCGCCGATCGAGCCGGTCGGCTGGCCGTCGAAAACGGGCGACCACGTCCGACCGTAGTCCGCGCTCCGCCACACACCGCCGTTGTTCACGCCGATATAGAGGACGTCGGGAGCACCGGGTGCGCCCACGGCCGCCACGGTGCGCCCGCCGCGAAACGGTCCGATCATGCGCCAGCGCAACGCCGAGTAGAACGCCGGATCGTACTGCTGGGTGTGGGCGCAGACGGGCGCGAAGGCCGCGAGCATGACGACGATGAGCGACGCACGAGGCAGTTGCGGCACGTTCGACCCCTTATTTAGAGCGGATGTGTCGCGGCGCGGAAGCGCGACGCGTCGAGCAGTCGAGCGACCGAGACGCCGGGGACCGGCATACGACCGTCGCGGCTCATCGTCAACTTGATGACGTCTCTATCGCGCCCGAACCAGCGCGCACTCGGCTCCAAGTCCGACGGATACGCGCAGCCCGGCAGGGCAGCGATCGCGAGCCCGGCCTGGGATCCGATGCCCGACTCGGGCATGGTTCCCGCCCACACCTTGGCGCCGCATTCCTCCGCCACGCGGTAGATCCGACACGCCTCGGTGAGCCCGCCCACCCGGTGCACCTTGATATTCCACACCCTCGGTCCGTCGAGCGCCACCATTTGACGCGCGATTCCGGCATCGCGCAAGGTCTCATCGAGGCACAGCTCCGTCTTGAGCGTTTGCGCGAGGCGGGCATGCCCCACGAGCTCCTCGGGCGCCAGCGGTTGCTCGATGTAGAGGAGGCCCGCCCCGTCCAGCCCCCGTAATGCCCGCTCGTGATCCGGCCACGCGTAGGCACCGTTCGCGTCGACGGTGAGCGGGAGATCGGTGCCGGCCATGCCGGCGCGGGCGGCCGCGACCGCGACCTCGTCCCAGCCCGGGGCGACCTTGATCTTCACGCGCCGGTAGCCGTGCTGCAGGGCCTCGTAGACGCGGCGTGTGAGCGTCTCGGGACGACGGTCCTCAGGAATCCCGATCGCCACACCGCAGGCAAAGCCCGCGGCCGGGGCGACCCCGAGCCGCTCGCCCACGAGCTGGGCCAGCCCGGTGCCGCGTCGGTGCGCCTCGAGATCCCACGCGGCCGTTTCGACGCCCGCGCGGGCGAAGGGATTCCCGCGCACGTGCTCCCGGAGGGCGGCATTCACGGCCTCCGGCGACTCGAACTCCCGGCCGGCGACGCGCGGCACCAGGACCCGCGGGATGAGATCGCGAGCGCTCCAGAGCGTCTCCTCGGAGTAGAACGGCAACTCGTCGGGAGCCGCCTCGCCATATCCGACGTGCCCCTGATCGTCGCGCAGCACGACGACGACGGACCGGCGCGCGTCGATCCGCCCACCCGAGATAATGAACGGCTCGGCGAACGGCAGCTCGAGGGCAAAGAGCTCAACGGTGGCGATGCGCACGATGAGTCACGTCGAGGAAATGCAACTCGCCGCCGCGCCGCTCGAGCTCGCCGCCCGCCTCGAGCTCGAGCAGCCCGGCGATCAATCCTTCCCGAGGGTGAAAGACGAGCGCGTGCAACGCCCGAGCGGTCCGGGACCCCTGCGTCGCGGTGTACTCGGAGAGCGGGAGCTGAAAGAACGTGTGAAGCTGCACGCTCTCGCAACCGCGACGGGCGTACTCGAGCAGCATACGGCCGGAGGTGATGTTGCCGGTGCCGGAGAGGGTCGAGACGTCGGTAGAGGTCGGTGGGGGTAGAGGTCGGTAGAGGTCGCTAGAGGGCGGTAGAGGACGGTAGAGGTCTAATACGCGGAGATTCCTGTCACTCAGGTCCCACCCACCGTACGCCACACCTCGTTGCGTGTCGAACAGCCGGTTGAAGCACACGAGCGTATCAGCGTCGCGCGTCGCGCGCATCATCTCGACCTGAAAGGCATCGTCGAACCGGGCGTTCATCAGCTTGACCGCGATGCGGAGGGGCATCGGCGACGCCGCACGAATCTGGCGCGGCACCTCCTCGAGCCAGCGGAGGATCTGCGCGCGATCGTCGGCGAGGGCGTCGCCGGCGAGGGTCGGGGAGAAATCCTTCTCGAGCAAGAGTGGTGGCTCGCTCCATGCGCCGGCGAGCGCGGTCGTCGTGTGGCGGTACTCGGCCTCGTGGAACGACTCGTCCAGACGCGGCAGGTGATACTTCACCGACGGCACAACGAGCAAGCGCCCCGCGCGGGTGAGGTCCCGCCCGGCCCGCACCAACGCGAGGTAATCGGACAACGAGCGGTCCCAGCCGCGCCCCTTCCAGGTAACGGTCCACCCCGGACGTCCGTCGGCGGATGGGCGTCGTTCCACCGCCATCCGCGTCTCGTGAATCGCCCACGCCGCCATCGCCCGCGCGCCGGTCGCGTCTTCCGCAATGAGGGTCTTGAGCACGACGAATGCGAGGCCCGCCCGCGCGTCTTCTTCGAGCTGTCCCTCGTTGAGGGAGAGCTGCCCGGAGCCTTTCCCGATGGGGTGCGGAATCGCTTCACCGAGATAGCGGGCACCGAGATCGACGCGATACTCGGCGCGCACCAACTCCGCGAAATTCCGCGGCCACTCCCGACCGAAGCGCTCGAAGTCTCGCGCGAGCGCGGCCGTCGTCCTACCGGGCAAAGCGGGAGAGGAGGAAATCGGGATCGGGCGCGCCCCCCGAGAGCACGAGCTGCGCCACGAGCTCGCCCACGGCGGGCCCGTGCTTGAAGCCGTGTCCGGAGCCTCCGCCCACGAGCCACGCGTTTCCCGCCGCGGGATGGCGATCGATGATGAAGTGCTCGTCCGGCGAGTTCTCGTACTGGCACACGCGCGATTCGAGCAACGGTGCGTCCTTGAGGGCTGGAAAACGGTACCCGAGGTACTCCCGAGCGGCGCGCAGCGCCTCGGGCGTGGGGAGGCGTTCGCCGCTCGTGGGATCGAATGCGGGTCCGCGCGTATCGTCCGCGACCTTGAAGCCGCGCCATTCATTGCCGGGAATGCCATACATGAAGTGCGTGCCGTGGTCGGCCCAGACCGGGAGCGCGTCCTCGGTGAAGCGACGATCGCCGCGCGGCGTACCGAAGAAGAAGACTTCCTGCCGCGTGGCGCGCACGCGGTCGCCGATCACATCCGGGAACAGCTTGCCCAGCCACGGCCCGCAGGCGAAAACGTACAGGTCGGCGACGAGGCTCGTCCCATCGGAGAGCGTCACACCGGGGAGCTCGCCCGCTCGCGGCGACTGCGGGTCCGCCGCGAGCTGGCGATACTCACCGCCCTCGGCGAGGAAGCCGTCCAGGACGGTGGCGCAGGCACGGCGGGCGGTGAGGTACCCGCCCCGCCGCTCGAAAATGGCCCAGCGGACGCGATCGCAATTGATCTGCGGGTAACGCTTCGCGGTCTCCCGATCCGAGAGCTCCTCGAACTCGACGCCGACATCCTTCAACAGCGGCAGCGCCGCTTTCTCGTACTGATCATCGCCCTCCACCAGCCACAGCACCCCGATCCCGTGATACAGCTTGCGCGCCCACCGTCGTTCGTGCTCCTGCCACAGCGTCAAGGCGCGCGCGGCGAGTCGCGTGTAGACGACGCGGGGTCCGTAGGTCGCGCGGATCACCCGCGTGTCCCCGCCCGAGCTCGCGCGCGAGTTGCCGGGCCCCCAGGCGTCGACCAGCGTCACGCGGGCCCCGCGCCGCAGCAAGTACAGCGCGGTCCAGCCGCCGAACGCGCCGGCGCCGACCACCACGACGTGTGGCTGTTTGCTCACCGAGCCCCAGCCCTTCCGCAGAGGCAGCGCGGCCAGTGCCGCGCCCACTGCCCCGCAGCGTTCGAGGAACGACCGCCGCGGGATGCATTTCACGGCAGGCTGACGCGAACCCCCCGCGCGTCCCGCACCGCCCGCCGCACCGTGTCCCGCTCGTCGGCCGGCAGGGGGGGGCCCCAGGGATCATCGCACGCGTCGTCGGGAATCACGCCCTCGGCGGCGAGCGCCCAGAGCATCCGACGCACGTACCCCTCCATCGGCGGGACGAAGGTCGCGCCGGCGAACCGATCACACAAGCCGGACAGCTTGACGAACTTGCCGAAGTCGCCGGTGCGGAACGACTCGATCAGGCCGAGCTGG
>DASQIB010000153.1:0-24117 GCA_035631795.1 Gemmatimonadales bacterium | reverse complement strand
CACGGGAAGTAGGGCTCTCCCGGCCCCAGCGGAAACCACGCCTCCGCCCCGCCGGCATAGCCGAACGGCGAGCCGTCCAGGAATACCACCAGCGCGGGCCCATAGCAGGGCAGCACCACGACGGGCCCCGGCAGCCACCCCACGCCGCCCCAACGTACACCCAGCGGCCGTAGTGGAACGGGGTCCGCCTTTCTACATTCGCTCGGTGGGACACTCTCGTCCGGAACGGCCCCAAGTCAACCGGTGTGGGGTGGGCGCGGCTGCGTGCGATCGAGCGCGTTCACGTGCTCGAGCAGCGCGCCGAACCGAAACGGCTTGACGAGGTAGCCGTTCGCCCCCACGTGACGGATGAAATGCTCGGCCTCATGATCATCCGGCGTGAGGAGGAGGATCGGAACAGACCCCCCGCGTCGCAGGGCCGCGCCGACCTCCAACCCGTTTCCCTTCGGAAGGACCACCGCGAGCAGGATGAGGTCATAGCCGCCGGTGCGGCCGAGGCGGAGTCCGGTCTCGCCGTCGTGCGCGACGTCAACGGTGTGGCCGTGATCGCGGAGGCCGTGCGCGACGAAGCCGGCGACGGCCGGATGCTCGATGACCAGGATCTTCACCGAGCGACGTTACTCGAGCTGCCGTGAGGCGGTGCTGAGATTATTCTGAAACGTTCAGGGCGCGGGATTCATGAACCGCGGGATGGCGAGGGTAAAGGTCGCGCCGTGACCGCTTCGACTTTGCACCTGGAGGTCCCCGCCCAGCAGCCGGGCGAGCCGGCGCGAGAGCGTCAGGCCAAGGCCGGTCCCCGCGCGCTCCTCGCTCACTTGCGAGTAGGCGTCGAACAGCTGACGCTGTCGTTCTTCGTCGATCCCCGAGCCCCGGTCGATCACCGAGAACGATACCAGGCTGTCATCGGCATCGAAGCCGACGCGCACCACCTCGTCGGCCGGGCTGTGCTGGATCGCATTCCGCAACAGGTTCACGAGGATCTGACGCACCCGCTTGGGATCCGTGCGCATCGGTGTGCGCAGATCGAGCGCCGGCGCGTCGAGCCGCACCGCGGCCGGCTCGGCCAGCGGCGTGACCGAATGCAGCGCCTCGGCCAGCATGGCCTCGGCCATGGAATCCTGCACCTTGACCTCGACCCGTCCCGCGTCGAGGCGGGAGAGATCGAGCATGTCGTGGAGCAGTTGGACGGTCTGCTCGGCGGCCGCGAGGGCCTCGAGCGCGGCCGGCGGTGCCGCTCCCTTGTCCCGGCGCACGAGGAGGTCGAGCCAGCCATATACGCCTGTGAGCGCATTCCGCAGCTCGTGATTCATCATGGCGTAGAACCGGTCACGGGAGGACTGAAACTCCCGCAGCCGCTCGAGCAGCCGGGCGTTCTCGACTGCGACCCCGGCCTTCCGCGCCAGGAACACAGCGATCCGCTCATCCTCGGCGTCGAACTCGTCCGCCCCGACCTTCTCGGTCAGGTAGAGGTTGCCGAAGACGCGGTCGCGGAGCTCGATCGGCACGCCGAGGAACGATTTCATAGGCGGATGATGGGGCGGGAAGCCGTAGCGCCCAGGGTGCCGCGTGATGTCCGCGGTCCGAATCGGTCGCCGCTCGCGGATCACGAGACCCAGCAAGCCCCGCCCCTGCGGGAGCGGGCCGATGCGCGCGCGCTCGGCCTCGGAGAGCCCCGAGCTGACGAACTGCGCCAGGCCGGTTCCCGCTTCGTTCAGGACCCCGAGGGCCGCGTAGCGCGCGCCCACGACGTCGCGCGCCGCGTCGGCGACGCGCTGGAGCACGGCCTGCAGCTCGTGCTCCGCGAAAATCGCGAGGCCAGCGGTCAGCAAGCGCTCAAACCGATCCCGCTGGCCTACGGCACCCGCCACAGCCCGCCCCTGAGGGCGTACGGCGTCGCTCCTATTTGTCCGGCTCATGACGTTGCTCCCGACGTCGAGACGCCCCGTCCGGATACGGCGTCCGACGGCTGCTGCGAAGTATGTGCCCCAAACCTGCACTCGGCAACCGCCGTTTCCCGTGCGATGCCAGGAAGGGGGAAGAGAACTTCCGCTCTCCCTCACCGTGCCGTCATGCAACCTTCACGACATTGCGCCAAGACCAGCAAGCAAGGGACGATGCTGCCACTCCAGATCATGGTACACAACACCACGCTCTCTCCGGCCACGGAGGCGGACATCCGCCAGCGCGTGGAACGGCTGTCCCGCTATTACGATCGCATCATGAGCTCCCGCGTGACCGTCGACGTGCCGCAGCGCCGGCGCCGCACAGACGCCGAGGCGTACGGCATCCGCATCGACGTCACCGTACCCGGCGATGAGATCGTGGTGAACCGGCAGCCGCGCGCCCGGCTCGAGACCGCGCTCGACGGGGCGTTCCAGGCGATGCGGCGGCGCCTCCAAGATTACGCTCGCCGCCAGCGTGGCGCTGTCAAGGCGCACGAACCCACCGTGCTCGGCAAGGTCATCGAGTATTACCCGATTGGCGGTTATGGCTTTCTCGAAACCCCGGACGGCGAGCGCGTCTACTTCGACCGGCAGGCGGTGCTGCACGACGCGTTCGCACGCCTCGATATCGGAACGGAAGTGCGGTTCACAGAGGAGGCAGGAGAGAAAGGCCCGCAGGCGACCACGGTTGTCCTCGCGGCGCCACCTCCCCTCGCGAATCAGGAGTAACCGCATGGCGCCCAAATCGCCGACGTGGGTCCTCGGACGTGGCTGACAGACTGAACGCGCAAGTCGCCGCTCGGCTCGAAGAGGTCGCGCGTTTGCTGGCCGAGCAGGGCGCAAACCCCTTCCGGGTGGACGCCTATGCGCGCGCGGCGGAGACACTGCGACGGCTGGCGGTCCCCGTGACCGAGATTCTCCAAAGCCAGGGGTCGCTCGGTCTCGAATGGCTCCCCGGGATCGGCCCGAGCCTCGCCCGCGCGATCCGCGACCTCGCGACGACCGGGCGGTTGCCGATGCTCGAGCGACTGCGCGGGGAGAGTGACCCGCTGTCGCTCCTCGCGTCGGTGCCCGGCGTGGGCGAGCGGCTCGCCGGCCGGCTGCATCACGACCTCGGGATCGACACGCTCGAGGAGCTCGAGTCGGCAGCGCACGACGGCCGCCTCGAGCATGTCACCGGCATTGGTCCGAAGCGACTCGCGGGCATCCGCGAGCGGTGGTCTCGTGACCACACGGGCGCGCGGCGTTCGCGTCCTGGCAGGCGACGTCGGGGCCACGAACGCGCGCCTGGCGCTCGTCGAGCTGGAGGGCGCGGACGCTCGGGTGTTGCAGGAGCAGCATTTCCATTCGCGCGATTTCCCTGGACTCGCCGCGCTCGTGCACCGATTCCAGGACACGCTGAACCTCGAGCCAGACCGTGCCTGCTTCGGGGTCGCCGGCCCGGTCGTCGAGGGCTGTTACTGCGGCACCAACCTCCCCTAGGCGATCGACGAGCGCGAGCTGGGGGCAGCGACCGGTATCCCCGAGACCCGGTTGATCAACGACCTGGCGGCGGTCGGACACGGGCTGGCCCTGCTCCGGCCCGATGACGTCGCAACGCTGCAGCAGGGCACGCCGGTGCGGCACGCGGCGATCGCCGTCATCGCCGCCGGCACGGGGCTCGGCGAGGGGTTTCTCGTGTGGGACGGCACAGGCTATCGACCCCAGGCGTCCGAGGGTGGACATGTGAGCTTTGCGCCGCGTGACGAATTCGAATGCGGGTTGCTGCTGGCGCTCCGCGAGCAGTTCGGCCACGTCTCCTACGAGCGGGTCGCCTCGGGGCCGGGACTCGTGTCGATCTATCAGTACCTCGTGCGCTCGGCGTACGCTCCCGAGCAGGCGACCGTGCGGGAGGAGCAAGAGCGCGGGGATCCGGCCGAGGTCATCGTGCGGCACGGTTCGAACGACAGCGATCCAGTGTGCGTGAGGGCGCTCGATGCGTTCGTGGCCGTGCTCGGCGCTCAGGCAGGCAATCTAGCGCTGACGGTGTGTGCCCTCGGCGGCGTGTATCTCGCGGGCGGCATCGCCCCCCGGATCGTGACAAGGCTCAAGGCCGGCCCGTTCCTCTCCGCCTTCGGCGCAAAGGGAAGGCTCTCTCACCTCCTGGCGCGGATGCCGGTGCGCGTGATCATGGAGCCGCGGGTCGGCGTGCTGGGCGCTGCGGCCGCCGCGCTGGCCCAGCCTGCGAGCATCAGCAGCGGCCCAGCGCGCTCAGCCGCTCGAGCGGCGTTGACGGCGGCGACCCAGCGGCGGTAGCGGCAGCTGATCCGCATCGTGACACTGTCCTTGACGCACGAGGGAGGACTCATGCCATATGCCAACGAGCATGCCTGCCGGCTCCGAGAGCCGGGTGACTTCGCGGCGGGGAGCTTCCGCAGCATGGAGCGCAGGCACGAGGCCAAGCGATACCGCGTGATCGTGGGGAAGCTGAAGGGAAAGAGCGGGCGTGCCGACCCGATGGTAGAGCAAACCTACCGCTATCCCGCCGACGTCTGGACCGAAGCCGAGGCGCTCGCGCATTGCCGGGCGCACAACGGCCACCTGTTCGAGCCGGCGACGGGTGGCGGAGGAGAATGACTCATGGAGGGCTGCGCGCCAGCGGCGCGCTCCACGCCGCACGGAGCTCACGCTCGACGAACAGTCCCATGAGCTCCTGACTCACCGGCCCGAGCGTCACGTCGCACAGTCCGCTGCCGGCGATCACTCGCATCTGGACGGAGTTCGCCCTCCTCATGAGCAGGAGCTGCCGCCCGGTAATGACGTGGGCGCTGGTCTCGATCACTCCGTGCTCAAGACGCGCGAACTCCAAGGGAGGGGCCGCCACCTGGCGTGGAATCAGCAGCCAGTCGTCGTCGACGAGCAGCCGTATCCCCTCGACATAACGCCAGGTGCGTCCCGTCGATACCACGTACATCAGGACGTCCTGCTTGGTATCGGTGGTAATGTGTCGCACAACGACCAAGACGTTGATCGAATCGCCATCGGTACAGATCGGGCGGCTGGCGGCGGGGTCCCAGCCGTCAATCACGAGGTCGACGACGCTCGTCCGGGTGACGGGATCAGCGTGGCGCAGGGACTGGTACAGTCGATCAGCATCCGCCTTTGCCTGCGAGCGGTCGAGCGCGCTTCCGCCACTTTGCGCGCGACCCAGTCCGGCCGCGCACACCAGCAGGAGCCATGTCTCGCAGAGAAGGCGCATGGTGATGGCAGGCTAACGCGTGAGCGGCGAGGATGAGATGAAGTCAGTCGTAAGGGCTCGTCACGCAGGGAGCTGAGGCCGTGGGCCACGCGATTCTCTTCAGACGGTTTTCCAAGTCCCTTGCAGATCGCCTCGACATGTTGCGCGATGATCGTGGGCCGGATGGTGAGCTCGCCGTTGTTCGCGACCTTCTCGCTCATCGTGGCCTGCATCGCGAAGACGCGGGAGCGGTTCATGGGGATCGGGCAGGTGCTCACGATGCCGCTCTTCTTCGCGAGCAACGCGATCTATCCCTTGAGCGTGATGCCGGCATGGCTGCAGGTCGTGGCACGGGTGAATCCGCTCACGTACGTCGTCGACGCGCTGCGCGGGCTGATGATCCGCGGCGGGCACAGCGCGCTCGGGCTCGGACCCGACCTGCTGTTCCAGATCACCGCATTCGGCCTGTCGCTGGCCGGCGCGGCGCGTCTCTACCCAGGCCTGGTGCGCTAACCGGCGATCCGCATCCGCGCGTCGACCACGACGACCCCACGCCCCGGTGGCAGCACCTTGACGGGATTGAGCTCCAGCTCCACGAGCTCGGGCACGCTCTCCACGAGGGCCGAGAGCTTCAGGATCGTGTCCACGAGCGCATCACGATCGGCCGCCGGAGCGCCGCGGTAGCCGTCGAGCAGCTTGGAGGTCCGCAACGCGGCGAGCATCTCCCGCGCGTCCAAGTCGGAGACCGGCGTGAGCCGAAAGGCGACGTCGCGCAGCAGTTCCACTTGCACGCCGCCCAACCCCACTACCAGTATGGGACCCAAGCTGGGGTCGCTGGTCATGCCGACGAGGACCTCCACGCCGGCGTCCACCTGCCGTTGCACGATCAATCCTGTCAGCTCCGTGCCCGCGTCCCGCAGCCGCTGGGACAGCAGGCGCGCGGCCCGCTCCACGGCGTCGCGGGAGTCGAGTCCGAGGAGGACGCCGCCCACATCGCTCTTGTGCACGAGGCCGGGCGCGACCGCCTTGGCCACGACCGGGTAGCCGAGACGTTCGGCTGCCGCGGCCGCCGGGGCCGGGGCGGGCGAGATCTCCTCGAAGGGCGCGATGGCGATGCCCGCCTGCCCGAGGATCGCCGCGACGTCACTCACCGGTAGCCACGAGGCCGCGGACGTGGTCTCCCGGATCGCCTCGATGCGGCGTCGGATGCTCGTTTCGCGCTCGCCGTCGAGGGTCAGGTACGACCCGCGGGGTCGCCGGCGCCAGCGGCCGTAGCGAACCGCGGCGGCGAGCGCGCCGGCGGCGTTCTCGGGAAAGCTGTACGACGGAATCCGACCGCGTGGCCCCGCGGACAGGATGGCGGGGACACCCTTCGAGGACATGAACACCGTGGCGATCGGCTTGTGGGCCGGGACGGCTCCGGCGGCGCGCGCGATCGCCGCCGCGACGTCCTCCGGCTGCGTCGCGAGGAGCGGGATGTAGATCACGACGAGCGCGTCGATGCTCGGGTCTCGCCCGATCAGCTCGATCGCGCTCGCAAACTGCTCCGGCGTGGCCGACGCGATCATGTCCACCGGATTCGCCAAGCCGGCCTGCGGCGGCAACTGGGACCGCAGGCGCGCGACCGTATCCTGCGCGAGCTCGGGGAGCACGAGCCCGTGCGCCTCGCACGCGTCGGCGAGCAGGATGCCTGGGCCCCCCGCATTCGTCACCACGCCCACCCGGGGGCCCTCCGCCACCGGCTGCGTCGAAAGCAGCGCCACCACATCGAACAGCTCCTCCAGCGTGTTCGTGCGAATCACGCCCGCCTGAGCGAAGAGGGCATCCACCCCGACATCGAGGCTCGCGAGCGCCGCCGAGTGGCTCGAAGCCGCCCGCGTGCCCGCGGCCGACCGGCCGGACTTCACGGCGACGATGGGCTTGCGGCGCGCGATCTCGGGCGCGAGACGGCCGAATTTCCGGGGGTTGCCGAAGCTCTCCAGGTACAGCGCGATGACGCCGGTGCGCGGGTCATCGGCCCAATAGGAGATGAGGTCGTTGCTCGACACATCGGCCTTGTTGCCGACCGACACGAAGCCGGCGATACCGATATTGAGCTGTGCCGCGTGCTCCAGGATGGCGAGGCCCAGGGCCCCGCTCTGGGAGAGCACGGAGACGTTGCCGGCGGGCGGCCACGCCGTCGCGAACGTCGCGTTGAGCGACGCAGACGGGTCGGCGTTGAGGACCCCCATGCAGTTCGGTCCCACGAGACGGAGCCCTGCGCCGCGAACCAAGCGGCGCAGGCGGTCCTGCATCGCCCGGCCCTCGGCCGACGCCTCGGCGAAGCCCGCCGAAATGACGACGACACCGCGGACACCGGAGCGGGCACAGTCCGCGACCACCTGCTCGACCGCCGCGGCGGGCACGGCGATCACGGCGAGATCGACCTTGGCACCAATGGCGCTCACGCTCGCGTAGCAGCGCAGCCCCGCGATTTCCTGAGCTTCCGGGTTGACGGGATAGACGGGGCCGCGGAATCCGCAGCGCGTCAGGTTCTCGAGGATGGTGCGCCCGATGGTCCCCTCGCGGCGCGAGGCGCCCACCACGGCCACCGCCGCGGGCGCGAAGAACACCCGGACGCTCTGCGCGGCAGCCTGGCGCTCGCGCGCCAGGCTCACGGTCAGAAATCGCTCCGTCTCCCGGATGGGGAAGACCAGATGGAAGACGCCTTCGGCATCGGTCTGCTTCACGGCGAAGCCGCTCTCGCCGAACACCTTCAGCATGTCCGCGTTGTCGGCAAGGACCAGCGCCTCGAACTCTTCAATCCCCGTGGCCCTCGCGAGACGGGCCAGGTGCTCGAGCAACACCGTCCCGATGCCACGGCCGTGGTGCTCGTCCGCGACGGCCACGGCGAACTCGGCGCGCGGCGTCCCGCCAGGCGGGGTACTACGGAAGAAGTGCGCCACACCGATGATCCGGTCTTCCGCGTCCTCGCGGTGGATTGCGGCGAGCCCCGCGCGAGTGTCGAAGTCCAGGTCGGCCAGCGCCGCGAGCTCTTGGCTCGTGAGGCCCCTCTTCGCGCTGAGAAACCGGAACTGCATGGACCGCGGGCTCAGGTGTTGAAACAGCTCACCGAGCAGTGGCTGGTCCGCCGGCTGGATCGCCCGGATCAACACCGAGCCGCCGTCGCGCAGCACCGCGGGCTCGACGTACCCGCTCAGGTGGGCAGGACTCACAGGACTCACGTTGCGTCTCCAGAGCTGTGCCGTGCTCGGCAGGTACCGTCGTGAACGCAGCCCGAGCGGTGCTGACTACCCGAATAACTCGGGCGTCGGGAGTCGCCGCAAGGGTACCCAACCGGCCAGGGCCGTCTCCACATCTCTTCCGACGGACCTCAGCAGACCTTCATTTCGGAAACGCGATCCTTTCTGTCGGGACTATACAGACCCGTCGCTTTCCCGCGCACTCCGGAGGAGATATGACGACGAAAGAGAAGGTCACGGCGGCGGCCAAGCGGGCGGCCGCCCGTGCCCGGGCAGCGGGCACGAAGGCAGCCAACCGGCTGGTCGCGACGGCCGACGCCGCACTCGTCGCTCAGGGAACGGCCGCGAAGGCTCGTCAGCGCAAACGTGCCGTCAAGGCGGCGCTCAAGCTGGGCCGGAAGGCGGCCGTGGTGGCCGGCGCTACTGTCGCGACCGTGCTGGTCGCTCGAGCTGCGCGCGCCATGCGGGGTGGGAAAGCAGTCAAGGCGTAATCGGAGGTAACATGACACCGCTCACGGAGTCCGAGACGACCGCCAGTCAACAGACATTGCGAAGCGAGTTGCTGGACGAGCTGGAGTGGGAGCCCAAGCTGGGGGCTTCCACGCTCGACGTCACCGTCGGGCACGACGGCGTCGTGACGCTCACGGGGGTCGTCCAGAATTACGCCCAGAAAGTTGCGGCTGAGCGCGCGGTCAAGCGCGTCAAGGGGGTCCACGTCGTGGTGAACGATGTCGACGTGAAGCTGCCGAGTGCGCATGAGCGTACCGATGTCGACCTCGCGCAGGCCGTGGCGGAGGTGCTCGAGTGGGACGTGTTAGTACCGCACCAGCGGATTCGCGCGAGCGTGTCGGACGGGTGGGTGCGGCTCGAAGGCGCGGTGGAGTGGAACTATCAGCGGACGGCCGCTGAAGAAGCCGTCCATCGCCTGACAGGGGTGAGGGGAGTGACGAACCGCATCACCGTGCAGCCACCGGTCGCGGACGAGGACGTGCAGACCCGCGCAGGTGTGCGCGAAGGCATCCGGGCGGCGCTGGAGCGGAGCGCTGCCGTGGAAGCGAAGGGCGTCGAGGTCGAAGCGCATCAGGGCAGGATCGCGCTCCGCGGCGAGGTCCGCTCCTGGGCAGAGCGCGAGGCCGCCCTCGCGGCAGCCTGGGCGGCGCCGGGCGTGGTCGCAGTGGACGACCAGCTGCAGATTCGCGCTTGAGCGCAGGCACCCGGATTCCCCGGCCGGCGCATCGTGACCCAGGGAGACCTGCTGCGCGGGTTCCGCCTCGAGCTGGCCGAACGGGCCGCTACGGCTGAGCGCGACCGCGCCGCGCACGCCAGATGAGGTACACGGCCCCGAGCACGGCCAGCACCATCAGCGGGCCTGTGAAGATCATGAACAGCGTGCGCTTCCGGGTCGCCTCCTCGCTGCGCAGGCGCTCGGCGTCGTCGCGAATTGTCGCGAGGTGGCCCAGCTCGTCGGCGTAGCCGTACCACCAGGCGTAGTCCGGGCTCATGTGGAACGCGCCCTTGTAGCTCTTCAGCGCCGAAAAGAAGAACATGTCGAAGTATTCGCGCTCGATCGGCGTCACGTCGTAGTAGAGGCTGGTCGGCGAATGCTGCGCCACGGAGCCCGGCAGCTCGAGCGCCGTGAACCGCGGGCCCGGGAGCAGCCCGGCAGACGTGGCCGCGTGGCTGGGGCGGATCAGCCCGTCATGGTACAGGCCGGCGAGGATACCTCGCGCATCGGTCACCAGGGCGTCCCCCGCGAGCTTGTGCGCGTCGGCCGACTCGAGATAGCCGCGTGCCTTGTCCTCGGAGTGACACGTCATGCAGACCTTGATCATCTCCTTCCGCTTCGCCTGGCCCTCGGGAGCGGACGCGAGGTCTTTCAAGGCGCCGCTCGCGGCCTGAACGCCCATCCCCCAGATGATCTTGCGCGTCATGTTGTGGCTCACCGACCGGACGCCGCCGTCCGACACGTACACCATGTGACAGTAGGCGCAGGTCGGCGTGTCGTACGTGGCCTGGTCCAGGAACTGCGCCCAATCCCACGATTTGCCGCGGGCGACGTAAATCGAGCCGTGCTTCGAGGCCATGTAGGATTCGTAATTCGGATGATCTGGCCCCATGTGACAGGTGTAGCACGCCTCGGGCTTGCGCGCCTCCTCCAGGCTGAACGAATGGCGCGTGTGGCAGGCGATGCAACCATTGCGGTACACCAGGCTGCTCAGGTCCACGTAGCGGTGCAGGGAATCGCTCCAATACTTCTGGTCCGAGGCGCCCGCCTGCGCGTGGCAGGCGTCGCAGCCCATCTCCATCACCTTGCGCGGCATCTCTTTGTAATGCGGCACCCCGATGTTGCGCTCCCAGTTGACCCCCAGGTTGCCGGGCCCAGGGCCGTAGGAGTGCCCCACATCGAGCACGTGCTCCTTGTAGATCTGCGCATGGCAGCCGCCGCACACGACCTCGGGTACCCGTCCCTTGCTTGCCATGATGGCGTCGTGATCGCGGCCGTGACAATCGGCGCAGGTGATCTGTCGGATCGGATAGATCACCCGGGAGTCCTGCATCCCGGGCCGCCCCATGGCACTCGCCTCGAACTGGCGGACGATGGTCGGCTCGAGCTTCGCGTGGCAGGGAGCGCAGCTCTTCGGGTCGAGCGAGCCGTGCGGAAGGTTCGTGAGCAGGCGGGACGGCGGCGCCGGCGCACGCTGCAGGTACTCGCGGATGGCGGTGGCCTCCGCGTCGCTCACGACCTCGGCGGGGAACCGCGGCATGAATTGCCGAGGCTGCCGCAGCTGGTGCACGAACGCGTCGAGTGACAGCGCCGTGCCCGCGAGGACCGGGCCGACACCGCCGCGCCCGCTGGCACCGTGGCAACCGAGGCACCCCTTGGTGATGAATAGCGTCGTGCCGTCGGGCGCAGCCTGTTGGGCCGCGAGCGCAGCCGCCGGCGCCGTGAGGAGGAACGCGCTGAGGAGGAGCGGACGCTTCATCTTGTCCTCGGACAAACCCGGCGTACGATAGCCACCGCCTGGAGGAACGCAACCCTCACATCGGTGACAATCCCGACGCCCGCACGCGGGCCCAGATGTTGGCCGCGAACACGACGGCGGCGACGGCTTCCGCGAGCCGGCCGAACAATGACAGCAGACCACCCAGGCGTCCCGCGGCGATGGGGCCGGTGGCGGCCAGCCAGACACCGGCGTTCAAGGCCACGAACGCGACCCACACGGCGGTCCCGCTCCCGTACGCCGAGCGCGGCACCCCGAAGCGCGGCAGGATCCAGGTCGCGACCCCCATCACGAGCTGGATCACCCAGCCGACGAGGAGGAACTCGATATGGGCAGGCAGCAGCCGCGTCAGAGCGGGCGTCAGCGCCACCACCTTGTTACAGAGCAGCAGCGCTCCGAGCGTGAACCCGAGCGCGAGGTAGACGAGGGACGCCCTGATGAACCAGCGGCTCGCCCGCGGCATGGGGGGCTAGCGCTCCTTCACGCGCGCCCACGTGTTCACGACGAAGGCCATGCCCCCGAGCCACTGCAGCAGGGCGGAGAGCACCAGGGTCCATCCCAGCCCCGCCGTCGGGTGCAGCGTGTGCACCGGCTCGCCGAGCACCCGGAGCAGCAGGCCGACGTTGAGGCAGACATACGAGGCGATGGCGAGGCTGTCACTGCCCCGTGGTGCGTCCTTCAAGGATTTCGGGAACATCCAGTAGGCGACGCCGAAGATCATCTGCGTGATCCACCCGACCACGAGGAGGTGCACGTACACGGGGCCGACCGCGACCACGGCCGCAGGGGCCTGCGGCGCCGCCTGCGCGATGCCGACGAGCAGGGCGGCGACGAACGCGATGAGCGACGTCCTGATGAACCAGCGAGCGATGGTCGGCATATGAATGAAAGTACACGATGCTTTCCTTGCGGCTTCATGTTCGGGGTGTACGTTACACCCCTGTTGCTTTAGATGAGTCGGGGAGGTCCCAGGACCGGCAACGGAAACGGGACCGATGAGCCGAGTGATCACCCTCGTCTGAAGCGGTGAGGCCCATCGCGTGCCTCACCCACGTCGGAGTGGCGCCCCGACGTGCAGTGCGAGAGGCCGATCCGCGATTCGGCCGACTTGCAGCGCTCGCATCGGCGAACCACGAGGCCCGTCAAGCCTCATGGGAATGGAAGCCGGAGCTCCCGAGGCCACGCCGCGAACGAACAGTTGAGCGGTCGCCGAGGGAAGAAGAACGGGGGAGGCAATTCCTCGACTCCGGGTAACCGATGCGTAGGCGGCCCGTGCTCTGAGCGCACCTCGGAGACGGGCCGCCTAGTTTTGCTGAACGATCCTTCACGCCGCCTTCATCGGTTTTCCGGCACGGCGTCCCTAGACTAACCGCCATGAAGCCCAGCGCGCTGATGGCACTCGTCGCCCCGGCACTCGCTGCCGCGGCCATCGCGGCGCTCACCGTATGCTTCAAGGCCCGACCCCTCGAGCAACCGGGGGTGCACGCTGATCCCCGCGGGGCGATCTTCGTGCAGCGCGGCTGTCAGGAATGTCATGCGGTCGCCGCGCTCGGCGTGAAAGCCGCGACCGACGTGGGCCCGGACCTCACCTTCGCCTACGCCGACGTCGTCAACCGCTACGGGCTGAGCCTCGAGGCGTTCTTCGACGCACCGCCCGGCCTGAAGGGCTTCGTCCACGCGTCGCATGTGCATCTGACGCCGCAGGACGGCGACTCGATCTCCCGCATCCTGCGTGCCGTGTACTACGAGCATCTCGCGGACATGGATCCGGACATGCCGTCGTCCCCGCCGGGGCGGGCTCGTGTACGCGCCCGGCCGGAGTCGCTGCCGCGCCCGCCGTCCCGAGACTAAGGAGAGCGCCTATGGCCTGGAGGCCCATCATCGTCGGCGTCGACGGGACGCCTGAGTCCCTGCGCGCGGCCGAGCTGGCGGCGCGGATCGCGAGCGCGGCCCGGGCCCCGCTGATCCCGGTTCATGCCGCGCTCGTGATTCCCGCGTTCACGGACGTGACGGGGATGGAACCCGTGGTCTTCTCGCCCGAGCTCCAGAACGAGTTGATGCGCTCCTCGCGCGCGCAGATCACGCGCGCCCTCGAGCAGGTGTTGCCCCCGGCGGCGGTCGAGCGTCTCGACGTGCAGACCGGGCCGGGCCCGTTCGTTCTCGCCGAGGCCGCCCGCAGGTGGCAGGCGGAGCTGGTCGTGCTCGGGGGCAAGCAGCACGGGGCGCTGGCCCGGGGGCTGGGGCGCAGCACGGCGCATTACCTCGTGCGCAAGCTGGACGTGCCGGTGCTCGTCGTCGGCGATTCTCCGGCGCCGATCACCAAGGTGCTCGTCGCCGTGGACCTCTCGCCGACCTCGGCGCCCACGGTCGCGGCCGCCCAGCGGCTGGCCAGCCCGTTCGGGGCCCGGCTGCGCCTGCTGCACGTGATCGAGCCGCTCCGCTTCACCGCCCTGGCGCCGGCCTCGTGGGATGAGCTCGGGTACGAGCGCCGCTCAGAGGAACTGTTCGACCGCTTCGTCACGCCCTTCAAGGACGTTCCGAAAGAGGATCGAGTGGTCCGCCGGGGGATTCCGGCGGAGATGATCGCCGACGAGGCCGGCGCGTGGCACGCCAACCTGGTCGTCGCGGGGTCGCACGGCAAAGGCTGGTTGGACCGCATCCTGGTGGGCAGCACGACCGAGCGGCTGGTGACCGAGCTCCCCACATCGATCCTGGTGGTTCCCTCGCGGACGGTCGGAAAGGCCGCCGGATCACGACAGGCTCAGCGGTCGTCCAAGCGGTCCCGGAGCGGCCGAGCTGCGGGGCGACTGGTTCGGGCGTGAGGCGGGGCAGTGCGACGCAAGGTGGTCGGCGCGATAGCGCTCGCGGTCGGTCTGTTGCGTCCCGTACCAGTCCCGGCGCAACAGACCGCACACTCCCACAAGTGGGGCGTGGGGGCCGGCGCCGGCATCACGTTCCCGACTGGCGCCTACGCCGTGAGTGACGATCCCGGCTTCCACGGGTTGATGTACTTCTCCTACTCCCTCCGGCCCGCATTCGCCCTGGGGCTCGACGTCGGAGCGACGCGCACGCCACATACGACCAACGGGCATACCGATCTCACGGAGGTCTTGATGGGCGTGGTCTGGCGTGCCCGACCGCAGGCGACGTCGCCGCGACCATTCCTGTTGGGCAACGTGGGGGTCATCGCGGTCGATACGGACAACCCCAACAAGGGCCGCTTCGCGCTCGGAGGCGGCGCCGGGGTTTCGGTCGGCCACGGCGAAGCGAGGTTCTTCTTGGAGGCACGGTTCCTCCACGTGCACGGGAGTGGGGGATGGTTGAGCCTCGTTCCGATCACCGTGGGATTCGCGACCATCGCCCCCTAACCAGTCTTCCCGAAGGGGACCGACAGACCGCGTACGTCGAGCGCGTTCGGGGTCAGGCCGCGGCCACCGGCACCCGTCGATAGAACCATCGCTTCACCAGCTCCACCCCCGCCAGGTACACCACGACCATCGCCGCGAGGATGAGAAAGAATGCGGCCGGCGGCGCCACGAAGCCCAGCCCGACGCCCAGGGGCGTGAACGGGAGTAGGACGGCGGTCGCGACCACGGCGAGCGACGTCGTCGCGAGCAGGCGACTCGAGCGACTGCGGAAGGGACTGCCCCGGGTACGAATGACGAAGATCACCAGAACCTGCGTGGCCAACGACTCGATGAACCAGCCGGTGTGGAACAGCGCCTCGCCGGCGCGGAACACGTGGAGCATGACGTAGAAGGTGAGAAAGTCGAACACCGAGCTCACCGGACCCACCGCCAGCATGAAGTTCCGGATGAATGTCATGTCCCACCGATGCGGGCGCCTGATGTAGACGTCGTCCACGCGGTCCATGGGAATCGGGATCTCGGAGACGTCATACAAGAGGTTGTTCAGCAGCACTTGCGTCGGGAGCATGGGCAGGAACGGCAGCACGAGCGACGCGGCGGCCATGCTGAACATGTTCCCGAAGTTCGAGCTCGTGGCCATCATGATGTACTTCATGATGTTGCCGAAGGTGCGCCGGCCTTCGACGACGCCGTCGTGCAACACCCCGAGGTCGCGCTCGAGCAGGATGAGGTCCGCCACCTCCTTTGCTACGTCCACGCCGGAGTCCACGGAGATGCCGACGTCGGCCGAATGCAGCGACGGGGCGTCGTTGATCCCGTCGCCGAGATACCCCACGACGTGACCGCGACGCTTGAGGGCAAGGATGATGCGGTTCTTCTGCGGCGGGGTGACCCGACAAAAGAGCGTCGTGCCGCCGACCTTCGCGCCGAGTGCCTGGTCTCCCAGCCGCTGGAGCTCCGCGCCGGTGAGGACGCCGGCCACCGGGAGGCCGAGCTCGGCGCACAGGTGTTGCGTGACGATCTCGTTGTCGCCCGTCAGGATCTTCACGGACACCCCGCTCGCGGCGAGCGCGCGCAGCGCGACGGCGGCGCTCGCCTTCGGGGGGTCCTCAAAGCAGGCGAAGCCTGTGAAGACGAGGTCCACCTCGTCGGTGCGTGACGCCCGCCGCGCGGCCGGCGGCATGGGTTTCCACGCGACGCCGAGGACGCGGTAACCCTCCCGCCCCAGCCCCTCGAACCGCCCCAGCAACTCTTGCCGGGCTGCTGCGTCGAGCGCCCGCAGGTCGTGGGGACCATCCCCCTCGTACCGCGTCGAGAGCTGCAGGATGTCTTCGAGCGCTCCCTTCACGACCAGCAGCCGGACGCGCCCGTGCGCGGCGAGTACCGACACGCGGCGCCGCTCGAAATCGAATGGCACTTCGTCGCGCTTCTCCCAGCCCCGCACGTCGATCTCGCCATGTCGGAGGATCGCCTCGTCGAGCGGGCTCTTGAGTCCCGATTCGAACACGCTGTTCACGTAGGCAAGCTCGAGCGTCCGCTGGCTGCTCCGGCCGGCCGGATCGAGGTGGCGCTCGAGCCGGATCCTCGCCTCCGTAAGCGTGCCCGTCTTGTCGGTGCACAGGACGTTCATGCTGCCCAGGTCGTGAATCGCGGCGAGCCGCTTCACGATGACCCGCTTGGTCGCCATGCGCAGCGCGCCCCGCGACAGCGTTACCGAGACGATCATGGGGAGCAGCTCGGGGGTGAGCCCGACCGCCAGCGCGACCGCGAACAGGAACGATTCGAGCCACGGGCGGTGACGCACCGTGTTCACGAGGATCACGAACAGGACCATGAGCATCGCAAGCCGCAGGATCAAAAGCCCGAAGTTGCGCGTGCCGATTTCGAACGCCGTGGGCGGCGGTTTCGCGGCCAGGGCTGCGCCGATCTCTCCCAGGGCCGTGCCGGCGCCCGTGCGGCACACCAGCACGCTGGCCGTGCCGCTCACCACCGAGGTCCCCATGAACACGGCGCCGCTCGCGCCGGCGAGCTCCACGTCCGGCTCACCCTCTTCGACGGCGTGCTTCTCGACGGGGTAGGGCTCTCCCGTCAGGAGGGCTTGGTTCACGAAACAATCGCGCGCCGCGAGCACGCGCGCGTCGGCCGGCACGAGATCGCCGGCGCACAACAGCACCACGTCGCCCGGAACCAGATCGGCGACCGGCAGCTCGACTCGCCCGCCGTCGCGCAGGGCGGTCACCCGCACCGCGACCGACCGCCGCAGCTGTTCCGCCGCCCGATCGGCGCGGTGCTCCTGCACGGAATCGAGCACGACCGAGAGCAGCACGATGGTCGTGATCACGACGCAGCTGGTGACGTCGCCCGTGACCGCCGCCAGCGCGCTCGCCGCGACGAGCAGGACGACGAGGGGGTTGCGGAAGCGGGAGAGGAGCCTGCGAGCCAGTGCGGGCTCGGGGCGAGAGCGCAGCAGGTTCGGGCCATAGCGATCCAGGCGATGCGCCGCCGCGGAGCCCGACAGACCGCTCACCGGCGCCTCGAGGCGCGCGCAGACGGCGCGGAGCGATTCCCGCCAGAAGCCGCCGACCGGGGCGGCGTGGGCCTGCACGAGTGGCGCCATCGTGTTGCAGCCTAGGCCGGAGATCCTGAAGGCCCCCTGAGCGTCTCGTGAAGGCCCCGACCGGAAGAGAAGTTCTTCCCCACCTCAGAGTCCCCTCACGAACGCTTCACGACATTCCCGCCAGGATTTCACCGGCTCGGGCCAGGGCGATCGCATCACCGAGTACCGGGTCACCGCCCGGGTGTCGTTCCTGGTGGAGGGGCACACGTAAAGAGGCGCCACATGGCGCACAAGCAACTCGCCTTTCGCGCGGCCGCGCGCGAGAAGGTCCTCCGGGGTGCGACGGCGCTGGCCGACGCGGTCCGGGTGACGCTCGGCCCAAAGTCGAAGTGCGTACTCATCGAAAAGAAATGGGGCGAGCCCCTGGTCTGCAACGACGGGGTGACGATCGCGAAAGAAGTGGACTTGAAGGACGCCGAAGAGAACCTCGGCGCCCAGGTGCTGCGCGAAGCCGCCGCCCGGACCGGCGACGCGGTGGGCGATGGTACCACGACGTCCACCATCCTCGCTCACGCGATCTATGCCGACGGGCTCCGCAACGTCGCCGCCGGGGCGAGCGCCATCGACTTGAAGCGAGGACTCGACCGCGGGCTGCGGACCGCGGTCGACGCGTTGCGCAAGCTGTCGCGTCCGGTGAAGACCAAGCGCGAGAAGGCGCAAGTGGCGACGATCTCTGCCCACAACGATCCCACGATCGGCGACCTCGTCGCCGACGCGGTCGAGAAGGTCGGGCCCGAGGGGGCGATCTCGGTCGAGGAGGCCAAGGGCACCGAGACCGCGCTCGACGTGGTAGAGGGAATGCAGTTCGACCGCGGCTATCTCTCCCCCTACTTCGTCACCGACCCCGCGAAGATGGAGGCGGTGCTCGAGGAGCCGTTCGTGCTGCTGCACGAGAAGCGCATCACGACGATGAAAGACCTGCTCCCGTTGCTCGAGCAGGTGGCGAAGCTGGGCCGGGGCCTGCTGATCGTGGCCGAGGACGTGGAAGGTGCTCCGCCGCGCGCTGCCGCCGCTGGGCCGAGAGCCGCGAGCTCATCGCCCGGAATCGCCTCGCTGGCTACCGCTTCAAGACGGCAAAGGAGGCCGAACGGCCGCGACCGGCTGAATACCGGCGTGCGGAGGTCGAGCGGATCCTCGCCGCCCTCTCACCGCAGCGGTCTACCGAGTGGCGCGGGTGGGCGGCGCTGACCATCGCCGCGTTCCAGGGCGCGCGGGAGCGCGCGATCCTGCACCTCAGCTGGAACGACGTGGACTGGGTTCGGGGCCGCGTCACTTGGCGTGCGCGTTATGACAAGCAGGGCAGGGAGTGGACGCAGCCCATGACCCTCGCCGCGTATTCGGCGTTGCTTACGGCGCGCTGGTGGCGTCAACGCGACGGCGAACGCGGCCCGTGGGTGTTCTACTCGCCCTGGGCGACCAAGAAGTGCGGCCGCGAGGAGCCTGGTGTACGGCGCGCAGGCCCTCTGGCTTGCGCTCACAAAGTCCGAGAGGAGCGCGCCGGCGTGCCGCACCGACCGTTCCGGGCCGTGCACGGCTTCCGGCGCGGTGTGGCGGGTGATGTGGCGCGCGGCTCGGGCGATGCCTGGCTCGGCGTCCAGTACATCGGTGATCGCGAACCCGACCGGATCTGAGGGTTGGAAAGCTCCCGAGGCAGGACTCGAACCTGCGACCCGCCGGTTAACAGCCGGCTGCTCTACCAGCTGAGCTACTCGGGAAGGACGGCGAGGAATATCGCTGCTCCAGCCCGCGACTTCAACGGGCGTTTCAGCCCCTGAGCTGTGGTTTCAGGTGTTTCTCGTAGCACTCGGGGCACACGCCGTGGCTGAACTCCGCTTTGGAGCGTTTTTCGATGTACCGCTCGAGCGAGCCCCAGCCGCCGTCGGCGTTGCGGATGCGCTTGCAGTAACTGCACACCGCGAGCAGTCCCTCGAGCGCGACGACGTGCTCCCGCAATGTGAGGATGCGCTCGGCCACGCGGAGGCGTGCCTTGAGCTCGTCCGCGGGGACGGGCTTCGTCACGAAATCGTCGACGCCGGCGTCCATGGCCTCGAGGAAGCTCTCGGTACCGCCGCGCGATGTCTGGAGAATGAAGTAAGTGTACGGTCGCTCGGGCACGGCCCGCACGCGGCGACAAAGCTCCAGGCCATCGAGCTCGGGCATGAGCCAGTCGGAAACGATCACGCGCTGGTCCGAGAGCTGCCAGACCCCGAGCGCGATCTCGCCGTTCTCGGCGACCGACACCTGATGGCCGGCCGCGGTGAGCACGGCCTGCGCCACGCCGAGCGCGACCGGATCGTCTTCCGCGATGAGCACGTGCATATGAATGCGTCGTCCGTTACCCGTTATCCGTTATCCGTCGATGTCGCCTCATTCCCGACTACCGGATGACGGATGACGGACGACGGATGACGAGCTTTCAATTCCGCGAGCACCATGCCCACCAAGATCAGGGCCCCCCCGCTCCACTGCAACAGGGACAGCCGCTCGCCCAGGACTAGCCACGACGTCACGGCGGCGAAGAGGGGCTCGAAACAGAAGATCAAGGCAGCTCGCGCCGAGGACATCTCGCGCTGGGCGCGCATTTGCAACAAGAAGCAGAACGTGCTCGCGAACAGGACCGTGTAGGCGAGGTCGCCGACCAACGTCCACGTCCACTGGATGTGGGGTCGCTCGAACAGGGCCGTCGCCACCCCGGCGATCACCGCGGTGGAAGCAATCTGGATGAACACCAATCGCCGTGCGTCGTAGCGCCGGGCCAGCCCGGTGACGGCCACGATCTGGCCGCCGAAACAGGCGGCGCAGACGAGGGTGAGCAGGTCGCCGCGATTCAGGCCACCGGCGTCCGGCGCGGTGAGGAGATAAATGCCCAGCGTGGCCAGCGCGAGTGCCCCGACGGTGAGCGAGTTGGGCCGCTCGCCGACGAGCGCGAGCGCGATCACGGGCGCAAGCACCGAGGACACGGCCACGATGAACGCGGACCGCGAGGGCGTGGTGATCACGAGCCCCGCGGTCTGCGCGATGAATCCGACGGCTACCAGAAGTCCCAGGAGCGCCCCGCCGCGGAGCTCCGAGGGACCGGGGCGCGGGAGCAGTGGCGTGCCCGGGAGCAAGACGAGCGTGGCGAGGCCGAAGCGGATCGTCAGAAACGCCAGCGGCGTCGCATAGCCGAGCGCGCTCTTGACCGCGACAAAGCTCGTGCCCCAGAGCGCGGTCGCGAGCAGCAGCGCGAGGTCTGCCTGTCTCTTCGTCATGTCGGACGGTCGGACGGGGGGGGGACCGTGGGAGCGGTGATCGCGGCGTCCGCGTCCGAGAGCAGGTCCTGCAAATACCGTCCGGTGACCGAGTCGGGGAGGCGGGCGACGTTCTCCGGTGTGCCCTGGGCCACGACCCGCCCACCGGCATCGCCCGCGCCGGGCCCCATTTCGATCATCCAATCGGCGCGCTTGATCACGTCGAGATGGTGCTCGATGACGAGCACGGTGTGCCCGGCGTCCACCAGCCGATCGAGGACGCGACACAACGTGCGCACGTCGTCCAAGTGCAGACCGGTCGTCGGCTCGTCGAGGATGTACAACTTGCGTCCGGTGCGGTGCTTCGCCCCGCTGGCGCCCGCCAGTTCCCGCGCGATCTTGAGCCGCTGGGCCTCACCGCCCGACAGGGTCGTCGCGGGCTGGCCGAGCCGCAGGTAGCCGAGCCCTACCTGCTGCAAGTGCCAGAGGGCGCGTGCCAGGCGAGGCTCGCGGTGGAACCGCTTGAGCGCCTGGTCCACGGTCCACTCGAGCACGTCGTGAATAGAGCTCCCGCCGACCTTGACGTCGAGCACGTCCTTCTTGAAGCGTTTCCCGCCGCAGGCCTCGCACGGTACGAATACGTTGGCCAGAAACACCATCTCGACCAGGACATGGCCCGCGCCCTCGCACGCGTCGCACCGCCCGCCGGCCACGTTGAAAGAGAATGTGCTGGGCGTGTAGCCGCGGGCGCGGGCGAGCGGCTCCGCGGCGAACAACGCGCGCAGCTCGTCGAATGCCTTGATGTAAGTGACGGGGTTCGAGCGCGGTGTCCTCCCGATCGGCGACTGGTCTACGAGCACGACGTCGCGGATCGCTTCCCAGCCCGTGAGCGACGTGACGGAGCCCACCGGCTCGCCCAGGTGCTGCTTGGCGCCGTGCATGCCCCGGATGCGCGACTCGAGCTGGCGGAAGAGCACATCGTGGACGAGCGTCGACTTGCCGGATCCGGACACGCCGGTGACGGCGGTCAACGTGCCCAGGGGGATACGCGCCTCGACATCGCGGAGGTTGTGGAGACGCGCTCCCTGAACGGTCAGCCAGCGCCGGGCGGGCCGGCGGGCCGACGGAACGCCGATACACTTTTCCCCCGACAAGTACTGGCCGGTGAGGGTACCGGCCTCGCGCACACCCCGGGCGGGCCCCTGATAGACCAGCGCGCCGCCCGCTTCACCACTCGCCGGTCCTAGCTCGACCATCCAGTCCGCCGCCTGCATTGCGGCGGGGTCGTGCTCGACGACCACCACGGTGTTCCCGGCATCGGCCAGTCGCCGCAGGAGGCCGAGCAGGCGATGCGTGTCCGCGGGGTGGAGACCGATGGTCGGCTCGTCGAGCACGTACAACGTGTCGACCAGATGGGCGCCGAGCGCATTCGACAGCGCGATGCGCTGCGCTTCCCCTCCAGACAGGGTTCGGGTGAGGCGGTCCAAAGTCAGGTAGCCGAGCCCCACATCATTCACGAACGACAGCCGGGCCTCGAGCTCGGCGAGGATGTGGAGCGCCACGGCCCGGCGGAACGGAGAGAGCACGAGGCTCGCGGCCCAGTCCAGGGACGCGGCCGCCGTGAGAGAAGAGACCTCCGCGATGGTTCGCTCGCCGACGCGCACGGACAAGGCCTCGGGCTTGAGGCGCGCGCCCCCGCACGCGGGGCAGGTCTTGGCGAGTTGATACTGACGGAGAAACACGCGGATGTACTGCTTGTAGCGCTTGGCCTCGAGTCGCTCGAGGAAGGGAAACATGCCCACGAATCGACCAGCGGCGCCGTGCAGCAGGAAGTCGCGCGCCGCGGGATCGAGATCGCGCCAGGCCGTGTCGAAAGGGATGTCCCGGACGCGGGCGGCTTCGCGCAGGATCCGCCGGCGGCCCTCGTAGCGGGGCTTGGTCCAGGGATCGAGCGCGCCCCCAGCGAGACTTTTCCTGGGATCGGGGACGATGAGCGATTCATCGTACTCCAGCACGGCACCGAACCCGTTGCACACCGGGCAGGCACCGCGCGGGTTATTGAAGGAGAACAGGATCGGGCTGAGCGCGGGGGCCGCCGCGCCGCAGCTCGAGCACGTCGGATGGGCGGAGAACCGACGGCGGTGGCCGTTGTTGAGCGCGACCGCCACGCCCTCGCCCTCGTTGAAGGCCGTCGCCACGGCGTCCGCCAGTCTCCCCCGACTCGCTTCCACGACGGGGACGCGGTCGACCACCACCAGCACCTCCTGCGCCTCCCGCACGCGTCGCTCGGCATCGGGGGGATCGAGCCGGGCCAGGACGCCGTCGACCTGCGCCCGAACGAAGCCCGCGGCGCGCAACTGGGCCGCCACGTCAACCTCGGGTCGGTGGGCGCTGGCCGGTAACGGGAAGGTGACGACAATTGCGGATTGGACATCCGGGCCTCGGTCAGTCGAATCCGCAATCGCCAATCCGCAATCCGCAATTAACTCGTCCACCACCTCCTGAACCGTATCCGCTTTCACCTCGTGGTCGCACTGGACGCAGTACTGCGTCCCTACGCGCGCCCACAACAGACGCAGGAAGTCGTAGATCTCCGTGGCCGTGCCGACCGTCGAGCGACTCGACGTGGTGGGATTCTTCTGCTCGATCGCCACGGCGGGAGAGATGCCTTCGATGCCGTCGACGAGCGGCTTGGGCATCCGCTCGAGGAACTGCTTGGCGTACGTGGAGAGCGATTCGATGTAGCGGCGCTGGCCCTCGGCGTACAGGGTATCGAACGCCAGCGTGCTCTTGCCCGACCCGGACGGCCCCGTGACGACCGTCAAGGCCCGCCGCGGCAGCTCGACGGTGATGCCCTTCAGGTTGTGCTGTCGTGCGTTGCGGATGACGACGCAGTCGGGAGCGCGAGGCATAACCCTCTAAAATACAAGAGGCGAGAAGGGAGAGGGGAGAGGTTTGCTGCCGGCCGCGGACCTCTCCCTTCTCCCTTCTCCCTTCTCCCTTCTCCCCTCTCCCCTCTCCCCGTCGGGTTATCTGACCCTTACTTTCGGGCCGACCATGACCCTCGCCCTCACCCCCCGCCTGCTACGCCGCGGGCTGGAGCTCTTCGCTGTCATTTCGCTGGTGGGCGTCGTGGTGGTGCTCGTGGTCTACGGCGAGAACCTCCAAGCCGTGGCGCAGACGCTGCTGCACCTGCAATGGGGTTGGATGGTCCTGGGGCTGGGGCTCGCGTCCATGGACTGGATCGGCGGCGGCACGCGGTTGTGGGTCGTGGCGCGCCACGTTCAACCGGGCGTCCGCCTCCGCGACATGATCATCGCGGGGGGCATGAGCGCCTGGGCCGCCTACCTGACGCCGTTTCAATCGGGTGCCGGACCGACCATGATGTGGGTCATGCGACGATCGGGCGTCCGCTTGCCCGAGGCGATGACGTCCACCTTCATGACGTTCGTGGCCACCGTGGTCTTCTTCGCGATCGCCGGTCCACTCGCGATCTAT
>DASQIB010000152.1:0-14616 GCA_035631795.1 Gemmatimonadales bacterium | reverse complement strand
GAGTCGGAGATGTTCGGGCACGTGAAGGGCGCGTTCACCGGCGCCGTGCGCGACAAGCCCGGCCTGCTCGAGGCCGCGAACGGCGGGACGATGTTCCTGGACGAGCTGATCGAGATGTCGAAGCCGATCCAGGCGAAGCTGTTGCGCGTGATCCAGGACGGCGTGGTGCGGCGCGTCGGCAGCGAGACGACGGACGCGGTCGTGAACGTACGCTTCATCGCCGCCACGAACCGCGACCCCGAGGAGGCGGTTTCCTCCGGCGCGCTGCGCGAGGACCTGTACTACCGGCTCCGCGTCGTGCCGATTCCGGTGCCGCCGTTGCGCGAGCGCGTGGACGACATCCCGCTGCTCGCGGAGCATTTCCTCACCTACTACTGGAGCCGGCATCGCGACGGGCCGCAGCCCAAGCTCTCGAAGGCGGCGGTCTGGGCGCTGCGCGCCCACTCCTGGCCCGGCAACGTCCGCGAGCTGCAGAACGTGATCGAGCACGCCGTCGTGCTGCTCGAGCCCGCCGCCGACGTGCAGCCGGAGCACATCCCGTTCATCAGCGACCATGGCTCGGACCCCGAGCTGGGCGCCCTGGCCGAGGATGTCGACCCCAACGAGAGTTATTATGAGGCGCGCGATCGGCTGCTCGCGAAATTCGACCGCCGCTACCTGACCCGGGTGGTGCTACGGGCGGGCGGGAACCTCTCGAAGGCGGCGCGCATGGCCAAGGTGGACCGGACCACGTTTTACCGGCTGATGGAGCGTCACGGATTGCAACGCAACCTGTTGAACGGATCCGAGGAAGAGTGAGGCACAGTCCGGAGCGCGGTAACAAGGTCGACGGGAGCGGCTCCGGCCCGACGCCCATCCCGGGCCCGGGCACGGCGGCACTGGGGGCGGGCGGAGGGGGGGGGGCCACGCCCCCGGCCGAGTCCGACGCCCCGCTCGCCGGCGTCTCGTCGGCGATCATTACGGCGGCTACGCGGCGCGTAGCCCGCCGCTGGCGGGACGAAGCCGCCGCGACGGGCGCGGCTCCGGCCGCCGGCGAGAACGAGGTGGTCGCCGGGCTGCTGGCGGCGCTCGCCCTCGCGCTCGACCAGCAGCGCCCCGGGTACGTCGCCCAGCTCCTCCCCCGGCCCGCCGCCGGGCTCGGGCAACACCTGCTCGAGATGCTCCAATCCGAGCTGCTGCGCGCCTGGTCCGAGTCGCCGGTGCCCGCCCAGCCGTCCGCGATCCTCGGAACGCTGAACGCGCTCGAGCAAGTGCGCCAGACCATTAATCGCAACGAGGCGCGCCAGTTCGAGTCCGTGCTCAACGGGGTGCAGGGCCTCGAGCTGCTGGTCGAGGTGATTCACGATCTGCGCTCCCCGCTCACGTCGATTCTGTTCCTCGCGGAGACGTTGCAGCGGGGTCAAAGCGGCGACATCAACCCCATCCAGCACCGCCAGCTGGGGCTGATCTACAGCGCCGCGCTCGGACTCTCGACGGTCGTGAGCGACGCGATCGAGCTGGCCCGCGGTGGCGACGAGCTCGCCGATCGCGAGGTCATTCCGTTCTCGATCACGGAGCTGTTCGAGTCGGTTCAGGGGATCGTCCGCCCGCTCGCCGAGGAGAAAGGACTCTCGCTCCGGTTCCGCGGGCCCGAAGTGGATCGCCGGCTCGGTCACCCCGTCGCCCTGTCGCGCGTGCTCCTCAACCTCACCACCAACTCGATCAAGTTCACCGAGCAGGGGTTCGTGGAGATCGCGTGTGAGGACCGGCCGGCCGGCCGCGCGATGTTCTCCGTGCAGGACACCGGGCCGGGCGTCAACCCCGAAGCGTTATCGAGTCTGTTCCAGCCGTTCCGCCGCGCCCCCGGCCGCGCCGGCTACTGTTTCTCGGGCACGGGCCTCGGGCTCGCGATCTGTCGGAAGCTGGTGGAGGCGCAGGGCTCGACGCTCCGGCTGGAAACACGCCCGGGATGGGGCACGCGCTTCTTCTTCGAGATCGAGCTGCCGGCCCACACGCCCGCGCTCACACCGCCATCGCTCGCACCCGCCACCGCGCGCGTCCATTGACACGGCGCGCGCCTCGCGCGCGCGCGGTTGCTTGTCGCAGTTCCCCAGCGGAGTTGTAACGAGATCGTATCAAGGCCGGAGCTCCGCGCGCGCCGGTCGCGCCCGTAACCCGTTGCCACACATGGGATCAGCACCCCGTGTGACCGGGCGCACGAGACCTGCTTGATGCGCTCGTATGCAACTACGCCTGCCATCGCGACCACTGCTGTACCGTCGGACGCTGATCCTGCTGGTCCACGTCGCGCTCGTCCCGCTCGCCTACTTGGCGGCGTTCGGGTTGCGCTTTGACTTCAACATCCCGCCGGAGGAGTTCGCCCACTTCCGAGCCACCGTGTGGTGGCTCCTCGCCATCCGGCTGGTCGTGTTCCAGGCGTTCGGCCTGCACCGCGGCTACTGGAAGCACGTCGGGCTGCGGGACATGCTGGACCTGGGGCTCGCGGTCACCCTATCCTCCGGGCTGTTCGCGGTGGCCCTCCCGGCGCTCGGCCTGTCCCGGGGCATGCCGCGGTCGGTGTTCCTGCTCGACTGGGTCGTGATGATCTTCTTCTCGGGCGGCATCCGCTTCGCCGCCCGGGCGCTGCGCGAGAACCAGATGGCCCGCGCCCGGCTGGACGACGGACGGCGCACCTTCATCATCGGCGCCGGTGAGGCGGGCGAGCAGCTGCTCCGGCAGGTCCTGCACGACCCCCGCGCCGGGATGAACGTGGTCGGCTTCATCGACGACAAGCCGGAGACGCACGGCCGCACCTTGCACGGGGTGCCCGTGCTCGGCCACACCGGCAAGCTGAAGGAGCTGACCCAGAAGCACGACATCGAGCTGCTCGTGATCGCCATCCGCGGCGTCACGGGAGCGCAGACGCGGCGCATCGTGGAGCGTTGCCGCGAGACGAGCGTGGAGTTCAAGATCATCCCCTCGATCGACGACCTCCTGAACAAACGGGCGACCATCGGCGAGCTGCGCGACGTGGCGATCGAGGACCTGCTCGGGCGCGACCCGGTGCAGCTCAACCTCGAGGCCATCAAGCGGGACCTGGCCGGCAAATCGATCCTGGTCACCGGCGGCGCCGGGTCCATCGGGTCGGAGCTGGCGCGCCAGATCGCCTCCTATGGGCCCGCGCGGCTCGTGCTGCTCGAGCGCGCGGAGAACGCCCTGTACTTCACCCAGCTCGAAGTGGCCAAGGCACACCCGGACGTCGAGGTGGTGCCGTTCATCGGCAGCATCACGAATCCGCAGCGCCTGGAGGAGGTCTTCCAGGCCTACCAGCCCAACTATGTGTTCCACGCCGCGGCCTACAAGCACGTGCCCATGCTCGAGAGCAATGTGACGGAGGCGGTCTGGAACAACGTCTTCGGCACGTTGCGGGTGGCCGACTGCGCCGCGCGGCACGGCGTGGAGAAGTTCGTGTTGATCTCGACGGACAAGGCGGTGAACCCCACGAGCGTGCTCGGGGCCACCAAGCGCATCGCCGAGCGGATCGTGCTGGAGCTGCCGGCGCTGTGCGCCGCCAAGACTGATTTCCGCGCGGTCCGCTTCGGCAACGTGCTCGGGTCGGATGGCAGCGTCGTGCCGCTCTTCCGGCGGCAGATTTCCGCGGGCGGCCCCGTGAAGGTCACGCATCCCGAGGTGACCCGTTATTTCATGACGATCCCGGAATCGGTGCAGCTGGTGCTGCAGGCGGCGGCGCTGCCTGAGGCCGAACGCCGGATTTCGATCCTCGAGATGGGCCAGCCCGTGCGCATCCTCGAGCTCGCCGAGCATCTCATTCGCTTGTCCGGGCTCGAGCCGTACCGCGACATTCAGATCGCGTTCAGCGGGCTCCGGCCGGGCGAGAAGCTCGCCGAAGAATTGGTGGCGTTGAGCGAGGGCAGCGTCGCGACGTCGACCGAGAAGGTGCGGGTGATCGAGCGCAACGGGGCGGACGGCACCGCAGTGGAGCACGGCTTGGAGCGGCTCCGCGGGACGCTGGCGCACGGGACGCGCGACGAACTCATCGCGGCGATCTGCGCGCTGGTTCCCGAGTACGTCCCGTGGCAGACCGGCGAGCGGCCCGCCGTCGTTCCGGTCCCCGCCCCCGCCCCCGCCCCCGCCCCCGCGCCGGTTCCCGTTCGGATGCCGCGCGCCACGCCCGAGCCGCGCGCACCGCTGCGGCCGGCGTTCGCGCGCCCGTCGGGCGCGGAAGGGCTCCCGAAGTCCGCCACCGCCTGACCGGCTGAGGCACGCTCGTGTCCATCGCCCGCCTCCCCGTCCCCGCCCGACGGGCTGAGTTCCTGCCCTTCGCCCCTCCGGTCATCGGAGAAGAAGAGATCCAGGAAGTCGTCGACACGCTGCGCTCGGACTGGATCACCACCGGCCCGAAGACCAAGCGGTTCGAGACGGAGTTCGCCGCGTATCTCGAGGCACAGGGCGCGCTGGCGCTGAACTCGTGCACCGCAGGGCTGCATACCGCGCTGGCCACGCTCGGCGTCGGCCCGGGCGACGAGGTGATCACCACTCCGATCACGTTCACCGCCTCCGTGAACGTGATCGAGCACGTGGGCGCTCGCCCCGTTCTCGTGGACGTCGAGCCCGACACGCTCAACATCGATCCCGCCGCCGTGCTGACGGCCGTCACGCCGCGCACGCGGGCGATCCTCCCGGTGCATTACGCGGGTCATCCGGTCGACCTGGATGCGATCCACGACGTGGCGCGCGGCGTCAGCGCGACCGTGATCGAGGACGCGGCCCACGCGCTACCCGCCCGTTACAAGGGCCGCTGGATCGGCTCCGGCCAGAATCCGGTGTCCTTCAGCTTCTACGCGACCAAGAACATGACGACCGCCGAGGGCGGGATGCTCACCGGCGCTCCCGACTTCCTCGAGCGGGCGCGCGTCCTGAGCCTCCACGGCATGAGCCGCGACGCGTGGAAACGCTACGGCAAGGGCGGAACCTGGCGCTACGACGTGCTGGCGCCCGGATTCAAGTACAACATGACCGACATCCAGGCGGCGCTCGGTCTGTGCCAGCTCCGGAAGCTGGCGGCGTTTCAGGAGCGGCGCCGCGAGGTGGTGCGCGCCTACGGCGAGGCGTTCCGGGATGACGGCGCGCTCGAGCTCCCCGCGGAGCGGGCCGACGTGGAGCACGCATGGCATCTGTACGTGTTGCGGCTCGTGCCCGGGACGCTGCGGATCACCCGCGACCGGTTCATCGACGAGCTCACCGCGCGTAACATCGGGACGTCGGTGCATTTCATCCCGATCCACATGCACCCCTACTACCGGCAAAAGTACGGCTATACGCCCGACCGCTTCCCGGTGGCGCTCGCCAACTTCGATCGGATGCTGAGCCTGCCGCTCTCGGCGAAGCTCTCGGATCAGGACGTGGCCGACGTGATCGACGCGGTGCTCGACGTGACGCGCATCTACCGGCGATGAAGTTCGGCTGGGTGGGCTTTCATATGGAAGGTATCCCCGCCCTCGAAGCGGTGCTCGCATCGGGCGCGCCCGTCGCGGCCGTGTTCACGCTCAAACCCGAAGTCGCGGCGTCGCGGTCCGGCGCGGCCGACTACGGTCCGCTGTGCCGCCGGTTCGACGTGCCGCTGCACTTCGTGACCAGCATCAACGACCCCGAGTCCCGCGCCCTGCTCCAGGGGCTCGACGTCGTGTTCGTGATCGGGTGGAGCCAGATTCTCTCGCCCGAGACGCTCGCCACCGCCCGGCTCGGGATGATCGGCGCCCACGCGTCGCTGCTCCCCAAGAACCGGGGCAGCGCGCCGATCAATTGGGCGTTGATCCGCGGCGAGCGCGTCACGGGCAATTCTCTCATCTGGCTCGCCGAGGGCGTGGACGCCGGGGACATCATCGACCAGACCGAGTTCCCGATCTCCGCCTACGACACGTGCGGCACGCTGTACGAGCGCGTGGCGACGTCGAATCGCGACATGATCCTGCGCGCGCTGCCCCAGCTGCTCCGGGGTGAGCGCGTCGGGACGCCGCAGCCCCGGTCCAATGGGGGCGGAGCCGCCGTCCTGCCGCGTCGCCGGCCCGCGGATGGGTTGATCGACTGGGACCAGGAGGCCTGCGCCGTCTACAATTTCGTTCGCGCGCTCACGCGCCCGTATCCGGGCGCCTTCGGCTGGCTCGACGGGCGGCGCTGGACGGTGTGGCGGTCCGCGCTGCTCCCCGCCCCCTCTGCAGGGGGCGGCGCCACCGTCGCGCCCGGTGAAGTCCTCGGGCCCGTGGTGAGCCCGGTGGAGCAGGCGTGCGGACAGGTCGTGGCGTGTGCGGGCGGGGGGGGGACCCTGGCACTCTTGGAAGTCGAGGCGGACGACGGCACGGTCTATTCCGGGCGGCGGCTCAGCGAGCTGCCCTGGACCGGCCGGCGGTGGTCCCATGCCTAGGCCCGCGCTCGCAATCGACGCTCCTCCCCCCTCCGCCCCGCCCTCCCCCCCCTCTCCCTCCCCTGCGACGACAGCTCCGGCGCCCGCGCTGCCGCTGACGCGGCGCGCGTCTCTCAACGTCGTTGCGTTCGGGCTCGATTTCGGCGTCAAGACCGTCGTCGGACTCGTGGTCACACCGCTCCTCGTGGAGCGGTTGGGCGCCGCCCTGTTCGGCGTGTGGGAGATCCTGAGCCGGCTCGCGGGATACGTCGCCGTCGCCGGCGGAGAGCCGGCGGAAGCGCTGCGCCTCGTGGTGGCCAATCGTCAGACCGCGGCCGATCCGGCCACCCAGCGCCGCTCGATGGGCGGCGCGCTGATCGTGTGGCTCGGGTTCCTGCCGCTCGCCGTCCTCGCGAGCGCGCTCCTCGCCTGGTATGCGCCCACGCTCTCCGGAGCCGGGCTTGAATGGCAGGCGAGCGTCCGGGTCGCCGCGGCCCTCCTCTTCGGCGGCGGCATCCTCGGAGCCCTGTCCGCGCTGCCCGAGGCGGCGCTGCACGGCATGAACCTGGGCTACAAGCGCATGGAGCTGCAGGCGGCGCTGCACGTCGTGAGTGGCCTGCTCACCGCCGGCGCGGTGTACGCAGGGCTCGGGCTCGTCGGTTTGGGCGGCGCGCAAATCATCGGCGCCGCCCTCTGCGGCCTCTGCTTCTGGGGCCTGGCCCGGGGATACGTCGGCTGGTTCGGCGCCGTGCGCCCCACGCGTGCCGAGGTCGGCAAGATGGTGAACCTGTCCGCCTGGCTGTCGGGAGGCGACTTGATCGCCAAACTGCTGCTGGCGAGCGACGTGCTCATCCTCGGGATGATCCTCTCCCCGGCGGTCGTGACGACCTATGTCCTCACCTCTTTCGCGCCGCGAGCCGCGATCGCGATCCACGGCTCCGCGGTCGGCGCGGCGATGCCCGGCCTGGGCGGCCTGATCGGTGAGGGCCAGCGCGCGCGCGCCACTCTGGTGCGACGCGAGCTGCTCGTGCTCACCTGGTTGTTCGTCACGACGGTGGGCGTCACCATCCTGCTGTGGAACCGGTCGTTCGTGGCGCTGTGGGTGGGGGCCGACCATCATGCCGGTACCGCGGTGGAGCTCTTGATCGTCCTGATCGCGGTGCAAACGGCGTTCATCCGCGCCGACGCCTATGTCATCGACGCCGCCCTCCAATCGTGGCTGCGGGTGGTGATCAGCACCGGGGCCGTGGTGGTGACCATCGCGTTCGCGATCGTGTTCACGCGCGCGTGGGGGCTGCCCGGGCTGTGCCTCGGCGTGATCCTCGGCCGGCTGAGCCAGAGCGTGGCCTATCCGATCCTCGCGCGCCGCTCCGTGGGCGATCGGGGCGCGTTGATAGCGCCGGGTCTGCTGCGCGCGCTCCTCGTGAGCGCCGTCTTGTTCTACCTGGCCCTGCGGTACGCCGACCACGCGACTCCGGCCACCTGGTTCGCCTGGGCCGCCGGAGTGGCGGTCACGTTGACGGCGACGGCGGGCATTGCGTTCGCGGCCGGTCTATCCGCCGACTCGCGACGGGCGGTCGCGCGCCGCGTCGCCGAGATCGCGCGCACACGCGCGCCCAAACGGCCCTCGATATGAAGCCGTTCCGCTACCGCGAGCTCCCGCAGCTTCCGCGACTCGCCTGGCTCGCCGTGATGAATCGCGACGCCGGCGACGTGCTGGTCTATCACGGCTCGGCGCTCGAGTGCCGCGATCACTGGATGGCGGAGGGCACGTGGGACGGTGAGTTCGCGCTCGGCGGGTTCCACGAGAGCGAGCATTTCTTCGGCAGCGGGATTCGCGCGGTCGGTGACACGGTCCATTTCGTCCCGTCGAGCGCGCTCGTGAATGGCGTCTACTATTGCGAGCGGCGTCGCGAGCTGCTGGTGTCGAACAGCCTGATCCTGCTGCTCGCGTTCACCGGCGCCCGGCTCGACCCCGACCACGACTATCGCGTGGAGACCTACGCCATCCGGCACGGCGCCGAGCGCTACGCCCGCGACTTCACGGTGCTGCATCGGGAGATCCAGGCATTCTATCAGGTCTACGATTTGAGTCTCGTGGTGAAAGGGCCGGCCGAGGTCCCACTCGAATTCGCATCCGCCCGCCCCGCCCCGACCGTGCCGACCTACGCTCGCTACCGGGAGCTCGTGGACCGGGCGCTGCTGCGGCTGCGCGCCAATTACACGAGCGCGGACCGGCGCGCCCCGCTGGGCGCCTTCGCCACGATTTCTTCGGGGTACGATTCCGCCGCGGTCGCGGCGCTCGTCAAGGACCTGGGCGTCGAGGCGTACTTCACCTGCCGCCGGTCCAACACACACATCCCCCGGTGGCTCAACCGGCGAGCCGCAGTGGACGACGGCGCACCGATCGCGCGCGCGCTGGGAGGGCTCACCACCATCGAGCTCGACACGCGCGGCTCGCGCGTGACCGACGACGAGCTGTATTTTCTCGCGCCTGGGTGCGCGCCGCCCACTCTCGCGCTCCACGGGCTGGCTCGACACATCGAGCGCCGGCGGCCCGCGGTCCTGTTCACCGGGTTTCTGGGCGACGAGGTGTGGGACCGCAACGCCCACGAGCGTCGCTTTCAGGACGAGGGGATCATCCGCGGCGATACGACGGCCCTGATGCTGTCGGAGATCCGGCTGAAGAGCGGCTTTGTCAACGTCCCGGTGCCGGCGCTGTGCGCGCGCCGGGTGCAGGATCTCGCGGTGTTGAGCGAGTCCACCGAGATGGCGCCGTGGCGCCTCGGGACCCGTGATTACGACCGACCGATCCCGCGCCGTATCCTCGAGGAGGCCGGTATCCCGCGGGCGATGTTCGCCGGAAGGAAAAAGGCCGTGGTGCAGACCTACACGTGGCCGCGCCACCGGGCGCTGCGGCCGAGCTACTTCGCCGACGTGCGGGCGCGATACGGGCGGCGCGCGGGCTTCGTATACTTGCACGAGGCGGCGAACCGCTTGGCCTTCTGGGGGTTCCGCGCGTACCATCTGCTTCGCCGGGAGCTCTGGGGCATCGCGCAGCCCAAGACGCCGGCCGTGCTGGTCGGCGCGCGGTACGACTTCGCGTACCTGCAGTTCCTCTGGGCGGCGCGCACGTTGAGCGAGCGGTTCGCCGGCCTGCTGAAGGCGAGCGGCGTCGTCCCGGTCCCCCTCGAGCGCCGGCGGCGCACGCCACCCCGTACGCTGCCGCCGGGGGCCCTCTCGCCGGGCGCGTCGCGATCGCGTGCGGCGTCGGCCGATCCAACGTGATAGGATCCGGTATGCGACTCCGCTACACCCTCGTGTCCGATTGGCCACCGCTCGCGTGGCTCGCCCGCTGCCGTCCCGGTGCGCCCGAGATCGACGTCTTCCACGGCCCGCGGGTCGAGCTCGCCGCCGACTGGTTCTGCGAGGCGGTGTGGGATGGCTCGTTCGCGGACGGCGACTTCGATCGCACCGATCTCGTCTTCGGATCCGGCGCCCGCACCCGTGAGCGCGACGAGGTGTGCTTCGTCTCCTCGGGATCGACCGTGGATCGGCTGCAGTCGATCGACGCCGCGGACGCGTCATGGGTATCGAACTCGCTCCCCTGTCTCCTGGGCGGCGTGGGGGCCACACTCGATCCCACGTACCCGGGCTATTTCACCGACCTCAAGTCCATCAGCAAGGGATTGAGCCGGTACACGCGCCAGCTCGCGACGTCCGCCGGTCCGGTGCAGCTCACCTACTATCACAATCTGCGGTGGGACGGCACCCGCCTGATCGAGACCCCCAAGCCGCCCGGCCTCAGGGGGGGAGCGTTCGGGACGTTCGCGGCATATCGCAGCTTTCTCGCGAGGACCATCGGCCGGCTCGCCGAGAACATGGAGGCGCCGTCGCGCGTGGAGCGCTACCGCCTGCTCGGAACGATCTCGTCCGGGTACGATTCCGCCGCGGCCGCCGCCCTCGCGCGTCCCTCCGGCCTGACCGAAGCGATTTCCTTCGGCAGCGCGTCGTCAGGCGAGCCCGACTCGGGTGAGATCATCGCCGACGTGCTCGGCGTGCGGCTCACGATCCTCGCCCACCACGCGTGGCGCGGAGCGAGCTTCGCGGAGGTGCCGTTCGTCGCCGCGGATGCGAAAGGCGAGGACGTGTACTTCAAGGGGGCCGAGACCCTGCTGGCCCGCCGCGTGTTGCTCACCGGGTTCCACGGCGACCGCGTGTGGGACCGCACGGCCCGTACCGACGCGGATTTCGTCCGCGGCGATCAGTCCGGCCTGTCACTCTCCGAGTATCGCCTGTGGGCGGGCTTCCTGCACTGTCCGCTGCCGTTCGCGGGCGGACGCCAGGCGGCCTCCATCCGTGCGCTGAGCCGCTCGCGCGAGCTGGCGCCATGGCATACGGGCTCGTACTACAGTCGCCCGATCTGCCGCCGTATCCTGGAAGAGGCGGGGGTGCCGCGAGACGCGTTCGGCCGGTGGAAGAAGAGCGTCTCGGTGCTCTTCTCCGCGCAGGAGGGGTTCCTCACGCCGGCCTCGCTCGCAGACTACCGATTCTGGCTCGAGCGGCACGCCGACGAGTGGCGGCGCCGCGGTCTGACGCCGCCGAGTCTCGTCGCCAGTGCCGACAGCTGGCAGGAGTCGCGGTACGCGATCGCGCGGGTGCTCGAGGGACTGGCGCACGCGGCTCCGCGGCGCCTGTGGATGCTTCGTTCCGCGGCCCAGCGCGTGGTGACGCTGGGCCGGCGCGAGCGGTTGTTCCGGCACCTCTTTCCCTGGGCGATGGAGCGCGCCAAGCAGCGCTATGCGGCCGCGCCGCTCGATAATCCGTCTCCACCGCCACCCCGCGAGCGCTCGGCAGTCGAGGCCTCGCACACCACGGCGAGGGCGCTTGGCTAAGCGGGTCCTCGTGATCGCGGCGCACCCCGATGACGAGATCCTCGGCTGCGGCGGCACGGTCGCCCTGCACGCTGCCCGCGGGGACCGGGTGATCTCGGTCATCGCCTGCGAGGGCGAGTCGCTGCGCTACGGGCCCGGCGCCGTGGGGCAGTCGGAGCACACCCGGCGCGCGGCCGAAACGCTCGGCGTGGACAACGTCCGCTCCCTCAACTTCCCCGACCAGCGGCTCGATACGATGACGCTGACCGAGATCATTACGCCGCTCGAGCGCGTCGTGCGCGAGGTCAATCCGGAAGTCGTCTATTGCCAGTATGGGCGGGACGTGAACCGCGACCACGAGATCCTCTTCAAGGCGATTCTGGTGGCCACCCGTCCGACCGAGCAAAGCATCGAGGCCGTCTATGCGTTCGACACCGCCTCGAGCACCGAATGGGCCTTTCCGCGGAGCTTCGCGCCCGACACGTGGGTGGACATCTCGACTACGCTCGAGCAGAAGGTCGCGGCGATGGCGTGCTACGAGAGTGAAGTGCGCCAGTACCCGCACCCCCGCTCGCTCGACGCGCTGCGCCATCGCGCGCGCGCGTGGGGCAACCAGCAATGCGTCGATGCCGCCGAAGTCTTCATGACCATCCGGCGCGCCCTGCGTGACGGTCAGACGCCTGGCTGACGCGCTGCTCGCCGGCGTCGCGCTGGTGGTCACGGCACCGCTGCTCGCACTCGCGGCCGCCGGCATCCGTCGCGCCAGCCCGGGGCCGGTACTGTTCCGCGCCGAGCGCGTGGGCCGCGGGGGACGGCCGTTCATCATGTACAAGCTGCGCACCATGCATCTCCGGCGTCGCTCGGACGCGAGCCGCATTACCGGCGCGAACGACCCCAGGGTGTTCCCGCTCGGTGCGTGGCTCCGCGCCGTGAAGCTCGACGAGCTCCCGCAGCTCATCAACGTGCTGCGAGGTGAGATGGCGATCGTGGGCCCGCGTCCCGAGGACCCCGCGATCGTGGCGCGGCATTACACCGCCCTGGGTCGCGAGACGCTGTCGGTCCGGCCCGGGCTCGCGAGCCCGGGCAGCATCTACAGCTCGACGCACGGGGATACCTTCCTGACCGGACGCGACCCGGAAGCGGCCTACGTGGAGCGGCTGCTCCCCGTGAAGCTCGCCTTGGACGCGGTGTACGTGCGCCACGCCTCATTCCTCTACGACGCCCGCATCGTCGGACGCACGTTGTGGGTCATCATCGCGACGCTCGCCGGCCGGCACCGGTTCGCGGATCCACCCGAGCTGGCCGAAGCGAGCCGCCTGCTCGCTCCGGCGTCGGCCGACGCAGTGACGCAACGCCTCGGCTGACATCTGTGAGGAAGCTGATACAGGCGGGCTGATCGTCGAGACCGCTCGCCGTGGTACGCCAAGGCATGGTGTTTGCGCCCCAAGACGGACGCCATCGTCACAGAGTGCATCTATGCCGGCTGCGCAGCTCGCCGCTGCCAAGACCGACGAGGCGGTGCGAGCGCACACCATCGTCGTGATCGGCCACGACCCAGCGATTCGCTGCGCCGTCAGGCATGTAGTCGCAGCCTTCGCGCAGCACGTCCGCGAGGCCGCCTCCGGTGCGATCGGTATCACGCTCGCCCGTACGGAGCGGCCGGACCTCGTCGTCCTCGACCTCGACCTTCCCGATATGCCGGGGCTCGAGGCGTGCAAGGCGGTGCGTCGCCTGGCGATGATGCCGATCGTGGTCCTGTCCGTCCGCGACTCGGCGGAGGCCAAGGTGGCCCTCCTGAACGCCGGAGCGGACGATTACGTCACGAAGCCCTTCAGCGCGCGAGAGTTCGCGGCGCGCGTGCGATCACAGCTGCGTCGCGTCAACATCGGCCCGGCCAGAACGGCCCGGCTCGACGTGGGCGAGGTGCCGATCGACCTCGCGCGTAGGCGCGTAACGCGGGCCGGTCGGCAGCCCGTGCACTTGACGCGCACCGAGTGGGGCATCCTCCGGGCGCTCGCGGTGCAAACTGGGCGTACGCTCACGCATCAGCAGATCTACGGAGCGGTGTGGGGACGCCGGTTCGGCAACCCGCGGCAATATCTCCGCGTCTACATGACGAGCCTCCGGCGCAAGATCGAGGATAATCCGTCGCGCCCACGCCTCATCGTCACCGAGCCTGGCGTGGGCTACCGGCTCGAGCAACGCCCTGTGTGATCGCTTTGTGACTGCTTAGTGGGAGCGCTGAACTTCTTTGTGATCTCCGGGCTGGTCTCCCACCGGCCCGCCTCGTTCAATTCCCGCCAATGCGAGGCACGAAGCGCCTGTTCGATCTGTGCTGGACGATTCCCGGTCTCCTCGTGCTCTGGCCGGTGTTTCTCGTCATCGCCCTCCTCATCAAGCTGGACGATGGCGGAGCGGTGTTTTTCCGTCAGCCGCGCGTCGGCCGGTGTGGACGAGCATTTCGCGTCTGGAAGTTTCGGACGATGATCGCCTGCGCGGAGCAGTGCGGCGGCCCGCTCACCGTGGGCGACGACCCCCGCCTCAGGCGCGTCGGCCGATGGCTGCGGCATTCCAAGCTGGACGAGCTGCCGCAGCTGTTCAACGTCCTCGCGGGCCAGATGAGTCTCGTGGGACCGCGTCCCGAGGTCCCCCACTATGTGGCGCTGTACACGCGGGATCAGCGTCGCGTTCTCGATCTCGTCCCCGGGATCACCGATCCGGCGAGCATCGCGTACCACAATGAGAGCGCTCTGCTCGCGCAGGCACCGGATTGGGAACGGCAGTACATCGAGGTCATCATGCCGGAGAAGATTCGGCTCAACTTGGCGTACGGCGCCCAGGCCACTCGGTGGAAGGACTTCGTCGTAGTGGTGGACACTCTCCGCCGTCTTGTGTGCCGAACTGAAACGACGGTTTCGCAAGCCGCTCACGCCGCGTCGATGCAACGTAACGCTTCGCAATTGTAAGGCTGCTGATACACGCAGGGTTCTCCCCGCCGGGGGTTGAGGCGCCCGGCGAGGCACGGCTCGTGCCTAGCGCCGGTGACATGCGCCGCGTGCTCGCCGGTCTCGTCTCGTTCGCCGTCCTGGCGGTCGTGACCACCTGCCGGGACGATCAGAGCCTTCGCATCCCCACCGCCATCTCGCGCCCGCCGGCCACCGACGTGGCGACGGGCGGTCCGGTCACGCTGGTGGGCGCGGGCGATATCGCCAAGTGCGGCCAGGTCGGAGCCGGCCTCACGGCCAACCTGCTCGACTCGATTCCCGGAACCGTCTTCGCGGCGGGCGACAACGCCTGGGACAATGGCACGGCCACCCAGTACACAACCTGCTACGGCACGAC
>DASQIB010000151.1:0-1575 GCA_035631795.1 Gemmatimonadales bacterium | reverse complement strand
CAGGGCCTCGAGTCTGCCCTGCGCGACCTCCGGTTGGTAGGGCGTGTAGGCGGTGTACCACCCCGGGTTCTCGACGATGTTGCGTTGGATGACCTGGGGTGTGAACGAATGGTGATACCCCATCCCGATGTAGGAGCGGTAGAGCTGGTTCTGCGCCGCGAGACCCCGCAGCGCCTGGAGCACCTCGCGCTCCGTGCGGCCGGGAGGGAGCTGCAACGGACGGCCCAACCGGATGTGCGAGGGAACCACCGCGTCGATGAAGGCATCGAGCGACTCATAACCCACCGTCGCCAGCATGCCTCGGACTTCGTCAGGGCTCGGTCCGATGTGGCGGGTGGCGAAGCGGTCGGCAGGGGCGAGGGAAGCGCGTACGGTCGGCATGAGCTGGATCGTTGTGAGGGCGTCAGGACAGAGTGTGGGACTGGCCCGGCGCGAGCACGACGACGCGTGCCCGATCTCCCACCTGCCTCTTGAATTGTTCCGGGTCGGCCTGGATCACATCCCAGGTATTGTAGTGCATGGGAATCACCGTGGCGGGCCTCACGAGCTCTACCGCCCGGACGGCATCTTCGATCCCCATCGTGTAGTTGTCTCCGATCGGGACCAGCATCAGGTCGACGCGGCCCTGGAGCAGCTGCATCTCGAGCGTCAGGGCCGTGTCCCCGCAATGGTAGACGGACTTCCCCCCCACCGTGACGACCACGCCGCAGGGGTTGGTGGTGAACTGGCCGGTTGCGTCTCCTTCCACTCCTCCGCCGTGAAATGCGGGCACGAGCTTCACCCGCCCGAACGGGAACTGATGCGCCCCGCCGATGTGCATGGCGTGCACGGTGGCGCCGCGTTGCCCGCAGAACCTCGCAAGCTCCGCCGTGGCGACGATCGTCGCTCCGTCGCGCTTGGCGATGGGAATCGCGTCGCCCAGGTGGTCGCCGTGCCCGTGCGACAGCAGCACCGCGTCCACCTTCGAGAGCCGGGCGACCGGAACGTCCGCCGCCGGATTGCCGGTGAGGAACGGGTCGATCACCAGGTGTCGGCCGTCCGCTTCCAGCGAGAAGCAGGCATGCCCGTGGAAAGTGAGCTTGAGCATCCCGACGGCCCTATTGTCCGATTTGCTTCTTGTACGCCTCGGCGCTGAGCAGCTGGTCGAGCTCCGCGGGCGTCTTCACGCGGAGCTTGATCATCCATCCCGCGCCGTAGGGATCGCGATTGACGAGCGCCGGGTCGTTCTGCAGCGCCGGGTTCACCTCGGTCACCGTGCCGGCGAGCGGGGCGTACAGCTCGGAGACCGCCTTCACCGCCTCGATGGTGCCGAACACGTCCCCCCGCCCGAAGCTGGCGCCCACCTTGGGCAAATCCACGTAGACGACGTCGCCCAGCTCCCCCTGCGCGTAATCGGTGATGCCGATGACGCCCCCGTCTCCGCTCTGCTTCACGTACTCGTGATCTTTCGTGTAGCGCAGGTCGGCTGGGATGTTCGCCATGCGGGATCGCTCGTTTCGCGGGGCTGTAGAACGTCGGGCCGAAGGTTACCGGAGCACGAAACCTCTGTCAAGCCAATGGGTTGGCCGCGACGAA
>DASQIB010000150.1:0-4726 GCA_035631795.1 Gemmatimonadales bacterium | reverse complement strand
CGGCAGCTCGATGTTGCAGCCGATCGAGAGGCCGTTGCCTTCCTGGGCGCCCCGATTGGAGGCCTCCATGATCCCGGGCCCGCCGCCCGTGATGATGGGAAACCCTTCCTTCGCGAGCATCCGGGCCGTTTCGACCGCCTTCTCATAGTACGGGTCGTCGGACGTCGTGCGGGCCGAGCCGAACACCGTGACGGCGTTGTACACATCCGACAGCGTGTCGAAGCCCTCGACGAACTCTCCCATGATGCGCAGCACGCGCCAGGAGTCCGTCTTGACGAACGCTCGTCGCTCGCGAGGACCCTGCGCGAGGAGTTGTTCGTCCTCAGTGATCGACGTGTGTGGCGAGCCGCTCGAGCGCTGCGACATAGTCTTCCTGCAGGTTATAGAAGAAAGGAGACAGGCGAACGTGACCCGGCCGCGCGTCGCCGATGATGCCGCCGGCAGCGAGGTGGCGGACTGCCGCGGCCGGGTCGGTTGCGGGCAGCATGACGATAGCCGAGCGCTCGTCGGGACGGGACGCGACGTGTGGCCGGAAGCCGCGCGCCCGCGCCTTGTCGATCAAGTCCTCGGTGAGCGCCGCGGTCACCCGGCGGATCGCCGGGATGCCGATCTCGTCGATGTAGTCGAGCCCGCCGAGCTGAGCATACACCGCCGCCACCGATGGCGTGCCCAGCTCGAACCGCCGGGCGTCCTCGTGTAGCTCGAGGGATCGGGCGTCGAACGCGAATTGATTCCGGTGACCGAACCACCCGGCGATGGCCGGCGTGAGGCGACGCGCGAGCTCTGCCCGCACGTACAGGAAGACCACGCCCGGCCCGCCGAGCAGCCATTTGAGGCCGCCCGCCGTGAGAAAATCCACCTCGGTCGCCGCCGCATCCACGGGAACCTGCCCAACCGACTGGTACGCGTCGATCAGGCAGAGCGCGCCCTTCGCGTGCGCCGCGGCCGCGACCGCCCGGATATCCTGGATCGCGCCGCTCGTGAAATAGACGTGCGACGTCGCGACGAGCGCGGTCCGCTCGTCCACCGCGCGCGCGATCGCCTCGACCGGCACCGATATCTGATCCGGACTTTCGACCACCACCAACTCGACGCCGCGCGCCCGCTTCGCGAGCCACTGGTAGGCGACGGTCGGAAAGTCGAGTGACGTGACGACCACCCGAGGACGCGTGCGATAGTCCAGCGCTTCCGCGATGGTCGAGATGGCGACCGAGATGCTCGGTGCCAACGCGATCTCATCGGGACTCGCCGCGATGGTGCGCGCATACCGCGCCCGCAACTCCCCCAGCGCGGTCCACCACACGTCGTACCAGGCGGAAGCCCCGCGCGCCTGCCACAGATCGATGAACTGCTCCATGCGACGGCGCGTGCGATCGCCCAGCGCACCCAGCGAACACGTGTTGAGATAGATCGTGTCCCGAAAAATGGGAAACTCAGCGCGATACTGGGCGAGCGGCTGCGCACCGGCGCGCGCGCCGACGTCGAGCTCACTGGCAAGCGTCATAGGCCGTCAATATACAGGCGGACGCGCGCACCCGGCACACCTCGCGACTACATTCCGTGGCATGGAGCCATCCACCGGCTGGCCGGCACTCGTCACGCGGCTCGCCTTGCGGGCGCTCGTGAACCCGCGGCTCGCCCTCGATCTCCTTCGCCTCGCCTGGAGCTTTCGGGCGCGCGACTGGTACCGCCGCGCGCCCTTTCTGCCGGTGCCGCCGGCCGACTACCTCCGATGGCGGATGTTCACCGCCTACGGCGACGAACATGCCGTGCCGCCACTCGAGGACGTCGTACGCTTCGCCAGATGGCGACGCGAGACGATGCATCTATGAGAGACGACGTCGAGCAGCGGCGTCGAGAAGAGGCGTCGAGGAGAACCGTTGAGGTGAAGCGTCGAGCCCTCGAGCTCGGGTTCGACGCCGTCGGCATCGCCACGCTCGAGCCCAGTGCCTATGCCGACTCGCTCGACCGTTGGCTGGCCGCGGGGTACGCGGGCGACATGACCTATCTCGAGCGTCAGGCCGAGCGACGGAAATTCCCGGCCCGCATGCTCCCGGACGCGCGCGTCGCGATTGTGACCTTGACGAACTATTTCCATGGGATCACTGACGCCGGGCACAAGCCCGGGGAACGCGGAGGCGCCAAGGTCGCCCAGTACGCGTGGTCCACCGACTATCACATCGTCTTGGGCCGTCGTCTCGAGCACCTCGCCGGCGCGGTACACGAGATCGTGCCCGGCGCGATCACGCGCTGCTACGTGGACGCGGGGCCGGTCCCCGAGCGGGAGCTCGCGCAACGAGCGGGACTCGGCTGGATCGGCAAGAACACCATGCTCATTCGCCCCGAGATCGGCTCGTTTACGTTCATCGGTGTCGTCCTCACCGACGCCCCGCTCGACCCCGACCTCCCCTTCGAGGCGGATCGCTGCGGCAGCTGCCGAGCCTGTCTCGACGCGTGCCCCACCGCCGCGTTCGTGGCGCCGCAGGTCCTCGATGCCCGCCGCTGCATCTCCTATTTGACGATCGAGCGCCGCGGGGAGTTCACCGACGGCGAGCGCGCGCTCGTGGGCGACTGGTTGTTCGGGTGCGACGTGTGTCAGGACGTGTGCCCGTGGAACGTGAAGTTCGCGCGCCCCACGACGGACGCGGAATTGGGTGTTCACGCCGAGATGGCGGAGCTTGAGCTCGCTCCATTCCTCGACATTGACGCCGATGCGTTCGACCGGCGCTTCGGCGACACGCCGTTCGAGCGGCCGGGCGCAACGGGGATGCGGCGCAACGCGGCCGCCGTTCTCGCGAACCTCCAGGCCAGCCGGTGATGACCGACGCCGCGGCATCTCGGAGCGCGAAGGCCGGCGCGATCCAGCACCGTCTCTCAGAGGGCCTCGGCAAGATCGACCCGCACCATCGCCTCGCGGGACGCCCGGTGGTGTATCGCATCGTCGACGGCACGACGCTCGAGATCACCTATCGAGACGTGCCAGGCATCGCGGAAGCGGAGGTGCTCGGCGTGAAGCGCCTGATCGGGGCGGAGTGTTTCTGCATCGTCGCGCCCCAAACGGCGGAAACCGTGACTGTGCGGTTCGTGGTCCCGCTCGAAGCAGGCGCCTAGTCGCCGACGAGACGGATCACCGGCAGCTCGGGTGGATTGCGCCAGCGCGGAATCGCCGCCGTCCCGACGCCCGCGGAAACGTAGAGCCACGTATCCCCCACCCGCTTCAAGCCGTGCAGGTACCGTCCGCCGAACTGCGAGGGGACCGTGACCGGACCGATGAGCGGCAGCTGCGCCTGCCCGTTGTGGGTGTGCCCCGCAAGTATCACGTCCACGCGGAGGCCCGAGGGCAGATACTCGATCAGGTCGGGGTTGTGTGACGCGAGGACGCGGGGAACGTCGGGGGCGATGCCCGCGAACGCTTCGTCCAGTCGCACGGCGCCGTGCGTGAAATCATCCACGCCGGCCAGCGCCAACGTGGCCCCTCCTCGCCGGATCAACCGGTGCCGGTTCGTGAGGACCGTCGCCCCGCCTCGCTGAAGCGCGGTCGCCACCGCGTCCGGGTCGACCCAGTGATCATGATTCCCCAGCACCGCCGTGACGCCGTCTTTCGCCCTGAACTGCCCGATGATGTCCTCCAGCCCGACCAGGTCGCTCCGCGCGTGACTGACGAAGTCGCCTCCCAACACCACGACGTCCGGCTCGAGCTCCGCGACTCGACGGGCGACGTACGCAAGCCACCGGGCTGGAACCGCGGGGCCGTGATGGAGATCGGTGACGAGCGCGATGCGATAGCCGATCAGCTCGGCGGCGAGCCGCCGGACGGGCACCGGCACGTCGGGGGTGAGGAGTCGGGCCTCATCCCACCGTTGGAACGGCGCCGTGACGCGTTCCACCAACCACCCGAGTGTGCCCTTGGTGAGCCGTTCCCAGCGCGGCGACCGCCGATCGCGCGAGGGCGGTCGGCGACGCGGATAGAAGAACGGCCCGATCACTTCGCGACGACGCGAGACACCACGTCGTACACGAAATGCACGCCGAACGTGAGATCCTCGAGGCTCACCCGCTCGTCGTTGCCGTGCACTCCCCGGGACTCGACTTCGTTGAGCGGGAAGGGCGACAGACCGTAGCTCACGATCCCGAGCCGCCGGAAGTAGTGGCTGTCCGTAAAGCCCGGCAGGGGTGGCGTGGTGACGAGCGCATTGGGCGTCCGCTCGTGCGCCGCCGCCACGATCGCGCGGAACAAACCCGTCTCGACCGGGCTTTCCGTCGCCGGCCAATTCGGGCCCTGCGGCGTGATGGCGATCCCCGAGTCATTGACGACGCGCACGAGGTCCGCGAGGAACGCCTGCGGGTCCTGACCGGGAAGGAGCCGTACGTCGAGCGCCGCGCGGGCGACCGGCGGGATCACGTTCGTCTTGTCGCTGCCGGCGAGACCCGTGATCGAAATCGTGTTCCGGAGGAGGGCGTTGTACGTGAGATCGCCCGTGAGAAATCGCACTCCCGCGCTGTCGCGCAGCGCGGCCCTCACGTCGGCGAGCCAGGCGCGCCGCGCCGGATCGGTCTCGATGGTCGAGAGGTCGCGCAGGTAGCGCTCGACCGCGGGCGTCGGGATGAAAGGAGTCTGGTACGCCGCGATCCGGTTCAGTGCCCGGACCAGCCGGTGCACGGGATTATCGGGGGTGGGTCGCGAGCCGTGGCCCGCCGTCCCACGCGCCGTGACGTCGAGCCAGAA
>DASQIB010000149.1:0-40585 GCA_035631795.1 Gemmatimonadales bacterium | reverse complement strand
CCCCACAGAAAGCCTGCGGGGAAGCCGGTCGGTTCACTCATGCGAGTGGTCGGTGCCCATGGCCAAAGTGACGCTCGTCGGCGTCCGGAAAATATATCAGGAGGGCGGCCGGACCCGCGTGGCGGTGGACGGCGTCGATCTGGCCGTCCGGGACGGCGAGTTTGTCGTGCTCGTCGGCCCATCCGGTTGTGGCAAGAGCACCACACTCCGCATGATCGCCGGACTCGAGTCGATTTCGGCGGGCGAGGTCCGCATCGGCGACCGCGTCGTCAACGAGGTGGCGGCGAAGGACCGGAACATCGCGATGGTATTCCAGAACTACGCGCTGTACCCGCACATGACCGTGTTCGACAACATGGCGTTCGGCCTGAAGCTGCGCGGCATCGGGGCGGCCGATATCGACGCGCGGGTCCGCGAAGCGGCGGAACTGCTCCGCATCGGCGGCCTGCTCGAGCGCAAACCCCGGCACTTGTCCGGCGGCGAGCAGCAGCGGGTGGCCCTGGGACGGGCGCTGGTGCGCAAGCCCGACGTGTTCCTGTTCGACGAGCCGCTCTCGAACCTGGATGCCAAGCTGCGCGTGCAGATGCGCCGCGAGATCGCGCGGCTCCACCACGAGCTCGGCGCCACCATGCTCTACGTCACGCATGACCAAGCGGAGGCGATGACGCTGGGCGACCGGATCGTGGTCTTGAACAGCGGCAGGGTTCAGCAGATCGACACGCCGCTGGGGGTGTATCGCGCGCCACGGAACACGTTCGTCGCGGGATTCATCGGCAGCCCGGCGATGAACCTCGTCGAGGGTACGGTGGCGTCGGAGGACGGTGCGTTGACGTTTCACGCGACGGGCGGTGCGTTCTCGCTGCTGCTGCCGGCCCGCTGGCGCCAGACGCTCGCCGCGCATGACGGCCGGGCCATTTTCCTCGGGATCCGGCCGGAGGACGTCCGCGCGACGGAGCGCGACGCTGCTGGAGTGCGCATGCGGCTGGACTTGGTAGAGCCGCTGGGGCAGGAGCTGCTCATCAGCGCCCGGGTGGGCGGCCACGAGCTGACGGCGCGGCTTCCGCCCGTCCCCACCCCGTCAGCGGGTCAGGACATCACGCTCGCGTTCGATGCCGAGGCGCTGCACTTCTTCGACGCCCAAACCAGGGAACGCATCTCGTAGGTTAGGCGCGGCTGAAGCCGCGGCTCGGCGTCCGCCGCTGAAGCGGCGCCGCCCGTTTACGGGCGGATGCCGAGCCGCGAGTTTACTCGCGCCCTACCTTCCCGTCGCCGGAGACGGTAACCGAATCTCAGCAGCCCGCGGAACCACGGCCGCCGCTCCCGCTGCCTTGAGCGCCGCGTTCACTGCCACGAGATCGCGACCCAGTACCTGCTGCAACGCCACGAGCTGCTCCTGAATCTGCGGCGCGAACAGACGGAACACATCGTACATCTGCGCGGTAGGCCGCGCGTCGCCCGCGCTCGCTGCGAACACCAGCCCGCTGAGCCGCTCCGTGGGCCCGGGAGGATAGACCAAACCATCCTCGTCGGCCTGGCTGTGCACCTGGTAGAGACCGTCTTCGATGCGATCGAGCTTGTCGACCAGGGCCCGCGCCGCGTCCGCCGCCGCGGGCGCCTGCGCGGCGTCCGCGTCCAGCTGAGCGCGCACGTTGCGGATCCGAATGATCGCCGTCGTGACGGCGTTCACCGTATCGCGCAGCTGCTTCTCGAACGCGAACTGCGCTTGCAGGTCCGCGGGCGTGACCTTGGAGCGTGGATCGAGCTTGAGCCCGAACGTCTCGACGTAGGACTTTCCGCCGACCGTGAGCCGCACGCGGTACGTGCCTGGAAGCGCCAAGGGCCCGTCGGTGGCGACGCCGTTGATGCCCCAGAAATCCCGCGCGGGCGGATACTTCATGTTCCAGACGAACATGTTCAGGCCGGCCTTGTTCGCCACGCGCGGCGGCGCGGCCGGGCGGTGCGGCCACGGCTTGTCCTCGTCCTTCAACGTGTCGAACAGCACGCCGAGGATGCTGTCGACCTTGGTGGAATCGGTGATGCCCGCCTGCTTCAGGCTGTCGGTGCGGGTCTTCTTCAAGGCGTCGACCTTGAGGCTGTCCGCCCGCGTGATCGAATCCTGCTTGCTCGAGAAGCTGCGGATCAGCCGGCCGCGCGCGTCGAGGATGTCGAGCGTGACGTTCCGATCCTTGTCCTTGAGCCAGTAGTAGATCATCGCGCCCGAGGGCGGGTTCTTCCCCACCGGGTGTGCCTCGTTGGGCGGGAAGCCGAAACCGCCGCTCCAGTCCACCCGGTACGCGTCGCGCGGCTTGAAGAGGTGGGCCGCCTCGCGCGGCGTGCCGCGGGCGAGCTGGCGGAGCGGCGTGATGTCGTCGAGGATCCAGAAGGACCGCCCGTGCGTGGCCGCGACCAGATCGCCTTCCTTGATGGCGAGGTCGTGCACCGGCACGATCGGCAGATTGCGGCGGAGCGACTGCCAGCTCGCGCCGTCGTCGAAGGACACCCACACGCCCCGTTCCGTGCCCGCGAACAAGAGCCCGCGCCGCACCGGATCCTCGCGCACCGTTCGCACGAACTCCGTGGCCGGTATCCCGTTCACGATCTTGGACCACGTGTGCCCGTAGTCGGTGGTTTTCCAGATGTACGGCGCCATGTCCTCCATCTGGTACCGATTCGCGGCGATGTAGACGGTGCCCGGCGCGTAGTGCGAGGCCTCGATGATCGAGACGCGCGTGAAGTCGCCGAGCGCCGGCGGAGTGACGTCCGTCCAGGTCTTGCCGCCGTTGCGGGTCAGATGGACCAGCCCGTCGTCCGAGCCCGCCCAGATCAGCCCCTTCACGCGGGGCGATTCGGCCAGGGCGAAAATCGTGCCGTAGTACTCGGCCGTCGTCTGGTCGAGCGTGATCGGCCCACCCGAGGGACCCAGGGTCTTGGGATCGTGCCGCGTCAGGTCGGGCGAGATCACCGTCCAGCTCTGTCCCTCGTTCACCGATTTGAAGAGCACGTTGGCGCCGGAATAAAGGACGTGCGGGTCGTGCGGCGAGATGAGGAGGGGCGCCGTCCATTGGAACCGATACTTCCCTTCGGACGCGGCGTGGCCGTCCGGGCTATCGGGCCAGGGATTGATCAGCCGGAAGCTGTTCGTCTTGTGATCGAGCCGGCCGAGGAAGCCCGAGTTGTCGCCGCCATAGGTGATGTCGGGGTTGTCCGGGCGGGCCTGGATGTAGCCCGACTCGCCTGCCACGTCGTACCACTGCCCGCGATCGATGCCGCCGGGCCAGCGGCTCGGGCCGCACACACCCGAGTTGTCCTGCTGCGCGCCGCACACCCGGTAGGGGAAGTGATTCGTGGTCTCGACATGATAGAACTGCGCGGTCGCCACGTCCTGATCGGTCCACGTCTTGCCGCCGTTGAACGACACGTTCGGTCCGCCGTCGTTCGATTCGATGAGGCGGTTGGGGTCGTTCGAAGCGATCCACAGGTCGTGATTGTCGCCGTGCGGGTCGACCACATGCTTGAACGTGACGCCGCCGTCCGAGGACTTGTAGAGGTTGGTGTTCACCGCCCATACGCCGTTCGAGTCCTTCGGATCGGCGAAGATCTTCATGTAGTACCACGCCCGCTCGCGGAGCTTGTGATCCGAGGTGACGTATTTCCAATTCGCCCCACCGTCATCAGACCGGTATACACCGCCCGAGTCGGCCTCGATGAGCGCCCATACGCGAGACGGTTTCGCGGGCGAAACGGTAATCCCGATGTTGCCCCACAGGCCCGCCGGCAAGCCCGGGTTCTTGGTCAGCTCGGTCCAGTGCTCGCCCGCGTCCGTCGACTTGAACATCCCGCTTCCCGGGCCACCCGAGACGAGCGTCCACGGACGCCGCACCGCCTGCCACATCCCGGCGTACAGCACGTCGGGGTTCGAGGGATCGAGCATCAGGTCCGCCGCGCCGGTCGAGTCGTTCCGAAAGAGGACCTTGTTCCAGGTCTTCCCGCCGTCCGTGGTCTTGTAGACGCCCCGCTCGGGATTGGGCCCGAAGGCGTGTCCCTGCGCGGCGACGTAGACGATGTCCGGGTTGGTCGGATGGACCCGCACGCGCGCGATCTGCTGCGTCTCGGCGAGGCCGAGAAAGGTCCAGGTCTTGCCACCGTCGGTCGTCTTCCACACACCGTCGCCGTGCGAGACGTTGCCGCGGATCGGGAACTCGCCCGTGCCGACGTATACGATGTCCGGGTTCGACTCGGAGACGCCGATGGCGCCGATCGTGCCACCGAAATACTTGTCGGTGACCGGCAACCAGGTGTTGCCCCCGTCGATGCTCTTGAAGACCCCGCCGCCCGTGGTGCCGAACCAATACTCTTGCGGGCGCGCCGCGGAGCCGGCGACCGCGACGCTGCGACCCGCGCGGAAAATGCCGATCTCGCGCCAGCTGAGCGCCGCGAAGACGCTGGTGTCGTAGGGAGCGGCGGTCTTGGCGGATTGCGCCGGCGCGGTCCGCGCCGACAGGAGCAACAGGGTGACGGCGGCGAATGGCAACGAGCGAACGGACACGGTGTTCGATCTCCCAGTCAGGGGTGAGTTAGCGTCCCACACATAAGCACCCAAAGGCCCGGGCTCGCAAGGTCAGGGTTTTGTCATCATCGGCATTTCCATCGGCTTCTCGGTGATCGAGGACTTGGCATCCGACCCGCGGGCGCTGAGCGCGAGGTCGCCCTTCGCGCTGTGCAGCTTCACCATGCCGAGCGGCACATCCCGCGACGCCCAAACGTCCGTTCCGTCGTCGCCCGTCACGTGCAACGTCCGAAACGTGCCGGCCGGCACCGTGACCGACTCCCAACCGACCACGCGCGCGCTGGTGCAGTGCGCGGCCCAATCGAAGGCGGAGCTGCCCTGCCCGCCGCTCTGGCCCATCATCGCGGCCATTTGACCGGACACCTTCACGGCTGGTTGCCCGCCCCACTTGACGATGAGCGCCCGTGGGGCAACGGTGCCGGACGCGAGGCTCGGGGCCAGCATCTGGAGGATACCGCTATGACTCGGGTCCTTCCCCGCCGCGTTCACCTCGAACCAGTACAGCGTCGTATCGCCCGATCGCTCGGAGCCCACGACGGCGAGCCGGAGCTTGCCACTGCCCGAACTGCCCGTCGCGTCGAACGCCGCCCACTGGCCGACCTGTCCTTGGCCGACCGTCTTGCACATGTCCGCCAGGTCGCCGGGTGTCGGGGCCTGGCCGGCGAGGACAGCCGGTGCGAGGGCGGCGCACGCGAGGGTGGTCACGAGTCTTCCGGCTAGGCACATGGCGTCTCTCCATGAGTGAATGACGAGGCTTCAAACATAGCGCCCTCGACGTTTCCTTTCTCCCGTGCCGCGCATCGCCCTCGCCACGTATGCGACCCTTCCGGGCTTGAACGACGACGATCGCCTGCTCGTCTCGGCCCTGGCAAAGCAGGGGATCACGGCCGTCCCCGCCGTGTGGGATTCTCCCGACGTGGCGTGGGGCGACTTCCAAGGCGTGCTGGTGCGCTCGTGTTGGGACTACCACCGGCGCCTGCCTGAGTTCCTGGAATGGATCGCGCGGCTCGAACGTGATGGACAGCGCGTGCTGTGGAACCCGCCGGAGCTCCTGCGGTGGAACAGCCACAAGGGGTACCTGCGCGACCTCGCGGCGCGCGGGGTATCGATCGTCCCGACGCGGTGGGTCGCGCGAGGAGAGCCGTGCGGGCTCGCCGAGGTCCTTCGGCACGAGGGCTGGGGGGAGGCGGTCGTCAAGCCGGCCGTATCGGCGAGCGCGTCCGGAACGTGGAGCACGACGCTCGCCAGCGCGGCGCCGAATCAGCCGAAGCTCGACGAGATGCTGCGCACCGGCGATGTGCTCGTTCAACCGCTCGTGCCCGAAGTCCGCGATCCGGGAGAATGGTCTCTGGTCTTTTTCGAGGGCCGGTTCAGTCACGCCGTACTCAAGCGCCCCGCGGCCGGCGACTATCGCGTGCAGTGGGAGTTCGGGGGATCGGCGGATACGCGCAAGCCATCCCGCAAGCTGATCGCGGACGCCGAGCGCGTGCTCGCGGCGGTTCCGGGCCACCCCCTCTACGCTCGCGTGGATGGCGTGGCCCGCGATGGTCGACTCGCCCTGATGGAACTCGAGCTCATCGAGCCTCATCTGTTCTTCGGGTGGGAACGCCGGGCGGCGATGCGACTCGCGAAGGCGATCCGTCGCGCGCTCAATCGACCCGGAGCCGGTAACCGACGCCTGGCTCGGTGAGGAGGTATCTGGGCTGCGCCGGATCCTTCTCGAGTTTGTGCCGGAGCTGGGCCATGTGCACGCGGAGCGCCGGCGTTTGCGTCACGGTGCTCGCTCCCCACACCTCCTTCAGCAGGTAGCGGTGCGTCAGCACCTTGCCCGCCTGCCGCACGAGCGCCAGGAGCACCTTGTACTCGGTGGGTGTGAGGTGCACTTCGTGCTCGGCGAGGAACACCCGGCGGTGCTCGAGATCCACGCGGAGGTCGCCCGTCGTAAACACGGGCTCGTCCGGCTCTCCCGCCGCGCGGGCCGCGTGCCGCAGCGCGACGCGCATGCGCGCGAGCAGCTCGCCCACCCCGAAGGGCTTGGTGAGGTAGTCGTCCGCGCCCGCGTCCAGCGCCGCCACCTTGTCGCGCTCCTGGCCGCGCGCCGAAATGACGACGATCGGCGTCCGCGCCCACTCGCGCAGCCGCCGCGTGAGATCGATGCCATCCCCATCGGGCAGGCCCAGGTCCAACAGAATGATGTCGGGATTCTGGCCGGCGGCTTGGGCGAGGCCTTCGCGAGCGGTCCCGACTTCGACGAGTCGGTACGCTTCATTCTCCAGGGCGGCGCGCAGGAACCGGCGCATCTGGGGCTCGTCTTCGATAAGCAGCACCACGGCAGCGGGCTCGGCCACGCGTCGAAGCTACGCAACGCTCGCCTCGGGGGGTACTCGGGGGCGAACCGGAACACGGCTCCGCGAACCGAACCGGTTCTCGCGTCACGCAGCGACGGCCGTTCGGAGCCTCTCGAGGATCAGCGCGACGTGCTCCTGCGGATTGCGCCTAGACACGAGGCGGCCCCAAACCCACGCCGCCAGGGATGTCGGCGCCCACACCTCCCTGACGGTCACGGTCGTCGACCCGCCCACGGGGTAAAGCCGGAAGCCCAAAGTCGAGCTTCTGCGTTGCCCTCGCTCCGCACAGGCGAAGCTGTTGGGCGCGACGCAGTCGGTTACCTCGAACTCTGTGATCCTTGCCCTGAACCGTGCTTTGATCCGCGTGCCCTTCTCGACCGGATCGTCACAGTGGGCAGCTTCGCACCCGGGTAGCCACTCGGGAATCCGGTTAGGGTCGGTGAGAACGCCGAACACTCGATCGATGCCCGCGGGGAAACGGTCGACCGCCGCGTAGGTTACCGGACGCACGAACGGGACGCCTTCGTGATCGTCTCGGCTACTTCAGGTAGCTCCGCACCAGGTCGATGAGCTGTTCGGCCGCCCGCGCCTGCTCGGATTCGGGATCAGCATCCGCTCCCACAACGTGAAAGCGGACGTGGTCCTCGAGGACCTCGGCCATCAGTCCGTCAATTGCACCGCGACATGCGGCGATCGTCTGCAGGACTTTCTCGCAGTCGGCCTCCTCCTGCAGGAAGCCCTCGATCGCGGTGACCTGCCCCCGGATGCGGCGGACGCGGTTCAGGAGTTTGACCCTGTCTCGAACAGTATGGACCATGGCGCCCGTCCCCTGAGGTATTGACAGAATATACGGTGGGGTAGTATGGTATGCAAGATATAATACCCTGGTAGGGTATTCGGAGCCGCGCGTAGGGAGGACCGACGCAGATGGGAGTCGTCGTCGCCACAAGGCCGCGCCTGCTGGCCTGCGCTCTTGCCGCCGTCGTGCCGATCGCGTGCGGCCGCCGAGGGGGCGCCGGTGAAGCGTCGGACCCGGTCGTGCGCCACGGCAGTCAGCTCGTGATTCCGCCGAACTCTCCCCTCCGCAGCCAGGTGGGTGTGGACTCCGCCACCGTCGCTCCGGTGCGTCAGGAGTTCTCGGCTACCGCCACGGTCGAAGCTGACCCGGCCCATGTCGCGCATATCGTCCCGCCGCTCGCGGGGCGCGTCGTCAAGCTGCACGTACGGTTCGGGGACGTTGTGGAAGCGGGCCAGGTGCTCGTCACGCTCGATGCGCCGGACTTCGCAGCCGCACTAGCGGACTATCAACGCGCTCAATCCGCGCTCACCCAGGCGCAACGAACCCGGGACCGCGTGGTCGATCTCCATGATAAAGGAGTGGCCGCGGTTCGTGACACCGAGCAGGCCGCGACGGATCTCGCGCAAGCTCGAAGCGAGTTCGACCGCGCGATGGCACGGCTTCGGACGCTCGGTGTCGATCCTACAACTGGCTCATCGGCCCGCACCCTAGAGATTCGTTCGCCGCTCAGCGGCGTCGTCAGCGACCTGGCGGCGGCGGAGGGGGAGTTCCGCAACGATGCGAGTGCACCGCTCATGACCGTCGCGGATCTCTCGACGGTGTGGCTCACTGGGAGCGTGCAAGAGAAGGACATTCACTCCGTCGCCAGGGGCCAGGCGGTTGACGCGATGTTCGCCGCGTATCCCGACCGGCCCTTTCGCGGGACGGTGAGCTTCGTCGGCGATGTGCTCGACCCGGACACGCGGACCGTGAAGGTGCGGGTGGCGCTCCCGAACGAGGCGAGGCGGTTCAAGCCCGGCATGTTCGCGAGCATGCGGTTCATTGGACAGGCCGCTGACGGCGTGGTCGTCCCCACCGCGGCCGTCGTGGAGATCCGCGACACGACCTACGTGTACGCGGAAGTCGCACCATGGACCTTCGAGCCGCGCCCCGTGGCGCTCGGCGCCCAGCTCGGAGAGCGCACCGTGATCCGGTCAGGCGTCGGCCGCGGGGATCGCATCGTGGTGCGTGGCGCCGTGCTGCTGCAATAGCTGAGGGCGGCATGATAGAGCGCCTCGTTTCCTTCTGCCTCCGCCAACGCGTGCTCGTCGCGGTTGCATGGCTGCTCGTCGCCGGGTTCGGCCTGTACTCGTGGACGCAGCTCGCGGTGGAAGCCTATCCCGATATCGCCGATGTCACGTCCCAGGTGATCACCCAGGTGCCGGGGCTCGCTGCGGAGGAGGTCGAGCAGCAGATCACGATTCCGATCGAGCGCGAGCTCGCGGGCATCCCGGGCCTCCAGGTGATGCGTTCCAAGAGCACGTTCGCCCTCTCGCTGATCACGCTCGTGTTCCGCGACGGAGTGGACGACTACTGGTCGCGACAGCGCATCCAGGAGCGCCTGGCGAACGTGCAGTTGCCTCCGGGGGTCACGCCCTCGCTTGACCCATTGACCTCCCCCATCGGCGAAATCTACCGCTACACCCTCGAGTCCCAGAGCCGCAGCTCGCGAGAGCTGCGTGAGTTGCAGGAATGGGTCGTGATTCCCGCGTTGAAGCAGGTGTTCGGAGTGGTGGACGTCACCAACTTCGGCGGCGTCCCGACGCAGTGGCAGGTGACCGTGGACCCGTCGAAGCTCGCCCAGTACTCCCTCTCGCCCGCTCAGGTGACGGCCGCGATCCAAGGCAACAACCAGAACGCCGGAGGCAGCATCCTTGTGCACGGCGACCAGGGGTTCGTCCTGCGCGGTATCGGCCTCGTCAGCTCGCTCGGGGATCTGGGGAACATCGTGCTCAACCAGAAACGCGGGACGCCGGTCCTCGTTCGCGACGTGGGCCGTGTCGAGCTGGCGGCGCCTCAGCGGCAGGGCATTCTTGGCAAGGATGACAACCCGGATGGGGTATCCGGCATCGTCCTGCTGCTGAAGGGCGAAAACCCCTCGCGAACGCTCGAGGGCGTCCATCGCACGGTGGAGCAGCTGAACCACGGCATCCTGCCGCCTGATGTGCGGGTCGTGCCCTACCTCGACCGGACCACCCTGGTCCGTACCACGCTCCACACGGTCACGCGAACGGTCACCGAAGGCATCGTGCTGGTGTGTCTCGTGTTGGTGCTCTATCTCGGGAGCGTGCGCGGCGCCGTCCTGGTCGCCGTGACGATTCCCTTGGCCTTGCTCGTGGCGTTCATCGGAATGCACCTCACCAACATTCCGGCGAATCTGCTGTCGCTCGGTGCGATCGACTTCGGCATCATCGTGGACGGCGCAATCGTGGTGGCGGAGAACATGCTGCGCTGGCATGAGGCGGGTCCCGAGGACCCGCTGTTCGTGCAGGACGCCATCGACGCCGTGACGCCCGTCGCACGGCCAATCTTCTTCGCCACGCTCATCATCATCACCGCGTATCTTCCGCTCTTCGCCTTTCAGCGTGTGGAACGGAAGCTCTTCACGCCGATGGCGTTCACGGTCGGGTATGCCCTGGCGGGCGCGTTGCTTGCGGCGCTCATCCTGGTGCCCGGCCTTGCCTACTGGGCCTATCGCAGTCCGGCTCCCGTCTATCACAACCGTTGGCTCGCGCGTGTTGCTGCCTGGTACGACCGGGCGCTCGTGACGATCACCACCCGCCCGAGCTCCGCTCTCGTCCCCGGGGTCGCCGCAGCCGGGCTCGCCCTCGTCCTCGGCGCCTTCGTAGGACGCGATTTCCTGCCGTACCTCGACGAGGGGTCCATTTGGCTCCAGGTGCAGCTGCCGCCGGGCATCGCGCTAGAAAGGGCAAGCGACATGGCCGGGCAGCTGCGAACGACGTTGCACGCGTTCCCGGAAGTCTCCTATGTCGTCACGCAGCTCGGGCGCAACGATGATGGCACCGATCCGTGGACGCCGTCCCACATCGAAGCCTCCGTCGGGTTGAAGCCGTACGGCGCCTGGGGAGGAGACAAGCAAGCCCTCATTCAGCGGATGGACGCCAGCCTGGCGCGCCTGCCGGGAATCTCGTACGGCTTTTCCCAGCCGATGATCGACGGCGTGAACGACAAGATTGCCGGCGCCCATTCCGAGCTGGTCATCAAGATCTTCGGGGACGACTTCGCCGAAACGCGGCGCATTGCCGAGGCGGTGGTGCAAACCGTGAGTGGCATCAACGGCGCGGCCGACGTGGCCATCGACCAGGAGCCCCCGCTCCCACAGCTGCAGATTCGCGTCAATCGCGAAGCCGCTGCCCGTGTCGGCGTCAATGTCGCGGACATCGCTGACCTGATCACCACCGCCATCGGGGGCAAGGCGATCGGGAGCGTCTTCGTCGGCGCGCGACGGTACGACCTGGCGGTCCGATTCACGGAGGAGGCGCGCAACTCCCCGGATGCCGTCGCGAATCTCACGCTGGCAACGCCGGCTGGCGCACGGATTCCGCTGTCCCAAGTGGCAGAAGTTCGGCTCGGCTCGGGCGAGAGCACCATCACCCACGAAATGAGCCATCGTCATCTGACCGTGAAGCTGAACCTGCGGAAGCGAGACCTCGCGTCGTTTCTCGCCGAGGCGCAGGCTCGGATTTCCAAGGACGTCTCGCTTGATCCGACGCGGTATCGGATCGACTGGGGCGGTCAATTCGAAAACCAGCGGCGTGCGCTGCGTCGGCTCGCCCTGATCACGCCAATGGTGCTCGGCCTGATCTTTCTGCTGCTCTACGCGCAGTTCCGAGACCTGCGGCACGCTGGCCTCGTGCTCATGTGCGTCCCGCTCGCGCTCCTGGGCGGTGTCGTGGCGTTGCTGGTCCGCGGGATGACGCTCAACGTGTCCAGCGCCGTCGGGTTCATCGCACTGTTCGGCGTCGCGATCCAGAACGGCGTGATCATGGTCGCGAATCTGAATCGCTGGCGGGAGCGAGCCCTATCGATCGCCGATACGGTGCGTCGTGGCGCGGCGGAGCGGCTCCGGCCGGTGTTGATGACGGCCAGCGTTGCGACGCTCGGGCTCGTGCCCGCGGCACTCGCGCGTGGCGTGGGCAGCGACGTCCAACGCCCCCTCGCTACGGTTATCGTCGGCGGGCTCGTCTCGGCGACGGCGCTGACGCTGTTCGTGGTGCCCGCGCTCTATGCAGTGCTGGAGCGCGGGCGACCTCCCACGACCACCGTGATAGAGGAGTGACCGTGCGCGCACTCACGGCATGCGTTCACCTCGTGGTAGCGGCACCGCTGCTCGTTCCACGTGCCTCCATGGCCCAGACCGGGGCACAGTCGGATTCTGCGCAGAGCGTCACGCCCACCAGGGTGCTTGCGCTGGGCGAGTTTCTCGCTGACGTCGAACGGTCGAACCCCGACTATGCCGCGCAACAGTCGGCGGTGCGCGTGGCAGATGCTCAGCGCCGGGTCGCGCGACTCTTTCCCAATCCAGTAATCTCCTTCGGTTACTCGGAGGACATCACGGGCCAGCATTTGCCGGCCACGTTGTCCCCAGGCATCACGCAGTCCATCCTCCTTGGGGGCAAGATCTCGGCCCGGAGCGCAGTCGCGGATGCCGCCTACGAGCAGGCGCTCGCCCAGTACGGCGATGTTGGTCGGACGTTGCGGGCGGCGGCCGCGAGCGCGTACGTGGACGCCCTGGTCGCGGAGCTCGCGGCCGAGCGTCGCCGTCGATCCGCCGAGGCGGTCGATCGTCTCGCTGAGGCCAATGAGGTGCGCTTCCGCGCTGGCGACATCGGCGAGGCAGATATGCTGCAATCGCGCGTCGAGCGGCAACGGTTCCGAGCCGATTATCTCGCCGCCGAGTCGAACCACCAAGCGGCGCTGTTGGCACTCTCCCTGCTCATGGGAAAGGCGGGCAACGACACGGTCTATCTTCCAGCCGCCTATCATGAAGTGCCACCCCGGGTGTTCGACGTGCACTCGCTCATTGACAGCGCCTTGGCGAGGCGACCCGATGTCGTCGCCGCGCGGCGAGCCACGGACGTGGCGTTGGCGGGCGTCCGGTTGGCGCATGCCGGTCGGGTCACCGACCTGGACCTGGGCCTCAGCTTCCAACACAGCTCGGCGTCCACGAATGCCATCGCACCGTCCCCGACGTGGCAAGCGGCCGGGCTGTCGCTGTCGTTCAGCCTGCCGTTGTCGAGCCTCGTGAACCACGGTGAGCTAGCCGCCGCACGCTACGCGGTCGAGCAGGCAAAGCACGCGCAGGCGTCGGTCGAGGTGCGGGCGGAGAACGACGTGCGACAGGCCTACATCCGTTACGTGCTCGCCGTCGACCGGATAGGGCTGTACTCGGGAACGCTCCTCACTGACGCGGAGCGCGTGCTCACGGCGAGGACGTACAGCTATCAGCGGGGAGCGGCGCCGCTGAGCGACGTGCTCATCGCCCAGCAGGCGTTCAACGACGTGTACGTGTCGTACTACGATGCGCTCGGGGAATACTTGAAAGCACTGATTGCGGTCGAGCAGGCGGCCGGGTTCCCCACGGTCGATTTCTGATGACCACTGGAACGTCATGACCACCGCCCCGGTCCGCGCTCCCGCCCTCGCTTCGAGTCCGGCCGCGGGCGCCGGGCGCTGGGATGCCGCCCGGCTGCAGGAGGCGGCCCGCGTCCAGCGTGACGACGCGCTTCGCTTGTGCAGCTCGGCGCCCGAGGGCTTGACCCAGGCCGACGCGGAACGCCGTCTTGAGATCTACGGCCCCAACGAAATCGCGACGCAAGGGCCAGTCGGATGGCCCTTCCGGCTGCTGCACACGCTGCGCAATCCCCTGGTGATCCTGCTCGCGATCCTCGCGAGCGTGTCGGTAGCGACCGGTGATGTCCGCGCAGCAACCGTCATGACCCTCATGATCGTGTTGGGGGTCGGGTTACGCTTCACGCAGGAGGCGCGCGCGGACGCCTCGGCCGCCGCGCTCCGCGCCATGATCCGCGTGACGGCGACCGCGCTCCGAGACGGTCGCCCGCGGGAGGTCCCGCTCCGTGAGATCGTCCCGGGCGACGTCATCGTGCTCACCGCCGGCGACATGATCCCCGCCGACGTGCGCTTGCTGACGGCCAAGGATCTCTTCGTGAGTCAGTCCAGTCTCACCGGCGAGTCGCTCCCGGTGGAGAAGGGGGAGACCTTGCTGGGCGTGCCGGATCGAGCGCCGCTCGAATGTCCGAACCTGTGCTTCCTCGGCACGAGCGTTCAGAGCGGCACAGGGACGGCCGTCGTGGTCGAGACCGGGGCTCGGACGCTGTTTGGCGCCATGGCGCGCAGCATCGCTCGCGCGGCACCCGAGACGGCATTCGACCGGGGCATTCACGGATTCACGTGGCTCATGATCCGGTTCATCGCCGTCATGGTCCCCTTGGTCTTCCTCATCAACGGCCTGACTAAACACAATTGGCACGAGGCGTTCTTCTTCGCCCTGGCCGTGGCGGTGGGGCTCACGCCGGAGATGCTCCCGATGATCGTCTCGGTGTGCCTCTCCAAGGGAGCGATGGCGATGTCGCGCAAGCGGGTCATCGTCAAGCGGCTCAACGCCATTCAGAACTTCGGCGCCATGGATGTTCTCTGCACAGACAAGACCGGCACCCTCACCATGGATACAGTAATCCTCGAGCGGCATTGCGACGTGCAGGGGAATGAAAGCGACCGGGTGCTCATCGACGCGATGCTCATCAGCCACCTGCAAACCGGCCTCAAGAGCACGCTCGACCGGGCGATCCTCCAGCACCAGGAACGACACCCGGAGGTGTCCCTGGACGGCTACCGCAAGGTCGACGAGATGCCCTTCGACTTCTCGCGCAAGATCATGTCCATCGTGGTGGACGAGCCCGACGGTCGGCGTCGCCTCCTGGCGAAGGGCGCACCGGAGGAGATCCTGCGCCGGTGCGCGACCTTCGAGGCGGAGGGCGAACGCTTCCCCGCGCCCCTCGGCTTCCGGGAGGACCTCCGGGAGCAGTGCGACGCTCTCAGTGCGGAAGGATTCCGCGTGCTGGCCGTTGCCTACGCCGATGTTCCACCGAAGCCAGCGTACGGCAAAGAGGACGAGTGCGATCTCGTGCTCATCGGTTACGTCGCCTTCCTCGATCCGCCCAAGGAGACGGCGGCCGCGGCCATCGCTGCGCTGCGGGAGCACGGCGTGGGGATCAAGATTCTCACCGGCGACAACGAGCTCGTCACGCGGACGATCTGTAAGCACGTGGGGCTCAAGCGCAAGCGCGTGCTGCTCGGAGCGCAGGTCGCCCGGCTCAGCGACGCCCGGCTGGCCGATGCGGTGGAGCGCACCACGATCTTCGCGCGCCTGTCGCCGACAGACAAGGAGCGCATCATTCACGCCCTGCAGGCGCGGCGGCACGTGGTCGGCTTCCTCGGGGACGGCATCAACGACGCGGCGGCCCTGCGCGCGGCCGACGTGGGCATTTCGGTAGATACCGCCGTCGACGTCGCCAAGGAATCCGCCGACATCATCCTCCTTGAGAAGAGCCTACTCATCTTGGAGGAGGGGGTGCTCGAGGGCCGGAAGGTGTTCTCCAACGTGCTGAAGTACATCCGCATGGGGGCGAGCTCCAACTTCGGCAACATGTTCAGCGTGCTCGGCGCGAGCGCGTTGCTGCCGTTCGTGCCGATGGCCCCGTTGCAGGTACTCACCAACAACCTGCTGTACGATTTCTCGCAGGTGCCGATCCCGGCCGACAACGTGGATCCAGAGCAGATTGGTCGACCCCGGCCGTGGGACATCGGGGAGATCGCGCGGTTCATCCTCGCCATCGGGCCGATCAGCTCGATCTTCGACTATACGACCTATGCCGTCATGTACTTCTGGTTCGGCGCCAACACGCCGGCCCAGGCCGCGCTGTTTCAGACGGGGTGGTTCGTCGAGTCGCTCATGACGCAGACGCTCATCATCCACGTCATCCGCACGAACAAGATCCCCTTCCTGCAAAGTCGGCCCAGTTGGCCACTCGTGGCGACCACCCTCGGCGTCATGGGGATCGGGTTATGGCTTCCCGTCTCGCCGCTGGCCGCCGCGCTCGGGTTCGTGCCGCTCCCCGGGCTGTACTGGCCGATTCTAGGGCTGACGCTGCTGTGCTACCTCGTGCTGACGCAGATCGTGAAGCACGTGCTACTGCGGCGTCGCGGGATCTGACGTGGACGGTCGCACGACCTCCACCGCGGTCACGGGGTGCAGCTCCCAGGCCGTCGCTCGCCAATTGCCCACCCTTCCCGGCGCCGTATTCTCGGCCTGGCGCAGGTGCTCCGAATCAAACAGGAGCCAGCCCGTCACCCGGACCCATCGGCCCCGCAACAATGACCGCAGTGAGTCAGTGGACCAGTTGCTGCCCCGGCTCGCGGCGTGCTGCCGCCACACGGGTGTGACCTCGACGATCAGCGGCAATTGCCCGCCATCCTCTGGATCAGTCACCAGCTCAATGTGGGTGTCTCGATGGTTCGGTCTCTTCGCGAAGCAGTTGACGGTCTCAACACCGCCCACCTTCACGTCTCGCACGTATCCCACGACGGTGGCAGCCCGCCGCTCGTTCCAGCGGCCGCGATCATCGCCGGGGGCGAGCAGCGCGCCAAGGGTGACGGCCGAGTCGATGTCTCGGGCGACCGGCGCCGCGACTCGATTCTTCAACCGGTTGACCGCGGCGACGCTGGGACGGACGGCGTCGCCCCTGGCAGGGCATCCCGGGAAAGCACCTTCCTCCGAGGTGCAGGACACCAGGACCACGACGCCGAACAGGTAGGGGGCCGGGAACCGTCGCATGAGAATGAACGTGGGGCGGAACAACGTTTGGGGATACCCAAACACCCGCCGTCGGTGTCCAAAAAACGCGAACGCCTGCGGACAACAGCAATAGAATCCTGGACACTTTTGCCTGCTGCAATGAAACCGAGGAATGACGAGAGGGGCCGAGAATGCGCAGATTCGACAGCCTTACAGAACAGGAGATCCTGGCACTCGCGATCTCGCTCGAAGAAGACGACGAGCGCACATACGCCGACTATGCCGAACGGCTCCGGGCCGCTTTTCCAGGCTCTGCGGCGGTGCTCGATGGAATGCGGCAAGAGGAGTCCACGCACCGCAGCCGGCTCGTGGAACGGTACCGTCGACGTTTTGGCGATCATATTCCGCTGATCCGCCGCCAGGACGTACGGGGATTCGTGCAGCGGCGCTCGCCATGGCTGGTGCGGTCGCTCGGGCCGGAGGTGATACGGAAGCAGGCGGCGACGGCGGAGGTGGAGAGTCGCCGATTCTACGAGCGCGCGGCGGCGCGGACGACCGATCCGGACACACGACAACTGCTCGACGACCTGGCCCAAGCAGAGCGCTCGCACGAGCAGCGCGCCACCCAGCTTGAGCAGGAGCAGTTGCAACCCGATGTCCGGAGGGAGGAAGCCAAGGCGCGGCGGCGGCTGTTCGTGCTGCAGGTCGTGCAGCCCGGACTCGCCGGCTTGATGGACGGCTCGGTGTCCACACTGGCACCCGTCTTCGCCGCGGCCGCTGCAACCCAGAAGAGCTGGGACGCGTTCCTCGTCGGGCTCGCCGCCTCAATTGGCGCCGGCATCAGCATGGGATTCGCCGAAGCGCTATCCGATGACGGCAGCCTCACCGGACGAGGTCACCCGTGGGTGCGAGGGATCATCTGCGGCGCAATGACCACTATCGGCGGCGTCGGTCACACGCTGCCATTCCTCATTCCGGACTTCCATGTGGCCCTGATCGCGGCGATGTGCGTGGTCGTGGTTGAGCTCGCAGCGATTTCCTGGATCCGCCACCGGTATATGGACACACCACCGCTCACGGCGGCGATTCAGGTCGGCCTGGGCGGGGCGCTCGTATTCGCAACGGGACTGCTCATCGGGTCCTCTTGAAGAGGTGACGTTAAGAGGTCGGGATGATCGTGACTCGATGTCATCGACCACTCGTGCCTGGGCAAAGGCTTCGGCCCATGGTTCGTGACCCAAGTCACGAACGGTGCTTGACCAGCCCGGGGTTCTTGCTATTAACCTCAGGAAGACGTCCCCAGCCGTTCTCCAGCGAGGTAGGCGGATGAATCGCTCACTCGTGATCTGATGACGCTGGCCTTAGGCGTTGCGCGTGGCGCCACGGCGCAGGAGGAGCAGGGAAGCCTGCCTCCTCGACGCTGATCATCGGGATTGAAGCGACCCATCACTTGAGCGGTCCGTTCAAGGAGCAGTATTACGACGCCGTCGAGTTCGCATCCTATTACATCTACGCGCACGTAAACGGGCTTGGTGGCCTGCGCGTGCCCACCGCGGTGTTCGTGGCCTCGATCGGCGGCGAGCGCCTGCTGAGCCCAAACCCTTCCATCCGCTAAATGACTTCACCAGCAGGACACCGGGCAGATCGCCGCCGACCTGCGAGCGTGGTTCCCACCCAAGGACGCGTTCACCGACTTCAACCCCTTCTTCGGACGTGTGGCGACGCTTGTGAAGGAGCGGGGCCTCGTCCTCGCCCCGCTCAATGTCGTCCTCCTGAGCGACGGCATCGTACACGTACCGGGCCTGGCGCGCGATGTGACGGGAGGGGAACCCGTCGCGCGCATCGACTTGAGTCCGCTCGAGTTCCTGTCTCGCAGTGTGACGGTGCGGCTGCTCTACGCCTCGCCCACGATGGGCGAGAGCTGGAAGCGGCTCATCAAGCGCAAACGGGTGAGGATGTGGACTCAGGACGCGCAGGTGATGGTTGGCTGGCGTCGGCAGTTCAAGCCCGACCTGCCGCTCGACAAGCAGGATGACCTATGGAAGTGGGTGCAGGACAATGTGGACTTCCGCGTGAGGGGGAGCGCGGTGTTTTAGGGGTGCTTCTGCCCCGCGGTCTGCAGCCCGCGCTCCAGGGCCAGTGCCGCCTGGGCCGCGAACGTTTGCAGCAGCCATCGCACTGCAGGCTCGCCGAAGCGCTCGGGATCATCCGGCCGCACTTCGAGGACTCCCAATCGTCCGTGCGTACCGACCAGGGGCAGATAAGCGCTTCGCGCCGACGGGAACCGCGACGTCCCCAGCCCTGCCGCCTCCCATGTCTGGAACGCCGACTGCGCGACTTCGCGATCATCGCCCGCGTCGTCCCCCGACGAACCTCCGACTGCCGCGAGGCGCCCCCCAGGCTCCCGCAGCAGCACCCGCACATCGGCTCCGAACGCGGCGCGCGCCTGACGGCCGATGACCGAAATGACGTCATCCACCGTATCGGCGGCGAGCAGCTCTCCGCTCATGGGAGACAGGGCGGCGGTCCCCCGCTCTCGGACTTCCGCCGCGACGGCCTCTTCCCGCACGCGCTCGGCGAGCCAACTAATCACCAACGCGGTCACGAGCATCACGCCGAACGTGACCACGTAATGGAGATCGGATACATTGAACGTGAACCGCGGAGGCACGAAGAAGAAATCGAACAACGCCACCGAGAGCAGTGCCGCGAACGCCGCCTGCCGCCGCGTCGCCCCCGAGGCGACGACCCCCACACCCAGGAGGTGCAGCATGGCGATGTCCGTGAGTGAAAGCCAATCCATGAGCAACGTGCCGGTGACGGTACACGCCCCCATCACGAGCCCCGCTCGCAGGTAGCCTCTCATACACCTTCCCCTTCAGCCGGCACGCCGGTGTGCGGCAGACCCGAAAGAGGTAACGTGAATCGGAACATCGCTCCTCCCCCCGGGCGGTTCTCCGCCCAGATGCGCCCACCGTGCGCCGTGATGATCCCGCGACAGATGGTCAGCCCAAGCCCCACGCCGCTCGTCGCGGTGGCGGCCGGCACACGGTAGAACTTCTCGAAGATTCGCGTCTCCTCGCCCGCTGGCAGTCCCGGACCGCGATCCGCGACGTCCACGCGGACCATGCCGTCCACGGCGGCGGCCGAGATCTCGATCGGCGTCCCGGCCGGCGTGTACTTCGCGGCGTTCTCGAGGAGATTGATGAACACCTGCTCGATCAGGACGCCGTCGATCGGGACGAGCGGCAAATCGGGTGGGAGGCGGACCGTGACAGGATGGTCCCGCAACCGGTCCTCGAGTCGGATGAGCGCGACACCCGCGGGCTCTTCGAGCGGCTGCCACTCCTTTTGCACTTGCAGCGCCCCGCTCTCCACCCGGATCATGTCGAGCAGGTTGCCGATCAGCCGGTTCATCCGTTGCGATTCTTCCAGCGCGGCCTTTACGAGATCCCGCCGAGTCGCATCAGAGAGCGTGCCCCGGTCCTCGAGGATGCTCGAGAGCGCGCCGGTGATCGCGCCGAGCGGCGTTCGCAGGTCGTGCGAGAGCGAGCTCAACAGGGAGGTCCGCAGACGCTCCGCTTCGATCTCCACCTGCTCCTTCTGCGTCCGCTCGGCGAGCAGGGCGCGCTCCAGCGCTACCGCGGCCTGGCCCGCAAACGCCTCGAGGAGGTGCTGCACGGCGGGATCCTGAAACCGCTTCGCATCGTTGGGTCGCACTCCGAGCACGCCGACCATCCCGGACGCCGTGGCGAGCGGCAAATAGAGGCCTTGGGCACCCGGCAAGGTGTCCGTCCCCGCGCCGGCGGCGCGGCCGCGGCCGAAGACCCACGCCGCCACGCCCTGCTCCTTCTCGTCCATCGGGTAGCCCGGCGGCACGCCGACCGGGGACGCGAGCCGGCCGTCGCGGTCCGGAAGCAGAATCTGCGCCGGCGCGCTGAACGTCTCCCGCACGTGGCGGGTGACGGCCGCGACCAGCTCGGTCAGTCCACGTGTACCCGCCAGCTCGCGACTCATCGCATAGAGCGCAGCTGTACGGCGCTCCCGCTCACGTGCCGTCTCCGCCTGGGCGCGGATACGCAACGTGAGACCGCTGATGAGCAATGCGATCGCGAGCATCACGCCGAACGTGAGCAGATACCCGATGTCCGACACGGCGAACGTGAATCGCGGTGGCACGAAGAAGAAGTCGAACAGCGCGATCGACAGGAACGACGCGAGGATCGTGGGACCGCGCCCGTAGCGAGATGCAACGAGCGCAACACCAAGCAGAAACACCATCGCGACGTCGGTCATCGACAGGAAGCGCGACACCGGCACGCTCACAAGCGTGGCGAGAACCACGACGGCGGCACCGCGAGCGTACTCGGCAAGAGGCGACGGCCGTCCCACCAACGGCCCACGGCGCACCGCCGGTTCCTCCACGTCCCCCGTAATGACGTAGACGTCCAGGTCCCCGGAGCCGCGGATCAGGTGATCGAGCATCGACCCGTACAGGCGGTCGCGCCAACGCGCATGCGTCGGCTTCCCCACCACGATCTTGGTCGCGTTGTGGGCCCGGGCGTACGCCAGGACTTCTTCTGCCGGGTTCAAGCCGCTCACGGTCGCCGTTTGCGCGCCAAGCTCTTCCGCCAGCTGGAGATTCTGCACCAACGCATCCCGGTCGCTGGCGCTGATCCGCTGGCCCGGGGCTTCGACGTACAGGACCACCCAATCGCATTTGAGCGTCGTTGCCATGCGCTTGCCGGCCCGCACCAGTCGCGCTCCTGCGGGGTTCGGGCCGATGCACACCAGGATGCGCTCGCCCGCAGGCCACGTCTCCCGGATACCGTGCTCGCGCATGTAGCCCCGCATCTGTGCATCCACCCGCTCGGCGGTGCGGCGCAGGGCGAGCTCCCGCAAGGCGATCAGGTTGCCCTTGCGGAAGAACTGCTCCACCGCGCGGGCGGCCTGCTCGGGCACGTACACCTTGCCCTCCCGCAGGCGCGTCAGCAGGTCTTCCGCGGAGAGATCGGCGAGCTCGACCTCGTCCGCCTGGTCGAGGATCGAGTCGGGCACGGTCTCGCGCACCTGGACGCCCGTGATCTGGGCGACCACGTCGTTCAGGCTCTCCAGGTGCTGGACGTTCAGGGTGGTGTAGACGTTGATTCCGGCGGCGAGCAGCTCCTCGACGTCCTGCGAGCGCCGCGCATGCCTGGAGCCCGGTGCGTTGGTATGGGCCAGCTCGTCTACGAGGAGGAGTGCTGGTCGCCGGGCGAGTGCGGCGTCCAGATCGAACTCGTGTAGCGTGATGCCACGGTATTCAAGCCTCCGGCGCGGCAGGACCTCCAGTCCCTCGAGCAGCGCTCCCGTCTCCGCCCGCCCATGTGTCTCGACGACGCCCACCACGACGCCAACGCCTTCACGCCGCTTTGCGCGGGCCTCCTCGAGCATTGCGTACGTCTTCCCCACGCCAGGAGAGGCACCAAAAAAGATCTTGAGGTGTCCCCGGCCGGCGCGGCGCTCCTCCTCGCGGACCTGCGCGAGCAGGGTCTCGGGATCAGGGCGACGCGCGGTCATGTCCGCCTAAGTTAGCGCATCCGCGCTCAGAGCTTGACGAGCACCGCCAGATTGAGGCGCGTCTCGGTCTTGCGAAGGTCGGGCGAGAAGCCGGGGACCGACACCGCCGGCGTTCCGGTATTGCCGGTCGATGGCGTAACCCCGCCCGGACCGGAGAAGTACGGGACGTTCGCCCCGCGCCGGTCAAACTCGAGACGGAATGTGGCGAACTGGTCGGGCATGTAATCGAACGTGACGGACGCGTCCCACGCGCCGAAGCGGTCTCCGGGATTCTCCGTGAAATAGGGCGTCCCTGTAAACGCCGTGGCGCCGTTGATGGGCGGGAGCAACACCAGATAGCGTCCTGGGTTCTGCATCGCCCCGCCGCCGACGGTCAGCGCCAGCAGGTCCTTGTGGAACCAGAACCGGTTGTACAACATGAACCCCAAGAAGTACTGGGCCGGCGCGCCGGGTGCATTCTTCGCGCAGCTCACGCCTCCGCCGCTCTCACACCCGAGGTCCACGGTGAGCGAGAACGCGGCCTTCGTAAGCGATCGCGCGGGTCGATCGTAGTACTTGACCAAGAGGCTGTTGTCCGTGTGGGCGCGCATCCGGTCCGGGATCCCGAGGGCGTCCCGGCCCCAGTAGTCGTTCGACAGCAGCGACAGGGACCCGGACGGGCGCCACAGCACCTGCATCCCGAAGCCCGGCGTCGAGTTGAACATCCCGTACGACTGCCAGCCGTTGATGATCCACGGTTCGATCTTGAGCTTGTCGCTGGGGAAGATCTGAATCCGTATGCCGTTGAAGAACCAGGGCGTATTGGAGGATACGTACGAAGGCTGGTACGCCCAGTTGTCAAAGTTGTAATAGCTGAAGAGTCCGACGTACGACAGGAAGATCCCCGCATCGAAGTTGATGCCGTTCCACTTGTCCCAGTGATAGCCGCCGTACGCCTCGGAGATATATCGATACGCATCGGAGAGATTCCACTGCCCACGACCAGGGCTCGCGTCGTTGCGCGGCGTCATGGTCGAATACATGCCGAACTGGGTCATGAAACGGCCCCGCGCGTGCCCCGCGTGGAAGTCGCCCCCGATCCCAAGCTGCTGCACTTGAATCTCTTGCGTGCGTCCGCTTTCCGAGGTTCCGACGAGCGTGTGGTCACGGGGGTGGCTGAAGTCGCAAATGTAGGTCGCGTCCAGCCGGAACTCGCCCGTGAAGTACTTCGTATCCAGAACGGACTCCTTCTGTCGGCTGTTGCCGTTCAGCCACGTGAAATCCGCGAACGCAAACGGTGCCTTCGCGGCTGGCCGCGTGGAGTCTGCCTGCGCGGCGATGGTCGCGGGCGCGAGGAGTCGCCACGCGACGGCGAAACCGACCAATACGCTTACGCGCATATGAACCTCTCAATCGCGCGGGTGCGAAGCGCGCGCTAGGCTGTCAAGGGCAAGATTGAGCTGCAGGACGTTGACGCGCGGGTCGCCGAGGAAGCCGAACTGGCGCCCCTCGATGTGGCGCTCGACCAGCACGCGCACCGCCGCGCTGTCAAGCCGGCGCGCCCGCGCCACCCGCGCCACCTGCAGGAAGGCGCTCGCGGGCGAGATGTGCGGATCGAGTCCCGACCCGGACGAGGTCGCCAAATCCGACGGCACCCGTCCTTTCACCGCACCGTCCAGCTTCACGGCGCTGTCCACGGCCTGCGCGATCAAGGTATCGGCCAGCTTGGCATCGGTGGGCCCCTTGTTCGTTCCACCTGAAAGCGTGTCGTCGTAACCGGGGCCCGCCGCCGACGGCCGAGGGTGGAAGTACTCGGCGCGCGAGAACGACTGTCCGATCAGCTCACTCCCGATCGCCCGCCCGTTCGGGCCCATGACGAGCGAGCCGTTTGCCTGACGCGGGAAGAGGACCTGAGCGACACCGGTGACGATGCCAGGATAGACGAGCCCCGTGATCACGCAAAGCAGCAGGGTCAGGACGATCGCCGGGCGGAGTTGGTTCTTGAGCATGGTCACACCATCCGCAGCACGACGAGCAGGACGTCGATCGCCTTGATCCCGATGAACGGAACGATGATGCCGCCGACACCATAGACCAGGAGATTGCGGCGCAGGATGCTCGTGGCGGCGGCCGGCCGATAACGGACGCCGCGGAGAGCGAGTGGAATGAGCGCGATGATGATCAGGGCGTTGAAGATCACGCTCGCCAGAATGGCCGACTGCGCCGAATGGAGCCGCATGACGTTGAGGGCCTGAAGGGCTGGATACGTCGCGATGAACATGGCCGGGATGATGGCGAAGTACTTCGCCACGTCGTTGGCGATCGAGAACGTCGTGAGCGCGCCGCGCGTAATGAGGAGCTGCTTCCCGATCTCCACGACCTCAATGAGCTTGGTCGGGTTCGAGTCGAGGTCGATCAGGTTGCCGGCTTCCTTGGCCGCCTGGGTGCCGGTGTTCATGGCGACCGCGACGTCGGCCTGCGCGAGCGCCGGCGCGTCGTTCGTGCCGTCTCCCGTCATCGCGACGAGCCGTCCCCCGCCCTGCTCGCGCTTGATCAACGCCATTTTGTCTTCCGGCGTGGCCTCGGCGAGGAAGTCATCCACGCCCGCTTCCGCGGCAATGGCCGCGGCGGTGAGCTGATTGTCACCAGTGATCATGACCGTCCGGATGCCCATCGCGCGGAGCTGGCCGAAGCGCTCCCGCATCCCGCCCTTCACCACGTCCTTCAGGTAGATCACGCCGAGGGCGCGGGCCCTGCCGTTCTCGCGCTCCGCGACGACCAGCGGTGTCCCGCCCGCTTTCGCGATGCGCTCGACTTCCGTGGTGAGGAGCGGCGGCGTCTCGGCGCCGTGCTGGCGTAGCCAGTGCCCGATCGCTTCAGCCGCTCCCTTTCGCAGCTCGAGGCCCCGCGCGTTGACGCCGCTCATCCGAGTGGCGGCGGAAAACGCCACCAGCTCGAGATGACCGCGCACTCCTTCAGAGAGGGGTCGACCGCGCAGCCCGAACTGCTTCGCCAGCACGACGATGCTCCGGCCTTCCGGCGTCTCGTCCGGCAAGGAAGCAAGCTGAGCGCGGTCCGCCAGGTAGTCGCGGGTGACGCCGGGCGCCGGGACGAACTCCACGGCTTGGCGATTGCCGAGCGTGATCGTACCCGTCTTGTCGAGCAGCAGCGTGTTGACGTCGCCCGCCGCCTCCACCGCGCGACCGCTCATTGCGATCACGTTGTGCTGGATCATGCGATCCATCCCCGCGATGCCGATCGCGGACAGCAATCCACCGATCGTCGTCGGGATGAGACACACGAGTAGCGACACAAGGATGGGGATCGATACGGAGCCGCCCGAATAGATCGCGAACGGCTGCAGCGTCACGACCGCGAACAGGAAGATGATCGTGAGACCGGAGAGGAGAATGATCAGCGCGATTTCGTTGGGTGTCTTCTGCCGCTTTGCCCCCTCTACGAGCGTGATCATACGATCGAGGAACGTCTCGCCCGGATTGGCGGTGATCCGGATGACCAGGAAGTCCGACAGGACTTTCGTGCCACCGGTGACCGCGGAACGGTCTCCGCCAGACTCCCGGATCACCGGAGCAGACTCTCCCGTGATCGCCGACTCGTCCACCGAGGCGACCCCCTCGATCACCTCACCGTCGCCGGGGATCATGTCCCCTGGCGTGCAGAGGACCACGTGGCCCCGGCGCAGCATTGCGCCGGGCACAAACTCGATTGAGCTGCGATCGTGGGCGTTGCTGAGCCGCTTGGCGGTCGTCTGCGTGCGCGACTTGCGCAGCGTTTCCGCCTGCGCCTTCCCACGTCCTTCGGCCATGGCTTCAGCGAAGTTCGCGAACACCACCGTGAACCAGAGCCACAGCGCGATCTGGAGCGTGAAGCCCACGTCGCCGGCGCCGGTCGCAATGTCGCGGATCAAGACGAGCGTGGTCAGCGCGCTGCCCACGAGTACCACGAACATCACGGGGTTCCGCACCATGTGGCGCAGGTTCACTGTCTTGGCGAAGGCGTCGCGTACCGCCTGCTTGACAATGGGCGGATCGAACAGCGGCCGCTTGGTGAGCGCCATACTAGAACAGCCTCCCCGCCTGCATCAGGAAATGCTCGACGATCGGCCCGAGCGAGAGCGCCGGCAAGAAGGTGAGCGCGCTGACGATCAGGATCACTGAGATCAGGAGCACCACGAACAGCGGGGTCGTCACCGGGAACGTGCCCGCCGACTCGGGCACGATCTTCTTTTCGGCCAGGAAGCCCGCGAGGGCCAGCATGGGCACCTGCATCGCGAACCGTCCGATGAGCGTGTTCAGCCCGAGGAGCGTGTTGTAGAAGTACGTCGAGCCGGTGAGGCCGGCGAAAGCGCTACCGTTGTTGGCAGCGGTGGACGTGAAGGCGTAGACGATTTCCGAGAGCCCATGGGGACCGAGGTTGTTGCGCCCCGCGAGCCCGGCGGATGTCACTGCCGCGATGGCGGACAGCGTGAGCACCGCTCCCGCAAAGACGAGCACGTACAGCGTCGCCATCTGCACCTCGCGCGCCTGGATTTTCTTGCCGAGATACTCAGGCGTGCGTCCAACCATGAGGCCCGCAATGAAGACCGTCAGGATCACCATCACGAGCATCCCATACAGGCCGGCGCCTACGCCTCCGTAGACCAGCTCCCCAAACTGCATGTTGACGAGCGGCACGAGACCGCCCACCGGCGTATAGGAATCGTGCATCGAGTTGACGCACCCACACGACGCATCGGTGGTCATGGTCGCATACAACGCCGAGTTGGCGATCCCGAAGCGGACTTCCTTGCCTTCCATGTTGCCGCCGGGATTCGTCGCGGATGCGACGACGTCCACGCCGCGCGCGGCGTGAATCGGGTTGCCGCGCGCCTCGGCCCAATACGCCGTCGCCACGCCGCCGATGAACAGCACGTACATCGCCGCCCACAACGCCCAGCCGTGCTTCTGATTCTTTGCCATCCGGCCGTAGGTGTACGTCAGACCGGCTGAAACCGCGAAGATCGCGAGCATCTGCCAGAAGTTTGTCCACGGCGTCGGGTTCTCGAAGGGGTGGGCCGAGTTGGCATTGAAAAAGCCGCCGCCGTTCGTCCCGAGCTGCTTGATCGCCTCCTGGCTTGCCACCGGCCCCATCGCAAGCACCTGCTTCGCGCCCTCCACCGTCGTCACCGTGACGTAATGGGCGAAGTTCTGAATCACACCCTGTTGCACGAACAGCAGTGCCAGCAGTGCGCTGAGTGGCAGGAACAGATAGAGTGTGCCGCGCACGAGATCGGCCCAGAAGTTCCCCAGCCGGCCTGCCGACCGCCGCACGATCCCGCGCACGAAGGCCACCGCAACCGCCACGCCCGCGGCGGCAGACATGAAGTTGTGGAACGCGAGCTGAGTCATCTGCGAGAAATACGACATCGTCGTCTCACCCGAGTAGGACTGCCAGTTCGTGTTCGTGGTGAACGACGCCGAGGTCTCGAACGCCTGGCGGTCCCGGACGGCCGCGAGGCCCTGAGGATTGAGCGGGAGCAGGTGCTGTAACCGCAGCACCGCGTAGGTCAGGAGCATCGAGACCAAGCTGAAAATCAACATGGAGGCGGCGTAGCGGGTCCAGTGCTGATCTTCCTCGGGGTCGATGCCCGCGAGTCGATATAGCACGCGCTCCACCGGCCGAAGCCATGTGAGCGAGCCGTCATACACCTTCAGCATGTACAGGCCGAGCGGCTTCGTGACCAGGAGCAGCGCGATCGAGTAGAACGCGATCTGCAGCCAGCCGTTGACGGTCATCTCAGAACTTCTCCGGTCGGAGCAGCGTGTACACGAGGTACACGAGGATTGCGAGGGCGGTGACACCGCCGATCAAGGTCTCGAGGGTCATGGGGCTCGCTCCTCGCTGTCCTGTCCACGGCCCAGCCGCTCGCAACCGCGGACGTACGCGAGCATGAGGCCAAAGAAAGCGAGCGTCAGGGCGACGTAGGCGATATCCAGCATGGCCAAAACGGTAGCCGGAGAAGCATTAAGGATGTCTTAAGACAGCGTGTGAACGCATGAGGATCCCGTCAGCGCGTTATCTTGGCTCGATGGCTCAAGAAATAGCGCCGGTCCCGGCTTCCACGCCGGCCTGGTCGCGGCCCGACGATGCGGTCCGCCAGGTCCAACTCGACGCGATGAAGCGCCGGGCCACGGGCCTCCTGGCGCTCGCCGCGGCGATCTTCGTCGGCGCGAGCCTGCTCGAGAGCGCCTATCCGTGGCTCGGGTACGTGCGCGCCACCGCCGAGGCATCCCTGGTGGGCGGTCTGGCCGACTGGTTCGCCGTGACTGCCCTGTTCCGCCACCCCCTCGGCCTGCCGATTCCGCACACCGCTATCGTCGCCACCCGCAAGGAGCGCATCGGGCGCATCCTCGGCAACTTCGTGCAGAATCATTTCCTCTCGCGCGTCGTGATCGCCCTGATCCTGCGCGCGGTCCACCCCGCGGAGCGCGCGGCCCGCTGGCTCTCCGACCCCGAGCACAGGCGGCAGATTGCCCGGCAGCTGGCGGGCGGCCGCGCCAAGACGCTCGAGGCTCTGCCCGACGACGACGCGCGCGAGCTGGTGCGTCAGGTCGTGAGCACGCGGGTGCGGGCCACGCGCGTGGCACCCGCGCTGGGCCGCACCCTCGCGCTCGTGCTCGAAGGCGAGCACCACCAGGGGTTCTTGAACGAGGCCGTGCGTATCGCCGCCCAGGCGATCTCGGACAGCCGGGAGTTCATCCGGGAAAAGGTGCGGGCCGAGAGCCCGTGGTGGGTGCCGGGCGTGGTGGACGACAAGATCTACCAGCGAATCATCGAGGTGACGGAGGCGCTGCTGCGGGCCATCGGCGCCGACCCGCGTCACCCATTGCGCAAGGCCTTCGACTCCGCGTTGCGGGACTTCGTGGATCGCCTCCAGTACTCGCCGGACGTGATCGCCAAGGCCGAGGCGATGAAGGAAGAATGGCTCGCCGACCCTTCCGTCGCCGAGCTGTCCGCGCGCCTGTGGGAGGCCACCCGGCGCGCGATCGTGACCTACGCCACCCGCGAGGACGGGGCCGCGCCCACCCCGCTCGAGCGCGGGCTCGCCGACTTCGGCGCCGCGCTGCTCGCCAACGCGGCCCTCCTGGCGGAAATCGACGACGTGATCATCGACGTCTCATCCAAGGTGGTCGAGCGCTATCGGCACGAGATCGGGGACTTGATCGCGCAGACCGTGGCCGGCTGGGACCCGGAAGCGACGTCGCGACGGTTCGAGCTGGCCGTGGGACGAGATCTCCAGTTCGTCCGCATCAACGGCACGCTCGTCGGCGGACTCGTCGGACTCCTCATCTACACGGTCTGGCACTTCTGGCACTGACCACGGCTCAACGGCCAAGGTGGAACGCGACGACGTAGTCCCCCGCTCCGAACACGCCGCCCCCACCCACCGCGATCGCCACGAATTGCTCGCCAGCGGCCTCGTATGTCATGGGCGTGGCCTTGCCGCTTTCGGGCAGGGGGCCGCGCCAGAGCTCGCGCCCGGTCTCGATGTCGTAGGCATGGAGCGAGCGGTCGATCGCGGCGCCGATAAACACGATGCCACCCGCGGTCACGATCGGGCCGCCGAGATTGGGGGAGCCCCAGTCGGCGGGGATCTTCGCGGCCTGCTCCGGTGGGAAGAGCCTGGTAAAGGAACCGAGCGGCACTTCCCACCGTCGACCACCCGTCTTCAAATCGATCGCGACGAGCGTGCCGAACGGCGGCGGCGTGCACGGCATGCCTGAGGGGCTCAGGATCATGCGGCGTCGCATGACGTACGGCGTACCCTGCATGCCGTTGTACTCGTAGTCGCGCCCGAGCCGCTTGTCGTCGGCCATCGACTTCTCGTGGTCGAATGCTTCTCTGGGAATCAGCTGCACCACGGCCGCGATTCGGTTCACCGGCACGACCGCGATCTGCCGAGTCGGATCGACGGCCACGCCACCCCAATGCGCCCCGCCGATGTTGGACGGCATGGCGAGCGTTCCCCGGACGCTCGGCGGCGTGAAGATCCCCTCGTTGCGTAAGCTGTCGATAGCGGCGTGACACGCGGCCCGGTCGGCGTCGGTGGCGCCCCAGACCTGATCGCTGGTAAACCGATGCGGTGAAAGCGGTGGAATCACCGACGTGAATGGCTGCGTACGGGACGCCTCTTCGCCCGGGATATCACTCGCCGGCACCGGGCGCTCCTCGACGGGGAAGAGCGGCTTGCCGGTCGCGCGATCGAGCACGAAGAGCATCCCGGTCTTGGTCGCCTGGAGCACGGCCGGCCGCTGGACTCCATCGCGCGTGAGCGTCACCAGCGCGGGTGGCGACGCGTTGTCGTAATCCCAGAGGTCGTGGTGCACGGTCTGGAAGGCCCACACCAGAGCTCCCGTCGAGGCCCGAAGCGCGACGATCGAGTTGGCGTAGCGGTTGTCGCCGAGCCGGAGCACGCCATAGTAGTCGGGCGCGGCGCTCCCGGTGGGGACGAACACGAGATCCCGCTCGGGATCCGCTACGAGTATCGACCAGGCGTTGGCCGCGCCCGTCTTGTGGCCCAACGCTCCGCGCCATTGGTCGTATGCCGGATCCTTCGGATCCTGGGGAATCGGGTCCCAGGTCCACTTGAGAGCGCCGCTCCGGGCGTCGTACGCGCGCACTTCGCCGCTCGCGGGATTGGGCCGGCTGTTGTCGGCGATCGAGGACCCGGTGATCACCAGATCGTGGATCACCACGGGCGGCGACGTCACCGAGTACGCGGCGGGCTCGAACGGCGCGATGCGGAGCCCGGCCTTGAGATCGACCTTGCCCCCGCGCCCGAACCCCGCGCAGGGCCGGCCATCCCGCGCGTCGAGCGCGATCAGTTCCGATTGCGCGTCGGCCACGAAGATCCGTCGACGGCACGGCAACCCCGCCGGCGCCGCCGCGTCGACCCAGGTGGAGACCCCGCGACTCGCGAAGTCGCCGTACGTCACGTCGCGCCGGATCTTCGGATCGAACACCCAGCGTTCTCGGCCGGTGGCGGGATCGAGAGCGATCACGCGCCCGAGCGGCGTCCCGAGGTACATCGTGCCGTCCACCACCAGCGGCGTGGCCTCGAACGCCGTCGGCTTGTCGGTTTTGAACCGGGCATCGGTCTCCCCGGTACGGTAGGTCCAAGCGACGGTGAGCCGGTTGACGTTACCTCTCGTGATCTGCGCGGCGGGTGAGAAGCGGCTGCCGCCCGCGTCGTGTCCGTAGACTGGCCAATCGGCTTGACCCTGCAGGACGGCGACGGCGAGGATGAGCGGCGCGAGGTGCACGTGCCCTCCGGCGTGACGAGTGTGCCAGCCTTACGGCCTCAAGCATAACTGCGTTTCTCGAGAGCGCTTCGTGGAACAGCGGTTAGATTGGAACGAGGCCCGGGTGGCGGAACGGCAGACGCGGCGGCCTTAGGAGCCGTTGGGGGCGACCCCGTGCGAGTTCGACTCTCGCCCCGGGCATTGACGACTCAGGTTGGACCCACCCGAGGCTTGTCCTTTCCCTGCGCCAGCATTCGCTCTGCGAAGTCCAAGCGTTCGTGCGCCTCGCCCAGGTCCTGCCGCAGCTTGCTCATGTCGGCTTCGAGTGATTCGAGCCTGGCCATGTCCCCTTCGAGCGATTCGAGGCGAGCCTCGACCTCGCTCCCGCCCTGGCCACGGCGCTGGCGCAGGCGCTGCGCCCAGAGCCCGAACGCCAGCGCGAGCGTCGCGTGGACGGCGGCGTGCCACGCCTCCGTCGAGGCGGCCGCGAAGCCCACGCCAACCAGGTTGATGGCCGTCAGCAGGATGGCCGCGGGATACCAGAGCGGGGACTTGAAGGTCATGGCCAAATTACGCTTAAGCTGGGCGCGAAAGATTCACCGGCGCAAGGCACTTTGCGGGGCCGGTGGCGCTTTCCCGCACCGCTCCCCTCCCCCCCCGAACGGGTGTCGGGAACTCCGCACAGTCGGTAGTACCATCGAGGTGGTCGCTCGCTATACTCGGAACATGACCCAACGCACCGAGTATGCAGGGTTGATGGGCCTACGCGCGGTCTGGCACAATCCTTGTAAGCACCCGTGTAATAGCGCGGCGTCGCGCGAGGGAGTGCGTCGGAGCTGAGGTTCAGATCCTGCCCGGTTGGTCACACCGCCCCCGCGCCGAGCTCGCCGCGCGGGGGCGTCGGTTTTCTTGCAACAGAGACTCACCGTTTACGGACAAAGGGAAGATTCAGATGAGCGCGCTTCTCATTACCGGACGACTGCTACTCGAGATCGCGAGTGCTGGTTTCGGCGTGTCGCTAGGGTTTGCGGTGAAGAACTGGCTGGATCAGCGAGAGCGCGAGCGGCGGGCTGACTGACGGCTCTCAACGGCGGAGTAGCCACCAGGCGATCGCGGCTCCGAGCGCCATCCACATAAGAATCCGGAAGACCCCCGCCCGTCGTGTCTGGTCGTCTTCGATCACGGGAGGCGGGGGAGGCCGTCGCAATGCGCCTGAAGAGGTCTCTCTGTACGTGGTCTTGATCGTCCCGCTGAGCCCTCCGCTTCCGCTCGATACACGTTGCAACGCCGAGAGCACCTCGTCGCCACCGGTCTTCTTGAGGCTCTCGAGCACCTTGTCGTACTGCGCCCGCACGTCGGGCGGCATCGCCTCGACGCTGTCGTACTCGGCGCCGTTGAACACGATCTTCAGGCTCACGGGGTCAAGGTAGGACGGGCCCGACGCGCAGGGCAAGAGCCGGCCGCCCGCCACGCTGGCGTCGCCCGTCCTGCCCGGTAACTTTGCCCGCTCCATCACACTCGTTCGGCACCTGACTCCGAGGGATTCCCCATGCGTGGTGCTCTTCCCATTACACTGCTGGCCGCGCTCGTCGTGGCCATTCCCCGTGCCGCTGCTGCCCAGGAGACGCCAACCGAAAAGACCGCCGCCGCGGATGTCATCCGACGGATGGGCGATCTCAAGCGCTCGCTCGCCATATCGCAGCTCGTCACGCGGCTCACCAGCGCCCGCGATCCGCGCCGCGACGCGGTCATCGCCCGCGCCAAGGAGCTGATGGATAAAGAGCTCATCGCGATGGCGGATGACATCACGCGCCACCCCGAGACTGGATGGAAAGAAGAGCGGTCGGTGAAGATCCTGACCGATTATCTCAAGGCGCACGACTTCGCCGTCGAGATGGGCGTGGCCGGCCTGAAGACGGCGTTCATCGCCCGGTACACCAAGGGCACGCCCGGTCCAAACCTGGGGGTCATTCTCGAGTACGACGCCCTCCGCGGCACGAGTCGCGACTTCCACGGCGATCAGCACAGCGCGCAAGGCCCCGTGGGAATCGCCGCGGCCGTCGCCGTGGCCGAGTTCCTCACCGCGTCGAAGACGCCCGGCACCGTGACGGTGTACGGCACGCCAGCCGAGGAGCTCGCTTCGCCGGCAGCCAAGACCGTGATGTACAACGCCGGGGTCTTCAAGGGCGCCGACGTGCTCATTCGCTCCCATTCGTCGACCGCCACGCAGGCACCGGGCCCCGGCTTTGGCAGCTGCTGCATGAACATCAACGTGATGCATTACGTCTTTTCCGGAGCGCCGGCGCACCAACTGCAGGCGTGGGACGGGAGGGACGCCTTGAAGGCGCTGATCGAGCTCTTCAATAACATCGACGGCATCCGCATGACGGTCCGGCCCGAGACCAAGATCCAGGGGATCATCACGGAAGGGGGCAAGGCGCCCAACGTCGTGCCTGACCGCACGGCCGCCGAGCTCTGGATCCGCTATCCCGATCCGGTCTATCTGGCCCAGGTCACCGAGCGCGTGAACGACGCGGCGAAGGGGGCGGCGCTCGCTACCGGCACCAAGGTGCACATCGACGTCGACTCGTCCTCACGGAACGGGATTTCGGTCTCCGCGCTCAACTATCTCGCGTTCGCGTACATGAAGAAGTTCGGCGCCACCAAGGTCGAGGACGAGCCGGGGCGCCCGCTCCCGTTCGAGGAGACGGGCACCGTCGCGACGCAGATCCCCGGCGTGGGCGTCACGTCGCACAGCTCGAACGGTGGTTATCACACCTTCGAGATGGAAGCGGACGCGTTGGGCGACGTCGGCCACCACGGCTTCCTGGTGGATGCGCAGACGATGGCGGCGGTGCTCTACCACTTTGCTACTGATGCGCCCTATCGCGCGGCGGTGAAGCGGGAGTTCGACGGGCTCAAGGCGCTGTATGACGACTACCTCACCGCTCTGCGGAGCGCGTATCCCCTGCCGAACGTGACCGAGCCCACGGGGAACTAACCATGAGACTCTTGCCGAGCGTCTCCATGGTCGCGGCGTGCATGGCCGTACCTCTCGCGGCCCAGCAACGCGCGATCTCGGACAGCGACCTCTTCGCCTTTCGCTGGGTGGCGAGCCCGCAGATTTCGCCCGACGGACGCCAGGCGGCGTACGTGCTCGTCACCGTGGATGCGAAGCACGACGGATACGAGACGAGCCTCTGGCTCGTGGCCACCGACGGGGCGTCGCCGCCGCGACGCATCACCGCGGGCCCGCACGATGCGGCGCCCCGCTGGGCACCGGATGGGTCGGCGATTGCGTTTCTTCGTCCGCAGAACGGGCACTCACAGATCTATCTCTTGTCGCTCACCGGCGGGGAAGCGCAACAGCTCACCGACCTGCCCAAGGGGGCCGGGCCGGCCGCCTGGTCGCCCGACGGGAAGACGCTCGCCTTCGTGACCTCGACCACGCCCGAGGACATCGCCAAGGCGGACAAGCCAGAGAAGAAGGAGGAGCCCAAGAGCGACGTGCGGGTGATCACCCTCGCGGAGTACCGGGCGGACGATGAGGGCTACTTGGATCCGACGGAGCACGGTCACATCTGGACGGTCCCCGCCGCCATGCCGGGCGAGCATCCGGCCAAGGCGCATCAGGTGACATCCGGCACGTACGACGAAGAGATCCCGCAGTGGAGCCGCGACGGAGCGCGGATCTACTTCGTCTCCGACCGCGTCGCCGAATCATACTACTATCCGCCGGACAACGACTTCTACTCCGTGCCGGCGGCCGGAGGAGCAATGGACGCCGTCGCGGACATCGACGGCCCGATCTTCGGCCCCGCCGTCTCTCCCGACGGCAAGGCCGTGGCGTTCCGCGGCTGGATCAATCCGAAGGCCCCGCGCTCGTACCAGGAATCCGACCTGTTCGTTTCACGCGCCGGCAAGGCAACGAACCTCACGGCCGACTATGACTTCGACATGGGTGGGGCCGTCCTGGGCGACCAGGCGCCGCCCCGCGGGGGCGAGGGCTCGAGTCCGAACATCTGGTCGGCGGACGGCAAGTACGTGATGGTAACCACGACGGAGCATGGCCGCTCGAATCTCATCCGGTTCGACGCCCAAACGGGTGCCCGCGAGCCGCTCACCACCGGTGATCATGCGGTGCTCGCGTATACGGCGACGCCCGACGCCAAGCGGTTTGTGCTGACCATCGGCGACCCGACCCATCTCCCGGACGCCTACGCGCTGGACCCCCAGACCAAGCGGCTCACGCAGCTCACCCACGTCAACGACTCGCTGTTCTCGAAGCTCCAGCTCGTGACGCCGGAGGATTTCTGGTACACGAGCTTCGACGGGCGGAAGGTCGAAACCTGGATCATGAAGCCCGTGGGCTTCACGTCGGGCAAGAAGTACCCCCTGATCCTCAACATCCACGGCGGACCGCACACCGCGTACGGCTACATCTTCTTCCACGAGATGCAATGGATGGCCGCAAAAGGCTACGTGGTCGTGTACCCCAATCCGCGCGGGAGCACCACCTATGGCCAGGAGTTCGGCAACATCATCCAGTACAAGTATCCCGGTGACGATTACCGCGACCTGATGATTGCCGTGGACTCGCTGATTCGCCGCGGCTACGTGGACTCGACCAAGCTCGGCGTGACGGGCGGCTCAGGTGGCGGGCTTCTCACCGACTGGACCGTGGGCCACACGCATCGGTTCAAGGCCGCCGTCTCGCAGCGCGACGTCGCCGACTGGCTGGGCTTCTGGTACACGGCCGACTTCACGCTTTTCCAGCCGACCTGGTTCCGCTCCGTCCCGTTCCGCGACCCGCAGGAGTATCTCGTCCGATCCCCGGTGCGCTACGCGGACTCGGTCACCACGCCGCTGATGTTCATCCTGGGGGATGAAGACTATCGCGCGCCTCCGAATCAGGGCGGCGAAGCGCTGTTCCGCGCGCTCAAGTATCTCAAAAAAACGACGGTGATGGTCCGCTTCCCGGGCGAATCGCACGAGCTGTCGCGCTCGGGGAAGCCGATGCATCGCGTCGAGCGGTTGCAGCACATTCTGGCCTGGTTCGACAAGTATCTGCTCGGGAAACCCACGACGGCCTACGACACGCCATGACGGCGCCGCTGCACACGCTGCTCGACGTCGCGCTCCGGACGTCCGTCGTCTACCTCTTCGTGCTGGTGGGGCTGCGCCTCACGGGCAAGCGCACGCTCGGGCAGCTGTCGGTCTTCGATTTCGTCCTCCTCCTCATCATTTCGAACGCTGTTCAGAACGCGATGGTCGGCCCCGATACGAGCCTGGCGGGCGGCCTCGTGGCCGCCGGCGTACTCATGAGCTGGCACTGGGTGATCGACCAGGTGCGCTTCAGGAATCGCCGACTGGCCAGGCTGATCGCGGGCGAGGGGATCATGCTCATCTACCACGGCAGGATTCTGGACGAGCACTGTCGTCGCGCCGGCGTCACGCGCGACGAGCTGCTGCAGGCGCTCCGCGAGCATGGTGTGGCGCGCGTCGAGGATGTGATGTTCGCGGTGCTCGAGCCGGACGGAGCGATCAGTGTGGTCAGGAACGACGATATGAAACCGGGAGAGAGACCGCACCACAGAATACGGGCAATTCGCCGGAACCAATAAACGGACATGCAAAGACTAGACGCACAGACGCACAGCGGAGAACAGTAGACCGGGTGCAGGAATTCCTGAACCCTGCTGACTATTTACCGCTGCGCGTCTGTGCGTCTAGTAGTTGCAGTTCCTGCCCGCCGCTCCCGGTGCTATTAGATTTACTCCTATCATGCCGGCAATCGTAATCAAGAAAACGTCCGAAGAGCCCGGCGCCGCCTCCCTCGCGGTGACCGTGCCGGTCGAGCACGTGCGCGAGGCCGAAGAGCGCGCGACCACGGATTACCAGCGGCGCGCTCGTCTGCCGGGCTTTCGCAAGGGCAAGGCCCCCCCCGCGCTCGTGCGTAAGCAGTTCGCCGACGACATCCGGAAGCACGCGCTGGAGGAGATGATCCGCGAGAGCTGGAAGGCGGCCCTCGCCCAGGAGGCCTTGAAGCCGGTCGCCGATCCTCACATCCACAACCTGAAGTGGGACGCCGGGACCCCCCTCACGTTCGAGTTCCACGTGGAGGTGAAGCCCGACCTCAAGCTGGAGCGGATCGGCAAGTTCACGCTCAAGCGCAAGGTCCCCAAGGTCACCGAAGACCAGGTCGTCGCCCAGCTCGAGGAGCTCCGCGCGCAGAAGGCGCCCTGGACGCCCGTGCCCGGCGAAAAGCCCAGGCTCAAGGACCTCGTGCACGTGACGATCGCCACCCGCGAAGGGGGAGGCGCGGCCCGTGACCCCCAGTCCTATCAGCTCGTCCTGGGCGGCGGACAGACGATTCCCGATGTGGAGGAGCGCATCATGGGGCTCCTTCCCGGCGAGTCCGTCGACGCGACCGTGCGGTTTCCGAGCGACTTCTCCGACGAGTCGAAGCGCGGGCAAACCCGCGACGTGCGGATCACCCTGCACGAGGTGAAGCGGCAGCAGCTCGCCGAGCTCGACGACGCCTTCGCGCGCGAGGTGGGGGATTTCGATTCGCTGGAGGCCCTGCGGAAAGCGGTGCGCGAGGACCTGGAGACGGAGGCGGGGCGGGAGGCGGACGCCCAGGTTCGGCGAGATCTGATCGAGCAGATCGTGCAGGCGAATCGCGTCGCCGCCCCGCGGCCCCTGGTCGAGCGAGCCGTCTACACCTACGCCCAGGCGTACGGCATTCCCGAGGACCGTTGGCCCGACTTCTCGCGTGAGTTCACGCCGGCGGCCGAGGCACAGGTGCGGCGCGACCTGATCCTCGACTGGCTCGTGGAGCACCACGACCTGCGGGCCACCGACGCGGAGGTCGAGCAGCGGATCGCGGAGCTCGCCGCGCGCCGGGGGGGAGGCATGCCGGCGGCCGAGCTGCGCGCCTCGCTCGAGAAGGCCAAGCGGCTGCGCGATCTGGAGCGCGGCCTCACCGAGGAGAAGGTCTTCACCTTTCTCCTTTCGCAATCCACCGTGGAGCAGACGTGATCACCAGAAACCAGCTCTATCCGCCGTACATCATCGAGCGCTCGAGTCGCGGCGAGCGCACATACGATATCTTCAGCCGGCTGCTCATGGACCGCATCGTGTTCCTGGGCACGCAGATCAACGACGAAGTCTCGAACATCATCATCGCACAGCTGCTGTTTCTCGATGCCGACAACCCGGAGCGGGACATCTACCTGTACATCAATTCGCCGGGCGGCATCGTGTCCTCCGGCATGGCGATTTACGACACGATGCAATTCCTGCGAGCCCCGGTGAACACGATCTGCATGGGGATGGCGGCTTCGATGGGCTCGTTCCTCCTCGCCGCCGGCCGCAAGGGGCGCCGCTCGGCGCTGCCGCACGCGCGCATCATGATGCACCAGCCCTCAGGCGGAACCCAGGGGACGGCGGCCGATATCGAGATCCAGGCGCGGGAGATCCTGTACCTGCGCGGCAAGCTCAACGAGCTGTACGCCAAGCATACCGGCCAGCAGGTGGAGCAGATCGAGAAGGACATGGACCGCGACCGCTTCATGTCCGCCGAAGAGGCCAAGGACTACGGGCTTATTGACCACGTCATAGCTAACTTCCAAGAGATCGACGACGGGAAGAAGAAGTGATGGCTTGCGTCCGCCAGGGGACTTTCCCATACTAGGGCCCGATGTCCCACGATAAGCACCTCCGCTGCTCCTTCTGCGGCAAGTCGAAGGACTCGGTCCGGAAATTCATTTCCGGACCCTCGGTCTACATCTGCAACGAGTGTATCGCGCTCTGCAACGAGATCCTGGCGGAGGATGAGGAGCGGGAGGTCTCCGAGGCGATCACGCAGGTCCCCATCCCTTCAGAAATCAAGGACGTGCTGGACCAGTACGTGATCGGGCAGGAGAAGGCCAAGAAGACCCTCGCCGTGGCGGTCTACAACCACTACAAGCGCATCAACTCGCACCAGGGCCGCGAGGTCGAGGTCGAGCTCGACAAGTCGAACATCCTCCTCATCGGCCCGACCGGCGTGGGCAAGACCCTGCTCGCCCAGACGCTCGCCCGCATTCTCGACGTTCCGTTCACGATCGCCGATGCCACCACCCTCACCGAGGCAGGCTACGTCGGCGAGGACGTGGAGAACATTCTCGTACGGCTGCTCCAGGCCGCGGACTTCAACGTGTCCGAGGCCGAGCGCGGCATCGTCTACATCGACGAAATCGACAAGATCGCCCGCAAGTCGGAGAACCCGAGCATCACCCGCGACGTGTCGGGCGAAGGCGTGCAACAGGCGCTCCTCAAGATCCTCGAGGGCACGGTGGCCAGCGTGCCACCCCAGGGCGGTCGCAAGCACCCGCAGCAGGAGTACATCCAGGTGAACACGAAGGACATCCTGTTCATCTGCGGCGGGGCGTTCGACGGTCTGGAGAAGATCATCGAGTCGCGCACTGGCCGGCGCCAGATCGGCTTCACCAAGGAAGAGGTCGCCACGGGGGCGCCCGAGAAGCTCAAGAAGAACCCGTTTATCGACGTCGAGCCGGACGACCTGCTCCGCTACGGGCTCATTCCGGAGCTCGTGGGCCGGCTCCCGGTCGCCGTACCCCTCGACGCGCTCGACGAGGACGCCCTCATCCGCATCCTCATCGAGCCTAAGAACGCGCTCTCCAAACAATACCAGAAGCTCTTCGAGCTCGAGGACGTCCGCCTCACGATCGAGAAGGACGCCCTGACGGCCATCGCGCAGAAGGCGATCAAGCGGGGCACGGGAGCCCGCGGCCTGCGCGCGATCCTCGAGGAGATGATGACGGACATCATGTTCGACCTGCCGAGCCGGGACGACGTACGCGAGGTGGCCATCACGGCCGAGTGCGTCACCGAAGGCCGGCCCCCGCTGCTCGTCACGGAGCGCGTGCGCCAGAAGAAAGAAGCCTGACCGCAGAACCCCGGTTCATCGGCTCCTTCCCGCGGGCCGACGTTTCCCTCAGTCCAGCGCTTCCCGAAGTCGCCCTCGTCGGCCGCTCGAACGTGGGCAAATCGAGCCTGTTGAACGCTCTCGCCAGCCGACGGATAGCCAAGACGTCCGGGACTCCGGGCAAGACTCGGATGTTGAACGTGTATCTCATGGGAGTAGGGAGC
>DASQIB010000148.1:0-3189 GCA_035631795.1 Gemmatimonadales bacterium | reverse complement strand
GCCGTTCGTGAGCGACTGGATCCACCGGGCGCTGGGGGAAGGCTCGGTCCACCTCGCCCCGTTCCCCACGGACCGGGGCCGGCGGGCGCCGGAGCTGCTCCAGGCGATGGGGGCGATCCGCAAGCTCGCCTCCCTGGCGCGCGCGGCGCGGGAGACCAAGCAGCTCCCCGTCCGCCAGCCCGTGGCTCGGGTGAAGGTGGTCGTTCCCGCCGCGGTGCGGGGCCCGGCCTTGGCGGACCTGTTAGATATCTTGGCCGCGGAAGTGAGCGCCAAGGACATCGAGGTGGTAGGGTCGGACCACGACCTGGTGCGGCTCAAGGGGAAGGCGGAGTACCGGAGTCTGGGCAAGCGGTACGGCAAGGACACCCCTCGCGCGGCCGCGGCCGTGTCGCAGCTCACGGCGGGCGAGCTCGACGCCCTGGAACATGGTGAGCCCGTGCGGGCGGGCGAATTCGAGTTCCGGCCGGAAGACGTGCTGGTGACCCGCGAAGTGATGAGCGATTGGGCGGTCCAGGCCGACGGCCCGTACGTCGTCGCCGTGGACCCCCGGCTGTCGGAGGACCTGATTCAAGAAGGGTTGGCGCGCGAGCTCGTGAACCGCGTGCAACGCCTCCGCAAGGAGGCAGGGTACGAGTACACGACGCGCATCGAGCTCAGCGTGGCCGGCGCCGCAGAGATCGTGGCGGCGGTGTCCGCATTCCAGAGCTTCGTCGAGGGCGAGACGCTCACTCGCAAGATCGTCCTCGGTGCCGTCCTGGACGACGCGGATCTGAAGCGGGAAGTCGACATCGAAGCGCGCCGGGTGACGATTGCGCTCCGGCGCCATGACGGACGAAAGGGCGGTACGCGATAATGCCGACGAAATCCAAACCCAAAGCGACCAAGGGCCTCAACAAGAAGCAGCTGACGCACCTGGAAAAGCGGCTGCTGGAGGAGCGCGCTCGAGTCATGAAGGAGCTCGGCTACTACGATGAGTCCTTCAACTCGAGCCTCCAGGCGTCCGACGGCGACCTCTCGAGCTACTCTTTCCACATGGCCGATCAGGGCACGGACGCCATGGAGCGCGAGAAGGCGTTCCTGTTCGCTTCGCAGGAGGGCCGCTACCTCTGGCACGTGAACCAGGCCCTGCGGCGGTTGTACCAGGCGCCCGACAAGTTCGGCAAGTGCGAGCAGTGTGGCGAGGAGATCGGGTTCGAGCGACTCGACGCGCTGCCGCACGCGCGGCTGTGCATCCGCTGCAAGGCGAAGGAAGAAGATGGCAAACGGCGCTAATCGCCGCCTCTTCTGGGGCATCGCGGTGGCGATCGTGGTGGCGGACGTCGTCACCAAATTGCTCGCGGAGTCCTTGCTCTCGCCCATGCGCCCGCTGTCCGTCATCGGCGACTACGTGCAGCTCCGGCTCGTGTTCAATCAATGCGCCGCGTTCGGGCTGTGTCTCGGGGCCTACTCGCGGTGGATCTTCTTCGGGCTCGCCCTCGTGGCGCTGCTCGTGCTGCGGTCCATGGTGCGCTCCGCGCGACCCGGCGACCGGATCCGCATCGCCTCGCTCGCGCTGGTGTGCGCGGGCGCGGTGGGCAATGTGATCGATCGCATCCGGAGCGCGCAGGGCGTGGTGGATTTCGTAGACGTGGGGATCGGATCGACTCGGTGGCCGACGTTCAACGTCGCGGACTCGGCGATCACGGTGGGGGCGATCGCCCTCGCGGTGTCGCTCTGGCTCGAAGGGCGGGCACAGGAACGAGCGAAGGAGGCCCGGGCGGCCGAGCCCTGATGGCCGCGGTCACCTTCTGCGTTCTCGCCCCTCAGACCGAGCGCCTCGACCGGTTTCTCGCCGACCAGCTCGCGCTCTCCCGTACCGTCGCCGCCCGGATCATCGCCGACAAACGCGTCACCTCGAACGGCCGCTCGCTCCGCGCGTCGGCCCTGCTCGAGCGCGGTGCGGTCGTGACCGTGGAGCTCCCGCCCGCGGAGCCGCCTCCCCGCGCGTACACGCCCGCGCATCGGGAGCTCACGTTCGCCTTCGAAGACGAGCACCTCGCGGTGCTCGACAAGCCCGCCGGCCTCGTGGTGCACCCCGGGCCCGGGCACTGGGACGACACGCTCGTCAATGTGCTCACCGCGCGAGGCACGGAGCTCGGGGTGGGAACCGAAGGCCGGCCCGGAATCGTGCATCGTCTCGACCGCGACACGTCGGGCCTGCTGCTCATCGCCAAGACCGACGAGGCGCACCGCCGCCTCACGCGCATGATCGAGCGGCGCGAGGTGGAGCGCGTGTACGCTGCGCTCGCATGGGGCCATCTCGCGCGCAGCCCCGTGGACATCGAAGCGCCGATCACGCGCAATCCCAAGGATCGCAAGCGCATGACGGTGCTGGCCGGCGGCCGCCACGCGGTGACGCACGCGCGCGTGGTGGCCAAGTTCGCCCAGACGGACCTGCTGCGCGTCACGCTGGGCACGGGCCGCACGCATCAGATCCGCGTGCACCTGGCCCATGTCGGCCACCCGGTGGTCGGGGACCGGGAGTATGCGTTCGGCGGGAGCCGGCGGGTCACGCCCTCCGAGCGGCAGGTGGCCGAGCGGCTCGAGGCCCTCGCGCCCCGGCAGCTGCTGCACGCCGCCCAACTCGCGTTTCCGCATCCCGCGACCGGCACCCGGCTGGTGCTCCGATCGGAATGGCCCGGCGATCTCATGCCGGCGCTCGCGAACGCGGCCGCCGATCCAAGTTTGCTTGCTCAACGCAACCCCCTGCAGTATCTTGGCTTCTTCGCATCGGATGAGTGACGCCAGGGTCGTCCGACTACTCCTTTTTCGGGTAGGGCAGCTCGTCTGCGCAGCGGAGGCCGACCGGGTTCGGGAGATCCTCCCCCGGCTCACGCCGACCCGAATTCCCGGGGCGCCGCCCGTGGTCGCGGGCCTGATGAACGTGCGAGGCACCCTCGTCACCATCGTGGAAGGGTGGCGAGCCCTTCGTCAGGCTCCCCCCCCCGACGAGCCCGCGGCAGAGGCAGGAGGGGGCGGCGTATCCGGGACGATCGTGCTCCTCGAAGTGGACGGCGGCAAGAGAGTCCTCGGCTTCACGGTGGATGAAGTGGTGGACCTCCTCTCGGTGGGTGGGGAGGCGCTGGAACGCCGGCAGGCGCTGCCCGGGATCGATCCGACGCTGGTGCGGGCCGTCGGGCGCCGCGCCGG
>DASQIB010000147.1:0-15909 GCA_035631795.1 Gemmatimonadales bacterium | reverse complement strand
ATACCCGCACGTCCCGCCCGAACAGTCGTAGGAACCGCAGGGGCCCTCTAGCCCCGCGCCCTCATCCACGGCAACGTTGAGGCCTCGTCGCCGCTCCCTGCGGAAGGAGGCCCGCATGTCCCCGTGCACGCGCATGGCGGTCGCTCTGACACTTGTGGTCGCCATCGGTGCAGCATGCGCCCAGGGTCAAGAAACCAGGCAGGCGTTCGGGATCGTCCTGGGGCGATCGATCCCAACGGGTGACTTTCACGCCGCCGCGAGCGGCGAAGGGTTCGACGGTGGGTGGACCGCTGGCGGGCGCCTCACGCTCGAGCGGCCCAATTCGCGTCTCGCGCTGCGCGTGGACGCGAGCTACATCGAACACGGCGCGAACGATCAGCTCAAGGCCGACCTGACCACCGCCCTCGGGCAAGGCTCGGACGAAAGCATGACGCTCCTCGGTGTCGACGCGTCCGTCGTCTACCGCTTCCTGCCCGCCTCGCGCGTCGCACCCTCCCTGTTCGGTGGCGTCGGGCTCTGGTTCGTCTCGATCGGGGTCACGTCGGGGAGCGCGACAAACCACAACTCGGCATTCAAGCCCGCATTGCAGCTCGGGGGCGAGGTGCGCTACGGCTCAGTCTTCCTGGAGGCGCGTTACGTCGCCGTCGCCGCAATGGGCGGGCTTCCCCGGGCCACCTTTTTCCCCGTCGCGCTCGGGCTGCGCTTGGGCAAGGGCTCCTCGAGCTGACCGCCTCAGGATCCGGCGCGCGCTTGCAGGCGATAGCGATGGCCGAACGCGCCTGCCACGCCGACAAAGTAGCTGCCCGGATTGAGGTTCAAGGTGAGGCGCGAGCAGTAATTGAGGTTCTGCGGGTCGATGAAGCCCGTGTACGTGAGCAGTTGCCCATTGTGGTCGTACAGGCCAATCGCGGTCGCTTCCTCGAGCGCGATGCCGCACGCACCCACCCACCCGGCGGTCTCAAACGCGTAGGTGCCGACCGCCGGAATTGGCACGAGATAGACATCGAGCGTGTTGGGATCGGCGATGCGCCCCTGGAGATAGCCGCCAATCACCAACGTGCCCGCACTGGTGGGGTCGTGGTTCGCGACGACCGACGGGTAGTAGATCGAGAACCCGATGGAGCTCGGTCCGCCACCAAACGCCGTGACTCGGATCGGGGTCTGCGGGCCCCCGTAGGCGCCCCACCATCGCCCAGGGGTACCGATCGTGTGGTCTTGGTTCTCGTCACTCCCGGCGTACACGAAGTACTGTCCGTCCTCCACGGCGGCGAACTGGAAGTGACCATCTGCTGCCGCGGCCACGGTTTGGCTCATGGCGCCCGTGTTCGCGGCATAGAGTCGCGCGTAGAGTTGGGTCGGGGGGCCGTGCCGGCTCGTCAGGCTGTTGTAGGCGTTGACAAGGCCCGCCCCGTAATTGCTCGCCGGACCGACGGCGTATGTCGACAGGCGCGACCGGAGATCGGCCGCGGTGAGTGACGGCGCCTGCGACAACACGAGGGCCGCTATCCCCGAGACGTGGGGCGTCGCCATCGAGGTCCCCTCGGCCCACGCATATTCGGGCGTATTCGTGCCGAAGTCCCAGATCGTCGACATGACGCCGTCGGTCGCGTCGCCGAGGCCGAAGTTTCCGCCGGGCGCGCTGAGCGCGACGTACGAACCGAAATTCGAATACGGCGCCGGAGCGCCATCCGGGCCGACCGCCGCAACCGCCAGCACGCCCGGATAGGCTGCGGGATATGAGGCGATCGACGAGCTATCGTTCCCCGCCGCCGCCACGATCAGCGCCCCCGCTTGCACGGCGCTCGCGACCGCGCGCGCAAGCGTCGTGTCGTTCGCCGGGCCCCCGAGACTCAGGTTGATGATCCGCGCGCCCGTGCTCGGCTGAACGGTCCCCCCGTTCCCGTCGTCAGCCGGCAGGCCGGCGGCATAGAGCACCCCCTGCGCGACGTCGTAACTGGTGCCGAAGCCTCCCACACCGAGCACGCGGACGGGACGGATCTGCACCTTCCAGTTCACGCCCGTGACCCCCATACCGTTGTTCCCGACGGCGCCGATGGTGCCGGCGACATGCAGGCCATGGTTCGCAATCGTGTCGGGGAAAAAACAGGTACCCGTGGAATCGAGACGATACGCGGACGGCATCGTCGGATCGGGGTCGTAGCCGTCGCCGTCCCCCGAGTTGCTGATCTGGCCACCCGCGCACAGCGGGAGTGAGTCGACGTTGTTGACGAAGTCGTAGCCGTCATGGGTCAGGTTCGCGGCGATCGCGGGATGGTCGAAGCGGATCCCGTCGTCCACCACTGCCACGAGCACTCCAACGCTTCCGGTGCTAATGGCCCAAGCGCGGGGGAGGTCGACCAGTCCATAGTGCCAAGACTGATAGGGGTACAGCGGATTGTTGGGCGTGAGACCGGTGCCCGCGGCTGAGAGTCTGCTCTTATAGAACGGCCCCTGGTCCAGCCAGATCAGCCGGTTGGGCGTCACACCCGAGATCTGAGGGTCGTGGCGCAGCGCGGCCGCGACCGCATCGCGCAGCGTCGCATCGGCGACGCGGATCCTTGCCGTGAGTATCGCGGGAGAAACGCCTGCGACTTGGGCCCCCGCCGGCATGGCGGCGGCAAGGTGTGCGCGCATGACCCGCCCGAAGGCTCCCGCGCGCGCCGCGGTCCTCAGCGCCGCCGAGCCTAGGGGTGGGGCGCCGAGTGCCGTGCCGCGGAAGCTGACGATCAACTCGTTCGAGGTGGTTGCTGGCCGCGGCACGCGCCGCAGCAGCGTTCCCCGCGTCCGCGGATGCAGTGACGGCGCGACGGCGAGGAGCCGCCGAGGAACCGGGAACGCGAGCCCGTTTGCTTGGGTCGCCGAGAGCACCGTGCCTGACGCGGGAGGGACGAAGGACACGCCAGACACGGAGACGATCCCCGCGATGCTCCCATCTCGTGGTATCCATCCGGTTGGCTCGCCGCCACAACCGGCAACCACGAGTGACAGCAGGACGACAGTGGCGGTCGATGCTGCCAGGTCCCGAGAAGCCATAGGCTCACTCCGTCGAGGTACGACCGACTGTCATATCGAAACTGAGTGCCGCAAATCTCGTGCTGCGCGGCCGCAACGCATCCGTCGCAGGGCTGTTGCGAGACAGCGCCGGTCAATTCTCCCACGCGCCGTGCTAAGCCTCCCACGCTTTACGGACCGCGCGCCGGCCCACAATATTAGCTCACGAGTCGTCAACTGGCCTGCTGGTGCGCCACTTGCAGCGTCCACGCATCAGGGCGAGTCTGCTCTTGGCTTCCCGAATGGCTGGTGTGAATGCTCGGCCCCTTGCCTCGTCGCCTCGTGATGATGGTCGCCCTGTCGGGGGCGACACTCGTTTTCGCTTGCAACTCGTCCACTAGCCCTGCGCGATCCGGGCCTCCGGCGGCGCTGCGTGCCGTCACCGGCGACTCTCAAATCGGCCCCGAAGGTCTATACCTCCCCGTTCCGCTCACCGTACAGGTGCTGGACGCGGGAGGCCGCGCATTGGCGGGTGTGAGGGTTGACTGGACTGTGGCGGGTGGGGGGTCGCTGCGCTCCAGCGCCGCTCCCACCGTGACCGACAGCGTGGGCCTGGCCGTGGTCCTCTGGCAGCTCGGACCGCTCGGCCCCCAGAGCGTCGTGGCGAGCTGCTGCGGATTGATAGGGACGACGTTCACGGCGCGGGCGGTCCTCTCTCTCGCCCAACAGCTCACGATCCTCAGCGGCCAATCGCAAGCAGACACGGTCGGCCACACGCTGGCGCAGCCCATCGTTGTTCAAGTACTGCGCCCGGACGGGACGCCTGACGTAGGCGCCGTCATCGGGTGGGGAACGTCGACCCCCGGCGGCCACTTCTCGCCCACCTTCGCGCGCGCCGACAACCTAGGTCGCGCGTCGACCCTGTGGACGTTGGGGACCGTCGCCGGCGCACAGACGAGCTGGGTGCGCGTCAGGGGATTCCCGCAGGTGCTCGTGGGCGCCCTCGCGTATCCCGGGCCTCCCACGCACCTCACGATCACGCCGAATCCGCTGCCCCTACTCGGCGCCATCGACGAGTTCGTCGTGCCTCTAGCGGAGGCGCGGGACCGCTATGACAACGTGGTATCGATCGACGTCACGCTGAGCGCCGCGGATACGACCATCGTTCGCATCGGCGCAGTGGACACGACCATCCTTCGTTTCAACCCCCTGGACACGGTCGTGGGCCGCCGTCACGGCACGACGTGGATCAGGGAACAGTTCGGCACGCTGCGCGACAGCCTCCCCGTCACCATGCTCGGTTTCAGCGCCGTGAGCAGTGGCGGCGCCCGCTTTTGCGGGTTGAGTCTCGCCGCGGACACGTATTGTTGGGGTTCGAACTCCGCCGGCGGGCTGGGCGACGGGACGGCGACCGACCGCCTTCATCCGGTGCTGATCGCCTCGGGCCTCGGCCTGCAACTCCCCTACACCTATGGACACACCTGCGCGCTGACGGCGAGCGGCCAGGCCTACTGCTGGGGCGACGACGAGAGCGGCGAGCTCGGCGACGGGTCTTCCAACTACGCGACGGAGCTCCACCAATTCCTGCCCACACCCGTTACCGGCGGCCAGCCGTTCGCGACCGTACGGCCCGGAGCCGACCATACCTGCGCCGTGGCCACGAGCGGCGCGGCGTATTGCTGGGGCGCGAACGACTTCGGGCAGCTGGGGCGCGATACGGTCACGACAACGTGCGAGGCGTATGCCCGGAACGGCTTGCGCTGCAGCAACTCGCCTATTCTCGTGTCGGGCACTCTCACGTTCGCGCAAGTGACGGCCGGACTGGACCACAGCTGTGGCGTTACCACGAGCGGCGCCGCCTACTGCTGGGGCCGCAACGAAGCTGGCGAGCTCGGGAATGACTCGACCACATCAGTGTGTGGCCCTGCGACGCCGCCTGACCCATGTAGCTACGTCCCGCTACTGGTGCAAGGCGGGCTCGCGTTCAAGTCGGTCAAGGCGGCGGAAAGCTTCACCTGCGGCGTTGCCATGAACGGCGACGGCTACTGCTGGGGGCTCGCGACTGGAGGGACGGCAGCCAGCCACGTGCCGGTCAAAGTTTCCGGGGGCCTTACGTTCGCCGATATCCAGGCCGGAGGCGGGGGCGCTTGCGGGCTCACGACGAGCGGGCAGGTCTACTGCTGGGGTGGCCCAGTTTTCTTGGGACGGGGCCCCACGCCCGTGCGACCGGACCTGCAGTTCGCGGCGCTGGCGGCGAGCGGTTTCGCTGGTTGCGAGCTCACAACCACGAATGACCTCTTCTGCTTCGGATTCTGACGTGAGGGCCGATCCACCCTCGCACGGCTGCCGAATGCTGGCGCTCGTCGCGGCGCTGCTCGCCGCGAACTGTGGCCACGACTCCACCGCGCCGCCACCCCCGTTCGGGCCCCCAAGCGCGCTCAACATCGTCACGGGGAACGGCCAAACAGGGACGCAAGGTGAGGTGCTGAGCGTTCCGCTCACGGTACAGGCGCTCGACACGGCAGGCCGACCAGTTGCGGGGGTGCTAGTCGATTGGCACGTGACGCGGGGCGACGGGAGCTTGGTCGCCCAACGTCTTCCCACCGTCACTGACAGTACAGGTCTGGGGCTCGTTTTCTGGCAAATCGGTTTCCAGCTTCAGCCCCGGGAGCAGGCCGTCGTGGCGAGCTGCTGCGGGACCCTAAGCGCGACGTTCACCGCCGAGGCGCTAGTGCCTTTCCCCCAACGCATTCGCCCATTCGGGGGCTGGCAAACAGACACGGTCGGCCACACGTTGGCTCAAGCCCTCGTCGCTCAGGTCGTACTAGCCGACGGTACGCCGCACGTGGGTGCCGTTGTCGGGTGGGCGACTCACAGCCCAGGAGGCAACTTCTCGCCCCCGTTCGCGCTCACCGATAGCACAGGCCGCGCATCGACCATGTGGACGCTCGGCACGCTCGCGGGCCAGGAGACGACTTGGGTGCGCGTCCGCGGACTCCCAGAGGTGCCCGTGTACGCCACGGCCCTCCCGGGACCGCCAGCACGCCTTGCGATCGCGCCGGCGTCGACGACGATGGCCGATATCGGCTCCGAGGCGGGCGTCCAAGCCCGCGCGTATGACCGCTACGGCAACTCCGTCGGTCGCCCTGCATCGATCATATCCGCGGATTCCAACATCGCGCGTGTCGCGGACAGTTATGCCGTCAGCCCCGACTACGTGGAAGAGGCGCACCTGGAAGCGCGTCGGCACGGCACGACGTGGGTCGTCGCCCTGATCGCGACGATTCGCGACAGCACGCCGCTTACCGTCCTAGGCTTCACCGCCATGAGCCGGGGCGCGGCTGAAATCTGCGGCGTCAGTCTCGCCGGCTACATCTACTGTTGGGGCTACGCCCCGTTCGGAGCCGCCGGCGGCTTTACACCGATCGACAAGACACTCGGACTCGGGTTGCCGTCTGCCAACTGGCACAACTGTGCCCTCACGGCCACGGGGCAGGCGTATTGCTGGGGGCGCAACCTCGATGGCGAGGTCGGCGACGGCTCACCCAACTACACGACGGACGACGACAAGTTCCAGCCCGTGGCGGTCGTAGGCGGGCACCTCTTCTCGAGCATCCGCGCAGGGCGTCGCCACACCTGCGCGATCGCGACGAGCGGGGACGCGTATTGCTGGGGCGCCAACTCGGGTGGGCAGCTCGGCCGCGATACGCTCACCGGTACTTGCATGTACGCCGTGCTGAACTCGTGCAGTAACTGGCCACTGCTGGTGGCGGGCGGGCTCAACTTCACCGAGGTAAGCGCCGGGTTCGAGCATAGCTGCGGCGTAATCACGGGAGGCCTCGCCTACTGCTGGGGATTCAACGACGCCGGGCAACTCGGCAACGACTCCACTGTGACGATCTGCGCGGCGGTCCAGCCCCCCGACCCGCCGCGACCCCCCGGCCCATGCAGTCGCGTCCCCCGCCTCGTCGAAGGCGGGCACACCTTCAAGTCCGTTCAGGCAGGCGGGCACTTCAGCTGCGGGCTCGCCATGAGCGGCGACGCCTACTGCTGGGGCTACGGCTTGAACGGCGCGCTTGGCAATGGGGCGCTGCTCTCGAGCACCGTTCCGGTCAAGGTCGCCGGAGGATTAGCGTTTGCGGACGTCCAGGCCGGATGGGCGAACGCCTGCGGCTTGAGTACGAGCGACCAGCTCTACTGCTGGGGCCAGTACTTTGGCGCGACGCCCACCGCCGTGCTTCCCGGCCTCCAGTTCGGCGCGGTGACGGTCGGGGGCGAAGATGGTTTCACTGGTGTCGGCTGTGCGCTCACCACCGCGAACGACCTCTACTGCTTCTAGCGCGCATGCTGGTACCTCGAACGCGTCGCACAGGTCGAGTCATCGGGCTCGTTGCGCCGCTGCTCGTCGCCCGCGCGCGCACGCCGGAAGAGACCGACTGGATCCGCAGATCCTCGATCTGAACGCCCTCGTTCGCGACATCGAGAAGATGTTGCGACAGCTCATCGGGGAGGACATCGAGCTACGCACCACGCTCGCCCAGGACCTCGGCGCAGTGCAAGCCGATTCGGGGCAGCTCCAGCAAGTCATCATGAACTTCGCCGTCAACGCGCGGGACGCCATGCCCCGGAGCGGGAAACTCATTATCGAGACCGCGGACGCCGAACTGGATGAGACCTACGCGCCGGAACACGTCCCTACCCAAGCGGGGCGCTACGTCATGCTCGCAGTGACCGACACCGGCATCGGGATGGACGCGAAGACCCAGGCCCACATTTTCGAGCCCTTCTTCACCACCAAGGAGCAAGGCAAGGGCACCGGTTCCTTCTGTCGGGAAGCGGTGTGCCGGGTTGCCTAAGTGCTAATCGATTAGCATATTGGCGCCCATGCCTCCCGCCGGCCACGAAACCCTGAGTCGTCGCGAACGCCAGATCATGGACGTCGCCTGGGCCGCGCCGCCGCGCCCGTCGCACGATCCCTTTTTTTGCCTCAAGTGCTAATTAATTAGCATGCTGCATGGTCGAGGAGGCGAGAAGCATGAGGCAAATCGTTTCCGGCGGCGCTCTAACCGGGAGGTGAGCGATGCAAGCCGATCGTTGGCTGTTCGCCGTCACTGTTCTTGCTCTCTGCACGCTCGGCGCGGCGGCGCAGGCTCGACCGCAGGGTGCCGCACGCAGGATGCGAGACACTCTCCCCGAGCGCGTAGCGCAACGAACCTACGAGGCCTTTAAGCGGCACGATCTCGACGCCACGTACGCGAACTACGACTCCGTCTTCACGTACGAGAGGTTCGGTGACCCGGCTGGCGCGCATCAGCTACGGCGCGACGACTATCTGCGGCAGATGAAGGCTGACCCGGCAGTCGGGCGCATAATAAAGGGTCAGCGAATCGTGCTGGTGCGCACCGACGTGTTTGGCGCTTTCGTAAATCAGGAGTGGCGGGAGCGTTTCGCGGATGGCAGAGAGTTCAAGCACTTCGAGCTGTTTGAAGTGCGCGGTGGCAAGATCGTGAGGGAGATCGAGGGTGATCGACAGCTGCCCCCGAATCGGTGACCGTCGGGCAACTTTCAGTTGTGGCTTCGCCTGGGATCCATGAGACGATTGCCGACTTGCCAGCCGGTGCTGAGGTTTCGTTGGCATCGCGGATTCATGCCAGAGACGACCAGTAGAATGACCGATCGTTTGTAGTAGAAAACTGAGGAGCGCATGCTTTGCAGTCTTTTTTCGAGTACACTGGCGCGCGAGAAAATCCAGATTTTCCTGACTTGTCTTGTGGCGGCGTCCGCGTTCCGGCAGTGGAACCCCCAGAGGTCGAACACCACTGCCAGCTTGCACGGATTGAGCATCGTCAATGCAAACGGAGTCTGGGCCAGCGGCCCAGGTGGGACATTTGTCCGTACCACGGACGGAGGCGAGACTTGGCGGGCGGGAATCGTCCCAGGCGGCAAACTCCGCGACAGTTCGTCAGGCCGTACTCAACTTGAGGATGTTGTGGCCCCCAGGCGCGGCGACTTGAACGCGGTTGTCAGCGGTCTCGAGAAGCGGACGGGTTGCGAATAGAAATCGTCATGTCTGCAGGTCATTTCCGCGGCGGCCATCGAGACTTCGGGCTTAATGTCTGTGGGATGCACAGCAAGCGTGCCGGTGGGCCAGTCGATGTGCTTCCCAGGAACGTTCGCGAAGGAACCCTGAACCGTCCACTCCACTTTCTTCGGTGGGTACGACCCGTCAAAGGCGATGAACGCTAGTCCTGCTCCAAGGAAGACGAAGGCAAGTGCCGGTGCATTCGTCCTCATTTTGCCGAGAATGGGCAGCTCGCTTTCCGTTGGCTGCTTCGTGTGCCGGTCGATGTGAGTCTTCTGCTTCAGTAGGGCGACGAAGCCGAGGAGGATGGCAGCCAGCGAGATACCGTATGCCAGCTACAGCGTAGCCATGGTTGGCCTCCTAAGTCACCTCAACTGATTAGGTCGTGGAATCGAGATCGCTAGGCTGTTTTTGCGGCATCGACGGGCGATAATGCGATACGTAGGGCTGTCTAGTTGACGATTCGTTGCCCGGCTCCGGCGGTTCAAGACGTGCATATGGATCACGCAGAGCGGACCATTTACGCGAAGTCTGCAGCGGTAGCCAAGAACCTCGCCGCGTTATTCGCGTCACCCAACTCGAGCAACCGCGCCTTCTGAAGCCGCGATTCACCGGGTCACGCTGCATTTCTACCAAATGGTGTGTACGAACTATCCCAAACCCCTCGTTCTTCCAACTCTCCTAAAACCAAATGGCCGGCGCTCAGTGACGCCGGCCATGCTCTCTTCTGCTACGTTATGCCCTGGCCCGGATTCGAACCGGGACGCCTTGCGGCGCTGCCCCCTCAAGACAGTGTGTCTACCAGTTCCACCACCAGGGCCCGAAAAGGAAAGGTAGAATCCGCCAAGAGAGGGGTCAACCGGTGACCCGGATCACGTTTGACTCCCGCGTCCGACGCGGGCGCGAGGCTGCGGGCCGCACTAGATTGGGGCCCCATGGGCCTGTGGGTCGCGTTCGGATTCGGCGCGCTGATCGGCGCATTCATCGGTGCGCTCGTCGGCCGCCATCGCGCGGCCCGCGGCACGCCGGCGCCCGCACCCGTCGTTCCCCCAGTCCCCACCCCGCGTTTTGGACCGCCCGAAGTTCGCCACGTCGTACTCGACGAGGGCTCGGCGAACGTCCTGAACGCCCTCAACAATCGCCTGGCCGCGATCGGGGCCCTCGCGGACCTCCTGCACGGCAGCCCGCTCGATCCCGAGCGCGCACGCGCCTTGATGATGTTGCACGGCGAAGTCCGCCGGGCGGCCGAAATCACCCAGCACTTCCTCGAGCTCGCCCAGCATCCGATCGGCGCCGCCGAGCCGTCCGACTGCTCCATCGTCCTGAACGGCGTACTCGCCGAGCGCGAGCAGACGCTGAAGGAGCTGGGGGTGAAGCTCGTGCGGAGCATCCCGCACGAGCTGCCGATGGTCGCCTGCCCCATGGCCCAGCTCACCGAGATGCTGATGAAGCTCCTCGACTTCGCGCTGCGGCGCCTGCGCGACAGCCAGCCCCCGCGCGAGCTGCGGATCGCCGTCAGCGAGAGCGGCCCCTCGCTCGCGATCTCGCTCTGGGACTCAGGCGTGCCACTCTCGGTCGAGGCCGAGCAGCGCCTGGTGACGCCGTTCCGGTTCACGCAGAGCGCGGGCGGAGGCGAGATCGAGTTCGCGCTCGCACGCGCGCTGGCGCAGTCGTCCGGCGGGACGCTGCGGCTGCGGCCGCGCACCGGTGGCGGCGCCGAAGTGGTCGTCACGCTCCCGAAGAGCGTGCTCGCCCCCCTGGCGCGCACGACCGCCGCCACCCCCGCGCTCCCCAAGCTCCGGATCCTCGTGGTGGACGATGACGCGGTGAACCGGCAGGCGATGCGCCTCTTGCTCGAGCGCGAGGGTCACGAAGTGGTGGCGGTCGAGAACGGGCTCGAGGCGATCGAGCGGCTCGGCCCCGCGAGCGACCGCTTCGATGCCGTCGTCACCGACCTGCAGATGCCGCGGCTCGGCGGGCGCGCGCTGTACGAGCAGCTGCGCGAACAGCGTCCCCAGCTCGCCGAGCGGTTCGTGTTCGTCACCGGCGACCGCGCCCGCGACGAGACGCGGCGCTTTCTCGATGAGTGCGGCCAGCCCGCCGTGATGAAGCCTTACGACTTCAACGACTTGATCAGTGCGATCGGGCAGGTAGCGGGCAAAGGCAGCTAGGGCGTCACTCGCGCCCTTCTCCAACGATCTCCGGCTCGAACTCGAGACGCACGCCGAAACGCGACTCCACACCAGCGCGCACCTCTTCGGCTAAGGCCAACAGCTCGGCAGCCGTCCCCCCAAAATTAACGAGCGCGAGCGCGTGGCGACTCGAGATTCCAGCACCCCCGCGACGAAACCCCTTCGGAAACCCCGCCTGCTCGACCAGCCACCCCGCCGGCACCTTCACCGCGCCGTCTGCCGGAAAGGTGGGAATCGGTGACGACTGCGCTCCCCGCATAGTTCGCCAGCGCGCCTCGAGCTGCGCGAAGGCAGCGACGGGCAGCACCGGATTCGTGAAGAACGAGCCGACCGATCGCGTATTCGGATCGTTCGGGTCCAAGACCATGGACTTCCCGCGCCGCAACGTCAGCACGGTCTGACGGACGAGGTGGACGCCTTCCGCCGGTGCCAGCGCTGCGAGCGCCTGCACGCGCTCGACGGCGTTCTTGAGCTCAGCGTAGCGAATGCCCGGGTGCCGGTCCCGCGCGAGACGGAATGTCACGTCGAGGACCACATATCGGCCCCGGTCGCCACGCTTGAATCGGCTGTCGCGATAGCCGAAGGCACAATCCGTGGCGGTGAAGGTCTTGCGTTCGAGCGTCGTCCGGTCCAGGCAGGTGACGCTGACCAGCGTCTCCGCGACCTCCTGCCCGTACGCGCCGACATTTTGGATCGGGGTACCGCCGACCGTGCCAGGAATGCCGGAGAGGCATTCGATGCCGGTCCAACCGCGCTCGACGGTGCCCGCCACCAGCGTGTCCCAGTCGACGCCGGCACCAGCGGTTACTTCCGGCAGCGGTCCCGCGCGGTAGTCGAGACCGCCGATCGTGATGCGCACGACCAGGCCCGGAAACCCGGCGTCCGGAAAGACGACGTTGCTGCCGCCGCCGAGGATGTAGACGGGCACGTCACGATCGGCGCCGAAGGCCAACGCCGCGCGCACGTCGTTCTCACTGGCGGATTCGATGAAATAGCGCGCCGGGCCGCCGAGGCGGAGCGTGGTGTACGGGGCGAGGGGGACGTGCTCGCGGATGCCTGTCACGTGTCGTCGTATTTCCAAGGTGAACCTTGTGAGTCGTTGCGTGCGCGCCACGGTCGCGTGCGGTTCAGCGAATTGACTCGAACGTCTCGTGATCACAACTTAGTCTTGGCTACGCTCAGTTGCGAAGGAGGTCCCGATGACGCGTCGCTGGTTCGCCCTTAGTGCCCTACTCCTTGCTCCGCTCGCCTGTCGACAGGAGTCCCCTACACAAGTACCCTCTCCCACCACGGTCGCCAATGTGCTGGCGCACCGTGCCATTTGGGCGGCACATGAGCCTGCGGCGTACTCCTACGTGCTCACCGAGAGCGGAGGCTTCAATGTTTTTGCGGGTCGGCCGTTCGAGGTCGCCGTCGTCCACGACACGGTCCAATCGGTCAGGCTGTTCGATACCGGCGAGCCCGTGCCTGGTCCGTATACCTTCTGGCCTACGGTCGACGCATTGTTCGACCAAGCGGTGTCGGCCATCGGCGCGCTGCAGCTCACGGCAATTGCGTTCGATCCACGTCTCGCCTACCCGACCCAGATGAGCTTTGTGCCCCTACCCGATCGAACGAAGTCGATCAGCGCGTCCGTTCTCGTGCCGTAGGCGTTGCTTACTTCCCGTCGTCCGGAGGCCCTATGAAGCGTCGCTGGTTCGCCCTCAGTGCCCTACTCCTTGCCCCGCTCGCGTGTCGAGGAAGCAGTGTCACGGATCCGTCGAGGATCGCTGGTCAATTCATAGTGGTGCGGGTGGATGGAAACGTGCCGCCCTGTTGCGCCAAGCCAGACCCTTCGGGCACATACGCCACAACGGACAGCGTGGATGCGGCTGAGCTGGACCTCCACGGCGACAACACGTACACGTGGGCCATCACGCCGAACTACCGGTATGCAGACGGTAGTGGCGTGGGCGGGACACCGTTCGTCTTCTCCTCCGGAACGTACACGTTCGACGGCCAGCGATTGATCCTGAACGATCCGAGCGGGCTCGGAACGACGGTCGGGTCGGTGAATGGCAATCTCATCAGCATGCCCACGCGCGACCATCAATTCGTCTTTTTGAGACTGTTGCAGTTGCCGCCTGGATAGTCCTCCTCGCCGTTTACTTCCCGCCAGGGCCGAGCAGGAACGACATGCCCGCAAGCCCGGCGAAGTGCACCACGCGGTCCAGGCTGCCGGGGTTCCCGCCCGGTGGGCGATAATAGACCCGGCCTTCCAGCCGCAGGGCCGCGCGGTCACTGACGAAGAAAATCCGTTCGCCGAGCCCGGCGTGGACCGCGTTCAGGTCCGACGCGTACGGGGCCGAAGGCCCCATATGGAGGCGGGAGTAGCCGCCCAGGATGAAGAGCCCGCCCGAATTGATCACGAGGCTGGCGCTTCCGAACGCGACGGTGGTCCGTCCCACGCCGCTGTACCGCGACAGGGGTTGCGCGACGTTGCCGTCGATCTCGACGCTGAAATGGTCGCCGAGGAAGATGCCGAGCCGGCCACCGGTACCGAATTGGTTGTCGAGCTGGAGGCGACTGTCGTACCGCGTGTAGCTGCCGTACCCACCGATCTCGACATCGCCGCCATGCTGCGCACGGAGGGAAGCTGCGTACGGCAGCAGGATGAGGGTGAGAATGAGTGCCCGCATAAGGAGAGCTCCTTGTGGGTGGATCGCGGGCGCAAACCATAATAGGAAATTCTCCTCGAACGCGCGATATCCCACGGAAGCCGACCTGGACGCGTGCGGCCTGGCGCACGGCGACCTGGGTCAGATGATGTGTCCGCCCGACCCTGACAAGCGGGGTGGGAAGCGCGATCTGTACTCCAGCAGGCCAAATGAAAGGCTATTCGAGGACCACCGCCGTTCCGTAGCACAACACTTCCGTCGCGGATGCCTTGCTCGCGACTTCGGAGGCGTCGAAGCTCATCCCAATCACCCCGTTCGCCCCGAGCTCGCGCGCATGCTGGATCATCAGGTCATAGGCGGTCTGACGCGCCTGTTCGCACATTTCGGTGTAGGCGCCGATCTGCCCGCCGATGATGCTCTTGAGCCCCCCGAGGATGCCCTGGCTGATTGTTGGCGCGCGAACGGTGATGCCCCGTACAACACCCTTGTATTCACGAATGCGCCTGCCCTGAACGTCGAACGTGGTCGACACGATCATGGAGGACTGCATGGCCATGGCACGCTCCTGGTGGCTGGTGGAATGGAGCAGACCGCGGAGTGAGGGGGAATACACAAAAATGGAGCAGAGTGTCCCGTCGATGGCGGGACTGAATGGGTCGTCATGGGCCGACTCGGAATCGAACCGAGAACCTACTGATTAAGAGCGACCCCGCCAATCCTTCCGATGTTGGACACACGCAGGCAGAAGGCGACTTAGGAAAACGTCTCAGGTCTGATGAACACCCGGAACTCCCCGATGATAGACCGTAGCTGGTGGGATTTTCGGTGGGACGTTTTCAACGGGCGTGCAGCGGGTGCTCGCAGCTACCGCTGCATGGCGGCTACCGGAGTTGTTCGGTAGTGCGAAACGGGCGGGGCGTCTGGGGCGACCCAGGCGCCCGCTCCATCTCGGCGTCAGTGTCGAGAACGGGGTGGTGGGGCCGGGGGTTTTGCTCCGGGGCCGCCCCAGAGCTGCGCGGGGGTGCAGGGGGCAGAGCCCCCGCCACTAGCTGACTTCCAGAAAGCCAAACGGCCAGGGTGCGATCCCTGACCGTGGCGGAAGCGGCGCACAAGAGATCGAGGCTCTTGCACAGTGTCAAACGTACACACAGTCATCTCTCCGAGCAATCCCACGGCCGAGGCCCGGCCGGGCGCTTCTCTTGTTGCGACTTCCTCAGCAACATCTGGCACCGTCGAAAGCACAGCAACGGCGCCACTATCTCGGGCCCGGTATCAGCGGAGGGTGGCGGCCGCAATCCGCCGCCGCGGGTGGGATCGGCGTGCCACGGCGCTTGAGGAGTGCGGCCGGGTGGGAGTCAGGGTCCAGTGTGGCGGGTGTGGTGCCTACTACTTCGCCCCTCGGCTCTGTCATGCCCGGACGTGCACATCCTGCGCGAGCGTTCGGGCGCAGGACTTGTCGGGCCAGATGATCGCTCGGGTGCGGTCGTTCACGCGACGTATGGAAAGGGAGCCACGATGGGACGGGCCAGGACCGTGGCCGCTGAGCAAGTCGTGGAAGCTCCTGACGGTTACAGTCCCTGCGTTTCGCGACTTCGCGTCGAACTTCGACGCCGAGTTGGTGCGGGAGCGGTGTGAGGTAGACGGTCAGCAGGTCGATCGCGAGCGCGTGCGGGGTGTGTTGCGTGATCGGGCGGAGGCGGTCAGGCGGGCGTTCCGGGGCGCGTGGCGTCGGCTGCCGTGGGGGCGCCAGGTCCATGACGCGGAGACTCACTCGAAGCGCTCTCGTCGCGATACGGCGTGCTTCCTCGGTGTCGAGGTTTCTCCTAACGGCGTTGTGCATGTTCACGCGGCTGTGTTCGGGGAGTTTGTCGAGCAGCGTGAACTTGAGCGGGTGTGGTCGGAGGAGCTAGCCAAGGCGCTTTTTGGGGAACAGGCACAGCGCGAGTTAGAGCACGGCTGGCGCGCTCGGGTGGACATTCGCGCGATC
>DASQIB010000146.1:0-8107 GCA_035631795.1 Gemmatimonadales bacterium | reverse complement strand
GCGGGAGCCGCAAGCGATCAGCGTCAAGGATGTGATCCAGGCCTCCGAGCACGTGACGTTCGAAGTCAACTGCGATCTCCACCCCGTCGATCCCCAGCGATGTAGTCCGGACGCGTCGTGCAGCATTCGGCCGGTCTGGCGCATGCTCGAGTACCGGATCAACGATCTGCTGGCCGGCATCTCGCTCGCCGACCTCACGCACGACGAACCCGAGCTATACCAAATCGCCGGGGTCCTGGCCGGGAACTAGTCCCGCCGTCCCGAATGTTTTTTTTGACGCCAAACCCGACTCTCATTGTCGGGTTTAACTGAATTGGAGGTAAACCGTGGCATACGCGCATCCCGAAGCGCTCGTATCGACCGAGTGGGTGGCCGCGCACCTGAATGACCCGAGCATCCGTTTGATCGAAGTCGACGTGGATACGACGGCCTACGACGCGGGCCACGTCGCGGGCGCGGTGGGCTGGAATTGGCAGTCGCAGCTCAACGACCCCGTGCGTCGCGACATCCCCGACAAAGCCGCGTTCGCGACACTGCTCTCCGAGGCGGGGGTCACGCCCAAGACCACGGTGGTGCTGTACGGCGATAACAACAACTGGTTCGCGGCATTCGCATTCTGGCTACTGCAGTTGTACGGGCACACGAACGTCAAGCTCATGAACGGCGGCAGGGCCAAATGGGTCGCGGAAGGTCGACCGCTCGTGTCCGACCGTCCGACCGTCCGACGGGCGGCGTACCCGGTGCCGAAGAAGATGAACACCGCAATCCGCGCCAAACGCCCGGACGTGGAAAAGGCGCTCAAATCCAAGAAGACGGCGCTGGTGGACGTGCGCTCGAAGCCCGAGTTCGTCGGGGAGATCATCGCGCCGCCGGGCATGACCGAGACCGCCCAGCGGCCCGGCCACATCCCGGGGGCGAAAAACATCCCGTGGAGTCAGGCGGTCGCGCCGGACGGCACGTTCAAGTCGTACGAGGAGCTCACGCAGCTGTACAAGGGCGCGAAGGTCATCGACGGCAAGGACCAGGTGATCGCGTACTGCCGCATCGGGGAGCGGTCGAGCCATACCTGGTTCGCCCTCACGTATCTGTTGGGGGTGAAGAAGGTGCGGAACTACGATGGCTCGTGGACGGAGTGGGGCAATCTCGTCGGCGCGCCGATCGTGAAGGGAGCGGAATTAAAACGACGGTAGAGGGCGGTAGAGGACGGAAGAGGTCGGTAGAGGTGGCGCCTCGGGAGCCGGCGCTGTGGGGTTTGGTGGGTAATACACCCCTCATTCCTCTACCGCCCTCTACCGACCTCGCCCGACCTCTACCGTCCGTTTTTCTCAAAGCGGAATGGTTCAACCCCGGCGGCTCCGTGAAGGATCGTCCCGCGCTGTTCATTCTCCGCGACGGAATCGCGCGGGGTGAGTTGCCGGGGAAACGGCTGCTCGACGCGTCCAGTGGCAACACCGCCATCGCGTACGCGATGCTCGGCGCCGCGGCCGGGATCGGCGTGACCGTGTGCGTGCCGCGGAATGCGAGCACCGAGCGCAAGGCGCTCCTCGAAGCGTACGGTGCCGAGGTGATTTTCACCGATCCGCTCGACGGGTCGGACGGAGCGATCCGCGCGGCACGGGCGCTCGCAGCCGCGGAGCCGGCCCGCTACTGGTACGCCGATCAGTACAACCATCCGGCCAACGTGCGAGCGCACTACGTGACCACGGCCGAGGAGATCTGGCGCCAGACGGCGGGTCGCGTGAGCCACTTCGTGGCGGGACTCGGGACGACGGGCACAATGATGGGAACCGGCCGGCGTCTGAGGGAGTTGAACCACCAGGTTCAGTTGATCGCCGTACAGCCGGACGGGCCGTTCCACGGGCTCGAGGGCCTCAAGCACCTGGCGACGGCGATCGTCCCCGGGATCTACGATCCCGACGTGCCGGACCGGACCGAGTTCGTGGCGACCGAGGAAGCGGAGACTGTGGTGGCGCGATTGTCGAGAGAAGCGGGCGTTTTGGTGGGATGGTCTACCGGAGCCGCGCTCGTGGCGGCCGGGCGCGTGCTGTCCGACCGTCCGACGGTCCGAGGGACCGACGCGGTCGTCGTCGTCATCGCGCCGGACGCGGGGGCTCGCTACTTGAGCGAGTCCCGCCGGCGCCCGGGGGAGCCCGCGTGATGCTCGTGCTCGATTCGCGGCACGTATCGGCGATCCGCCGCCACAGCGAAGCCGACTACCCGGCGGAAGCCTGCGGCTTGATCGGGGGGGCCGTGGATGGGGACCGCAAGCTCGCCGTGCAGCTCGTACCGCTCGTGAACCGGCGGACCGACTCGGCCCGCAATCGCTACCTGATCGACCCCGAGTCGTTCCGACATGCCCAGGCGCGGCTCGAGCGAGACGGCCTGGACATCATTGGCGTGTACCACTCGCATCCCGATCACCCCCCCGCGCCCTCGGCGTTCGACCGGGACCATGCCTGGCCCCGGCTGTCGTACGTGATCGTAGGAGTGGCGCGCGGGCGGGCGGCCGAAATGAAGAGCTGGGTCCTCGCGGATGATCGGGGGGCCTTCGAGGAAGAGTCGATCACCAACGAAGAACGGAAGGTCGTATGGCAGTGACAGTCCTGATTCCCACCCCCCTGCGTCCCTTCGTGGGCGGACGCGACGCCCTCGAGGTGGAAGGGGGGAATATCGGAGAGCTGCTCGACCGCCTCACGGGCGAGCACGCGACCCTCAAGCCGCACCTCTTTGCCGACGACGGCCGATTGCGCAGCTTTGTCAACGTGTACGTGAACGACCGCGACATCCGTCAGCTCGCGCAGCGCGAAACACCGGTAAAGCCGGGCGACACGGTGTCCATCATCCCCAGCATTGCGGGTGGGACCGCCGCGAGCGTCGGGACGCAGCATGCCGCGCCCCTACCCTCGCAGGCTGCTCCCGTGTTGTCCCACGAGGAAATCCTCAGGTACTCGCGCCACCTCATCCTACCCGATGTGGGGCTCGACGGCCAGAAGAAGCTCAAGGCGGCCCGGGTGCTACTGGTGGGCGCGGGCGGCCTGGGATCGCCGGCCGCGCTCTATCTCGCGGCCGCCGGGGTCGGGACGATCGGCATCGTGGACTTCGACGTGGTGGACAAGACCAACCTGCAGCGACAGATCCTGCACGGGACCTCCACGGTGGGGACGCCCAAGCTCGAGTCCGCGGCCGCGCGCATCCACGATCTGAACCCGAATGTGCGGGTCGAGCCGTTCGAAACCCGACTCACGTCGGAGAACGCACTCGACATCATTCGAGAGTTCGACGTCGTGGCCGACGGCACGGACAATTTCCCGACGCGCTACCTCGTGAACGACGCCTGCGTGCTGCTCGAAAAACCGAACGTCTACGGCTCCATTTTCCGCTTCGAGGGGCAGGCATCGGTGTTCTACGCCAAGCGGGGCCCCTGCTACCGCTGCCTCTACTCGGAGCCGCCGCCGCCGGGGCTCGTCCCGTCCTGCGCGGAAGGAGGCGTGCTGGGTGTGCTGCCCGGCATCATCGGGTCGATCCAGGCGATGGAGACGATCAAGCTCATCCTGGGTGTGGGCGCGCCGCTCATCGGACGCTTGGTGTTGTTCGACGCGCTCAAGCTCCAGTTCCGCGAGCTGAAGCTGGAGAAAGACCCGGATTGCCCCGTCTGTGGACGTCACCCCACGATCACCGCGCTGATCGATTACGAGGCGTTCTGTGGCATCGGGGCCGAGCCGTCATACGACGGGGCGGAGATAACCGCGGAGCAGCTCAACGAGGAGTGGGAGCGCAACCCTGAGCTTCTGGTGATCGACGTGCGCGAACCACATGAGCACGCCATCGCGCACATCGACGGTGCTCAGCTCATTCCGCTCGGCGAGCTCCCGGACCGCCTCGGCGAGCTGGACGGCCACCGCGAGATCGTCACCCACTGCCATCAGGGGTCACGCTCACTCAAGGCGCTGGAAATCCTGAAGGCTGCGGGATTCTCCAAAGTGCGCAGCCTACGCGGCGGAATCGACGCGTGGGCGGTGAATGTGGACGCGAGCTTGCCGAGATATTGATCGAAGCGTTGATGGTGGAGGTTGGGCACCCGTCACAACCTCCCCCTCATGCCGAAGGGGGGACTCGAACCCCCACGGGCTTGCGCCCACTGGCTCCTGAAGCCAGCGCGTCTACCAGTTCCACCACTTCGGCTGGTGCGCGGAACGGCGAATATAGACGGCGGTATAACCTCAAGTCAACTCTTGGCTTGACCGCTCTCGTCACGGTTTCTATTTTGCGCTGGCCCGGTGGACAAAGTCTCCATCGCCCGCAATCCGCGGGCGCGACATGACTACCATCTCCTGGAGACGTGGGAGGCGGGCCTCGTGCTTACGGGCACGGAGGTCAAATCGCTGCGCGCAGGCAAGGCCAGTCTCGGCGAGGCGTACGCGCACGTGCGCAACGGCGAGGTATGGCTCGGAGGCATGACGATCGCGGCGTACCGACCCGGCAGTTACAACAACCCTCCGCCCGCCCGCTCCCGTAAGCTCCTCCTCCACGCCAGCGAGATCCGCAAGCTGATCGGCGGCACGAGCCGGAAGGGGCTCACGATCGTTCCCCTCGAGCTCTATTTCAAGGACGGCCTCGCGAAGGTCGCGATCGCGCTGGCGAAGGCGAAGAAGCTCCATGACAAACGCGAGGATCTCAAACGGCGTGTTGCCGAGCGCGAGCTCGCACGCGGCATCAAGGGAGGGGGGACGCGTACGTGAGCGTGCTGGTTTGGTTCACGCTCGCGACCGCGGCGCCGGCGCCCCCGGTGCAAACTGTAGTGATCGCCACGCGGCGCGGCGAGACGACCGTGCCGGTGACGAGCGAGCGCGGCACCCCCGCCGTCGCAGCGCCCCTGCTGTCGGCGCCGCTCGGCGTCATCGTGGCGCTCGAGGGCTCTCGCGTGGCCGTGGGCCTGTCGGGTACCGTGTTCGTCTTCGAGCTCGGCGCCCCATTTGTGCGCGCCGGCGGTGTCGTCTACGGACTCGTGGGAGAGCCGTACGTCGCGCGCGACACCGTCTTCCTCCCGCTCAACTGGCTGGCGGACTGTGTGCCGCGGGCGCTCGGCGGCCGGTATCGCTGGGACGCCGCGGGCGGTGGCGCCCGCCTGGTGGAGCTGCCGGTCGCCGGGACCGTGACTGCGGCGCCACCGCCAGCCGTGGTGCCACCACCGAATCCGACGCCGGCGGCCGCCGTCCCCGCTCCCAATCCCCTGACCGGGCTGCGCTTGCGGCACACGGTCGTGGTGGACCCCGGACACGGGGGTGTCGATCCAGGGAATCCCGGGCGGTATTTCCCCGACGGACTGGTCGAGAAGGACATCACGCTGGCGATCGCGCGTCTCCTGCGGGCGGAGCTCGTGCGCCGCGGGATCGGTGCGTCGTTGACGCGTTCGGGGGACACGCTCATCGATCTGGCGGACCGCGGCGCGTTCTGCACCGCCGATTGCGATCTGTTCGTGAGCATCCACGTGAACGCGATGCCCGAAGGCCGGCGGGCGGACCGGGCGAGTGGGGTCGAGACCTACTTTCTGTCCGATGCCAAGACCGAGGACCAGGAACGGGTCGCCAAGACCGAGAACGACGCGATCCGGTTCGAGACGGGTGCGTCGAGCGCGGCGACCGGCCCGCTGGGCTTTATCCTGCGTGACCTCCAGGTCAACGAGTACCTGCGCGAGTCGGCCCAGCTCGCCGCGCTCGTTCAGGATTCCGTCGCGCGCATTCACCCGGGCGGCGGACACGGCGTGCAGCAGGCGGGCTTCATGGTGCTCACGACGGCCCGTCGGCCCGCCATCCTTGTCGAGACAGGGTTCGCCACGAATCGTACCGATGGGGCGTTCCTCGCATCGAGCCTGGGCCAGCACAAGATCGCGAGCGCGATCGCCGACGGCATCGTGGCGTATCTGCTCGAGTTCGAGCGCAAGCTCGCCGTCGCGGCTCCGGCGAGGGGGCGGTGACGGCGGTTCGGCTGTTCGAGGCGACCTTCCAAAATCCAGTCCTGCTCGCTTCCGGCACGGCCGGCTTCGGTCGCGAGGTGCTCGGCGTGATCGATCTGGACGCGCTCGGTGGCATCGTCACCAAGGCCGTCACTCCCGAGCCCCGGCAAGGACACCCTGCGCCGCGCGTGGCCGAGTTTGCGGGCGGCATGCTCAATGCGGTCGGCCTCGCGAATCCCGGGCTCGAGGCGGTACGGGACCACGAGCTCCCGTGGCTCGCGAGGCACGTCCGGCGCGCGCGCGTGCTCGTCAATGTCGGCGGCGCGACGGTCGACGACTACGTGCGCGTCATCGAGCGTCTCACGGACCTGGACGTGATCACGGCGTTCGAGGTCAACGCATCCTGTCCCAACACGAGCGCCGGTGGGCTCGAATTCGGCGCAACGCGCGAGGGGTTAGGGGAGCTAGTGCGGCGCTGTCGGTCCGCCACGACGCGACCGATCGCGGTCAAGCTTTCCCCCGTTCTGCCGGACATCGCCGGGATGGCTGAGGTCGCGAAACAAGAAGGCGCGACCGCCGTGACGCTCGTGAACACGATCCCTGGCGCGCTGCGCGACCGTCTCGGCAACGGTGCCGGTGGCGTGAGCGGTCCAGCGCTCCTTCCAATCGGCGTGTTGGCAACGCGCAAGGTGCGGGAGGCGGTCGACATTGCGATCATCGGGGTCGGCGGCATCCGAACCGCTCGCGACGCGCGCGAGTATCTGGCGGCCGGTGCGTCGCTCGTCGCGATCGGGACCGCGGCGCTCGCAGACCCGCGCGTCCCGCAGCGCATCGCCCGAGAGCTCGCGCGTGGCTGAGCTCATCGTCGCGTTCGACCTTCCGAGCGGGCGGGAAGCGCTCGACCTCGCGGCGCGGCTTCCAGGGCTTCGCTGGGCGAAGCTCGGCCCCGCGCTGCACGTCCGGGAGGGGCCGGCGATCGTCCGGGAATTTACGGCCCGCGGGATCCGCGTGTTCCTCGATCTCAAATGGCACGACATCCCGAGCGTCGTGGCAGGCGGCGTCGAAGCCGCGCGCGCCCAGCGCGTGACGATGGCTACCGTGCACACGCTCGCCGGGCCCGCGGTGCTGGCGGCGGCCGCAGCGGTGGCCGGCGAGCTGGCCCTCGTGGGGGTCACCGTGCTCACCTCACACGAGGCCGTCGACTTCGAGCGCGTGGTCGGCCGCGGTGTGCCGGATCTCGGCGTCGAGGCGGAGCGTCTGGCCCGGCTGGCGGTGACCGCGGGCCTCCGCGGTATCGTCGCGTCGGGCCGCGAGCTCGCGGTGCTCCGGGCGGCACTCGGACCGGCTCCCTGGATCGTCGTGCCCGGGATCCGAGCCCACGGTGATGGCAGCGGCGATCAAGCGCGTACGGTGACCGCGACCGAGGCGGTGCGGCTGGGGGCGACCCACGTCGTGGTCGGCCGTCCGATCACGCAGGCCGGCGACCCCGTTGGGGTGTACCAGCGGTTGATGGAGAGCCTCTGATGTTACGCCCAATCGTCGTGGCGCTCTCGCTCAGCGTCTTGGGGGTCGGCGGGGCCGGGGCCCAGGGGAGCGGCTCGCTCGCCGAGGCGGCCGAACGTGTGCGCCAGGCGTGGTTGGCGCACAACGTGGAAGCGATTGTGGGCCAAGGTCCTAGCGTCGTACTCCAGATCCCGGGGGCTGATCCGTCGGCTCCGGTGGATCGCGCGCAGGCGCTCGAGCTGCTGCGACGGCACCTCCGGGGAGGAACGGAGCGCCGGCTGACGGTGAGCGCCGTTCGGGAGGTCGAGCCCGAACGCGGCTACGCCGAGCTCGAGCGGCGGTACGTGGTCGCGGGCACGAGTGACGAGCGGCGCGAAACGTTGTTTCTCGGGTTTCGGAAATCGGGCGACGAATGGGTCCTGACCGAGTTGCGGAGTGCGCCGTAATCGCGCCCCTTGCGCGAACTTACAGCCCCGTCTACAATTCAAGACTCAACTGGAAAATTTTTCGCGGGAGCGCCCGTCTTGAAGGTCCGGACTAGCGTAAAGCCGATCTGTGAGCATTGCAGGGTGATCAAACGGCGCGGCGTGATCCGCGTCATCTGCAAGCGCAGCCCCAAGCACAAGCAGCGGCAGGGGTAGCGGATGGCAC
>DASQIB010000145.1:0-11172 GCA_035631795.1 Gemmatimonadales bacterium | reverse complement strand
ATCGTCGAGAACCCGGGGTGGTACACCGCCTACACGCCCTACCAACCGGAGGTCGCGCAGGGCAGACTCGAGGCCCTGCTCAACTTCCAGACGATGGTCGCCGATCTCACCGCCCTTCCGATCGCCAACGCCTCCCTCCTCGATGAAGCCACTGCCGCCGCCGAAGCCATGAACCTCACGGAGGCCGTGGCCCGGGTGCCCGCGGGGACGACCCCGATGTTCATGATTGCGGAGGGCTGCCACCCCCAGACGATCGCGGTGGTGCGGACACGGGCCGAGGCGCGGGGCGTGCAGACGGTGGTCGCGGATCCCAACGGCTTCGAATTCCGTCCGGGGGTGATCGGGGCGTTGCTGCAGTATCCCACGACCGACGGCAAAATCGAGGACTACCGGTCCTTCGGCGAGCGGGCGCACGCCGTCGGTGCCCTCGTGACCGTCGCGACGGACCTGCTCGCCCTCACCCTGCTCGCGCCGCCCGGGGAGTGGGGGGCGGACATCGCCGTGGGCAACTCGCAGCGATTCGGCGTGCCGATGGGGTACGGCGGGCCGCACGCCGCCTTCTTCGCCACCCGCGAGGCGCATAAACGTCACGTCCCCGGCCGCATCATCGGCGTCTCGAAGGACGCCGCGGGCCGCCCCGCCCTCCGCATGGCGCTGCAAACCCGCGAGCAGCATATCCGCCGGGAGAAGGCCACGAGCAACATCTGCACGGCCCAGGTGTTGCTCGCGGTCATGGCCAGCATGTACGCCGTGTACCATGGCCCCGACGGTCTGCGCCGGATCGCCGAGCGGGTGCATACGCTCGCGGTCCTGCTCGCCCAGGCCCTTGGGCGGCTCGGCTACCGCGTGGTGCACTCGTCGTTCTTCGACACGCTGTGCGTGGAGGTCGAGTCCTGGGCGCTGCCGCGGCTGCTCGATGCGGCCCGTGCCCGTCGCATCAACCTCCGCGTGATCTCACCGACGCGCGTGGGTGTCGCGCTCGACGAGGCCACGACGCTCGGCGACCTCGCGGACCTGGTCACGGCGTTTTCGCTCAACGAAGTCCTGCCGTTCATGGTCGAGGACCTGGGCGCCAAGGCCGATCCGTCCATCCCCGACGCGCTGCGCCGCACGTCCTCCTACCTCGCGCATCCCGTGTTCCACCGCTACCGCTCCGAGACGGAGATGCTTCGGTATATCAAGCGGCTCGAGGCGCGCGATCTGTCGCTCACGTCCGCGATGATCCCGCTCGGCTCCTGCACTATGAAGCTGAACGCGACGACCGAGATGGTCCCCCTTTCGTGGCGGGAGTTCAATCGACTCCACCCGTTCGCCCCGCGGGAGCAGGCGACGGGCTATCGCACGTTGTTCCGCCAGCTCGAGGATATGTTGGCCGAGATCACGGGGTTCCCGAAGGTCTCGCTGCAACCCAACTCGGGTGCCCAGGGCGAGTTCACGGGCCTGCTCGTGATCCGCGCGTACCACCGCTCGCGCGGCGAGGGGCACCGGACCACGTGCCTCATCCCCACCTCGGCGCACGGCACCAATCCCGCGAGCGCCATCATGGCCGGCCTCGAGGTGGTGCCCGTGCAGGCGGATGCCCGCGGCAACATCGACGTCGCCGACCTGCGCAGCAAAGCGGCTCAGCATAAGGACACGCTCGCCGGCCTGATGGTCACGTATCCCTCGACCCACGGCGTGTTCGAAGCGTCCATCCGCGAGATCTGCGAGATCGTGCACGCGCACGGCGGCCAGGTCTACATGGATGGCGCCAACATGAACGCCCAGGTCGGTCTGGTGCGCCCCGCGGACATCGGTGCCGACATCTGTCATTTGAACCTGCACAAGACGTTCTGCATTCCGCATGGCGGCGGGGGCCCGGGCATGGGGCCGATCTGCGCGGCCGCGCATCTCGGACCGTTCCTCCCGGACCACCCGGTGGTGCCGCTCCGCCAGGAACAGCCGTGTGGGACGGTGTCGGCCGCGCCCTGGGGCAGCGCGTGGATCCTGCCGATCTCGTGGGCGTACATCGCGCTCATGGGACGCGAAGGATTGGTCGAGGCGACCAAGACCGCCATTCTCGCCGCGAACTACGTGGCGCGGCGCCTGGCGCCACACTATCCGCTGCTCTACGCCGGCCAGAACGGCCTCGTGGCACACGAGTGCATCATCGATTGTCGGCCATTCAAGACGTCCGCGGGCATCGAGGTGGAGGACATCGCCAAGCGCATCATTGATTACGGCTTCCACCCGCCGACCGTGTCCTTCCCGGTCGCGGGGACCCTCATGATCGAGCCGACGGAGAGCGAGTCGAAGGAAGAGCTCGACCGGTTTTGCGATGCGTTGATCTCGATCCGTCAGGAGATCAAGGAGGTCGAGCAGGGCACGCAGCCGCGCGGCAACAACGTGCTCACCAACGCGCCGCACACGTTGGAGGACGTGATCGCGAATACGTGGGACCGGCCGTACGCGCGCGAACGCGCCGCCTTCCCGGCGGTGTGGACCCGCGCGCACAAGGTCTGGCCATCTGTGAGCCGGGTCGACGGTGCGTACGGGGATCGCAATCTGGTCTGCGTCTGCCCGCCGATGGAGGCGTATGCGCTGGCGGCTGATTAAGGAGGAGACGGGCCGAACCGGTGCGGAGAACATGGCCTCCGACGCGGCCCTGCTCGCGGAGTCCAACGTCACGGGCCAAGCCTTTCTCCGCCTCTACCGCTTCGACCCTCCCTGCCTCTCTTTGGGGCGAAACGAGCCCCCGGACCAATACGATCAGGACGCGATCGCCCGCCTCGGCGTCGATGTCGTCCGGCGGCCGACGGGCGGGCGAGCCGTGTGGCACCAGGACGAGGTCACCTACGCCGTCGCCGCCCCGATCGCCGTGTTCGGCGGGTTGCGGAGAGCGTACCACAAGATTCACGAACGCCTCGCCGCCGCGATGCGGTCGCTCGGCGCCGATGCGACATTGGCCCTCCACCAACCTCCACCATCCTTCTCCCTCCTTCACCATCCTCCGCCGTGCTTCGCGGCGCCCAGCGGGGGCGAGGTGCTCGTCGCCGGCCGCAAGCTGATCGGTTCGGCGCAGGTCCGGATGCGGAGCGCCTTCTTGCAGCATGGATCGATCCTGCTGGACGGCTCACAGGACCTCGTCAGCATCGTAAGCCGGCAGCCGTCAACGGCGGGCGGTGAGACGACGTTGTCCGCCGTCCTCGGCCGACGTGTGAGCTTCGAAGAGGTCGCCAATGCAATCATCGCCACGTGGGGCGCGGAGCTCACTTGCTCCATCACAGCGCTGGTGAAATCTTAGGCGCCATGCAAACTCCTCGACCCACTGTCTTCGCCGCCGTCGCGTGCGTCGCGCTGCTCGGAAGCTGTGAGCGGCGCGGCGGCTGCACGGGCGACCACTGCGGGACCCTGGTCATCGCCGCCGCGGGCGAGCCGGACATCCTGCTGCCTCCGGTGAGTGAATTCGCGACGACGCGGGATGTGACGGAGCCGATCTTTATGAAGCTCGCGGACCTGGGTCTCTCGGGAAACACGGTGGGTGACGAGGATTTCCAGCCGCAGCTCGCCGAGCGCTGGGAATGGGATACCCCGACCACGCTGGTGTTTCACCTGGATCCGCGGGCACACTGGCAAGACGGCCAGGCGGTGACCGCGGCGGACGTGGCGTTCACCTACGACGTGTACACCGACACCCTCGTGAACTCGCCGTTCCGGTCGTCGCTGCGCCAGATCTCCGCCGTCACCACGCGCGACTCCCTCACAGTGGTGTTCCGGTTCCGGCAGCGGTACCCCGAGATGTTCTACGACGCCGTCTACCACATGCGCATCATGCCCGCGCACCTGCTGCGCGAGGTGCCGCGCAACCAGTGGCGGAGCACGGCGTTCGGGCGGGCCCCCGTGGGCGACGGGCCGTATCGCTTCGTGGCATGGAAGGCGGGCCAAAGCATCGAGCTTGCCGCGGACTCGACGTTTTACCTGGGGCGGCCGTACATCCGGCGGCTCATCTGGCGGTTCACGCCGGACCAGCAGGTGGCGGTGACCCAGCTGCTCACCGGGGATGCGGACGCCGTCGAGGTCTTGATCACCCCGGACAACGTCCAGCGCGCCTGCGCGGACCCGAAGCTCGCCTGCTACCCGTACAAGGGGTCGGTGTACGGCTACCTCGGATTCAACCTTGCCGCACCGGGCGATTCCACGAAGCCGCATCCCCTGTTCGGGGACCGCGACTTGCGGCGCGCGCTGGTGATGGCGACCGACCGCGAACGGCCGCTCCACAACGTGTTCGGCGACCTCGCGCGCGTGCCCCCCGGCCCCATGTCGCAGCTCTGGTGGATCTGGGACCCCGAAATCCGAGAGCTTCCCTACGACAGCGGCCAGGCCGCGCGCTTGCTCACGCGCCTCGGCTGGATCGATTCAGACGGTGATGGCATTCGCGATAAGGGCGGTCACGAGCTGTCGTTCCGGCTGCTGGTGCCGACCACGAGCGCCATCCGTCGCCAGTACGCCCGCTTGCTCCAGGAGTCGTTCCGCACGGCCGGCGTCGACGTGCAGCTCGACGAGGTCGATTTCAGCGTCTTCAACGAGCGGGCCCGGGCGGGCCGCTTCGACGCTCTGCTCAACAGCTGGAACACCGATCCGGCGCCCTCCTCGGGCTTCCCGCAGACGTGGACGAAGGCCGGATTCGGACGCTCGAACTACGGGCGCTATTCCAACCCGCAGGTGGACCAGCTCGTGGACCGTGCCGTCACGGCCGCGGCGAACCGCGACCAAGCCCGCCGCGCCTGGAGGTCGGCGTTCGAGATGCTGAACCAGGATGCGCCGGGCATCTTCCTCTTCGCCACGGAGAACGTCGCTGCGGTGCAGAAACGATTCACCGACGTGACGATTCGGCCGGATTCCTGGCTGGCCCTCGTACGGACGTGGCGCGTTCCCCCTGATCGCCTGACGGATCGAGATCGCGTGGAGCGCTAGGTGATCGTGTGGGTGGTGCGGCGGATCGCCGCGTCGATCGCCATCGTGTGGGCGGTCGTCACCCTCACCTTCATTCTCATCCATGCCGCCGGCGGGTCGCCGGGTTTGCCGGAAAACAGCCAGGGTGTCGATCAGCAGACTATCGCGCGGATCCGCCGGGAGTTTGGGCTCGACCGGCCCCTCCCGGTGCAGTACGTCCTGTACTTTCGGAACCTGGCGCGCGGCAACATGGGCGTCTCGTTCAAGCTGGGCCGCCCCGTCGCGGACGCGCTCGCGGACGCCATCCCACACACGTTCGTTCTGGCATTCGCGGCGCTGCTCATCGACTTCGCTGTCGGTCTCGCCCTCGGCGTCTACCAGGCGGTGCGGGAGCGGAGCGTCGGGGACGTCGTCCTCGGCAACATCGCCCTGTTCGTGAACTCGATGCCCACGTTCTGGCTCGGGCTCGTGCTGCTCCTGTTGCTGGCCCAGTGGCTGCACGTGTTTCCCGCCGGGGGACTGAACGATCCCGTGCTGTGTCCCCGGTTCGATTCGTTTCCCTGCGTGCTCGACTTCTGCTGGCACCTGACGCTCCCCGCGCTCACGCTCGGCCTGGTCGGCGCGGCGGGGACGGCGCGCTTCGAGCGGGCCGCCATGCTCGAGGTCATCCGCCAGGATTACGTGCGCACCGCTCGGGCCAAGGGATTGGCGGAGCGGCGCGTCCTGCTCGTTCATGTTCTGCGGAACGCGCTCCTTCCGTTCATCACGCTGGTCGGATTGGCGTTCCCCTTCCTGCTCACGGGCGCGGTCCTGATCGAAACCGTCTTCGCGTGGCCAGGGATGGGGCTGCTCGCCGTCAACGCGATATTCCAGCGCGATTACAACGTCGTCACCGGGGCGGCGATCGTCACGAGCACCATGGTGGTCCTGGGCAGCCTGATTGCCGACCTGCTGTACGCGATCGCCGACCCCCGAATCCGGGTGCGCGGCGCATGACCGTCTGGAACTGGGTCGCGCTCGGCGGCGCCGCCGTGACCGCGCTGGTCATCGTCGCCGCCATCCGGCGGCGCGCCGGGGCGAGCGCGTCCGGCAGGCGGTTCTTCCGACACCCTACTGCCGCGCCCGGCCTTTTCGTGCTGTCGTTTTTCGTCGCCGTCGCGTTGGCCGCGCCGCTCGTCGCCCCCTACAAGCCCTACGTGCAGATCGACATCGACCATCTGCAGGATCGCGCACCGACCACGCGCTACATCCTCGGCACCGACCCGTTAAGCCGGGACGTCTGGAGCCGGCTCGCGTACGGCGCTCGGATCTCGCTGAGCATCGGGGCGTTGGCAATGCTGGTGGCCGTGACCATCGGCGCGGCCGTCGGTGCGATGGCGGGCTACTTTCGTGGCTGGGTGGATACGAGCCTGATGCGGCTCGTCGACGTCGGCCTCGCGATACCGCGCATCTTTGCGCTGCTCGTGGTCGTGGCGCTGTGGGACCACATCGCCGTCCCGGTGCTCGTGCTCGTCATCGGACTCACGGGCTGGTTCGCCACGAGCCGACTGGTGCGCGCCGAGGTCCTGAGCCTGCGCGAGCGGGAGTTCGTGGCCGCGGCGCGGGCGCTGGGTGCGGGACCGAGTCGGGTGATCGTCCGCCACGTGTTGCCCAACGCCGCCGCGCCGATCATTGTTTCGGCGGCGCTGGGCATCGGTAACGTGATGCTGCTCGAAGCCGGGCTGTCGTTTCTCGGGATGGGCGTGCCGTCGCCCGCGCCCAGTTGGGGGAACATGATCGCCGACGGCTGGTCCAAGATGGCGGTCGCGCCCTGGTCCGCGACGTTCCCCGGCCTGGCGATCTCCCTGGTCGTGATGGCCCTGAACGCCGTGGGCGACGCGTTGCGCGATGCGCTCGACCCCCGCAAGGAGGCGGTGTGACGGAGTCCCCCCCCCTCCTGCGCGTGCGCGACCTGAAGACCTACTTCGTGACCGAGCACGGCAGCGGCACGGCCCGGGCGGTCGACGGCGTCTCCTTCGACGTCAAACCCGGGGAGACACTCGGCATCGTGGGCGAATCGGGCTGCGGCAAGACGGTCACCTCGCTCTCCATCCTTCGCCTCATCCCCGAGCCACCCGGGCACATCCGCCCCGGCAGCTTCATCGAGTTCGAGGGACGCAACATCCTCACGCTCGAGCCGAAAGAGCTTCGCGCCGTACGTGGTAATCAGATCGCGATGATCTTCCAGGAGCCGATGACCTCGCTCAACCCTGTGTTCACGGTGGGCGATCAGATCGCCGAAGCGGCGATCGTGCATCAGCACCTGTCCCACTCGGCGGCCCGGCGCCGCGCCATCGAGATGCTCCAGCTCGTCGGCATTCCCGATCCGGAAGAAGGGGTGGATCATTACCCGCACCAGATGAGCGGCGGCATGCGCCAGCGCGTCATGATCGCGATGGCGCTCGTGTGTCACCCGAAGCTGCTCATCGCCGACGAGCCCACGACCGCGCTCGACGTCACGATCCAGGCTCAGATCCTCGAGCTGCTCGAGCGGCTGCAGGCGGAGCTCGGCATGGCGGTCATGCTCATCACGCACGATCTGGGGGTGGTGGCGGGAACCGCGGATCGGGTGGTGGTGATGTACGCGGGCCAGGTCGTGGAGCAGGCGTCGACCGTGGAGCTGTTCGCGCGCCCGTTGCACCCATACACCGAAGGGCTGCTGGCCTCGGTGCCGCGACTCGACGCTTCGCAGCAGGACCGCGCGCGGGGCCGGCTCCACAGCATCCCGGGGCAGGTCCCCGCCGCCACCGCGTGGCCGGACGGCTGCCGGTTCCATCCGCGCTGCCCGTACGCCTGGGACCGTTGCCGCGCCGAGGAGCCGCCACTCCTCGAGTCCGGCGCGCACACGGCGCGCTGCTGGTTGCTCGCCGAGCCCCAGCGGCGCTCGTCTCCCGCGTACCAGCCGTAATGCACGCGCCTGCCTCCCCGTCCCCCTCCCCTACCCTCCCGGCCCTCCTGGCCGTGCACGATCTCGTGAAGCACTTCCCGGGCGATCGCGCCTGGCTCGGCCTGGGGCGACCACGCAACGTCGTGCGGGCGGTAGACGGCGTGTCCTTCGCGATCCCGCCGGGCCAGACGCTCGGCCTCGTAGGCGAATCGGGCTGCGGGAAATCCACGACCGGCCGGGCGGTCCTCCGGTTGGTCGAGGCCGATGGGGGGCGAGTCACGCTCGACGGCACCGACGTGCTCACTCTTGGGCCACGCGACCTACGGGCGCTGCGGCGCCGCATGCAGATCGTGTTCCAGGACCCGTACGGCTCCTTGAACCCGCGCATGACGATTCGCCAGATGCTGGCCGAACCCCTCGTGATTCATCATATCGCGACTGGCGCGGACGCCGAGCGGCGCATCGCGGCCTTGCTCGAGGAGGTCGGGCTCAATACCGGTATGGCCCGGAGCTACCCGCACGAGCTTTCGGGCGGGCAACGCCAGCGCGTCGGCATCGCGCGGGCGCTGTCGGTCGAGCCGGAGTTCCTCGTGCTCGATGAGCCCGTGAGTGCGCTCGACGTGTCCGTGCAGGCGCAGGTGCTGAACCTGCTCGTGGAGCTGCAAGAGCGACGGGGGCTCACCTACCTGTTCATCGCCCACGACCTCGCGGTCGTGAAGCACATCGCCGACCAGGTCGCCGTGATGTATCTCGGAAAGATCGTCGAGCGCGCCCCCGCCGGCGCGTTGTACGCCGCGCCACGCCACCCCTACACGACCTCGTTGCTCTCTGCCGTGCCGGTGCCCGACCCGCGGGCGGAGCGCCACCGGATCGTGCTCGCGGGGGACGTCCCGTCACCGGTGCGTCCACCATCCGGGTGTCCGTTTCATCCGCGGTGCCCGCATCCCAAGAAGAATGAGCGCTGCCGCACCGAGCCGCCCGCGTTGCGCGAGGTGGCGCCCGGTCAGCTGGCCGCCTGTCATTTCGCCGAGGAGCCGTTGTGATTCCGAACCCCCGTGGGCGCGTCGAGACGATGCTGCGGGACGCCCAATTCTGGGTGCCCGTGGCTGTTCTCCTCCTCGGCTTGGTGGTACTCTGGTGGATCCGCTAGTCGCTCTGGACGCCGGGCGGTTGCGGCGCCTGCAGCTCGCGGGCATCGCGAGCGGGTTCGCGGCCGGGGCCTGGCTTGGCGCGGCCGAGGCACCGACCAAGATGGTCACGCTTGGGCTCTCGCCCGTCGTGATCTCGCTGACCATGGTGCTTGGCGTGTTTCTCGCGCGGTGGAGCCTTCCGGCGCTGCTCAGGGGCACCGCGGCGATCGGCGCCGACGTTCGCCAGGCGCCACACCTCGTGGTCTGGGCGATTCTCGCGGGGTGCCTCTGGGCCGTCGCCAATACACTCACGGTATTCGCGATCCGCGACATCGGGCTCAGCATCGCGTTCCCCCTGTGGAACGCGAACAGCCTGCTCGGCATCCTGTGGGGCGCTGTGTTCTTCAACGAGCTCCGCGGCGCGGACTGGTCGCGCCGGCTCGGCGTGTTGGGCGGCGCCGTGCTCATGTGCGTCGGCGCCACGCTCCTCGCGATCGCCTCCTCGGCCGGCGCGACGGCCGGACATGCGGCGCGGGGCGTCGCGGCCGCTTTGGCGGCGGGCGCCCTGTGGGGCACGATGTACATCCCGTATCGCAAGGCCTACCTCACGGGCATGAACCCGCTCGCCTTCGTCACCTTCTTTACGGTGGGTGAGGTCGGCATGATGACCGCGCTCGCCGTCACCGACCGCGGCGGTGTCGGCCCGCTCCTGGCGGCGCTCAGCGGCGCCCGTGACGTGCTGTTCTGGCTGTTGCTCGGCGGATTCGTGTGGGTCGTGGGAGACCTATTCCAGCAGTATGCCGCCAAGTACATCGGCATCAGCCGCGGCATTCCGCTGTCGAACACGAATCAGCTCTGGGGCTTGGCGTGGGGCCTGCTCGTCTTCGGAGAGCTGCAGGGCCGTTCCGCGGCGACGCACGGCCAAGTGATCGGCGGCTCGGTCTTGATGGCGCTGGGGGCGGCGGCGATCGCGCTCGCCTCCGCCACCGGCGGCGAGCATCGCCGCTGGCAGGAGGCTGCGGAGCGTGAAGGCTCGCGCTACGGCATCGACCCGGCGTACGTCCGCGCCGCGCTCGCCGGCGAGAGCGCGGGTGCGGCGCCTACCCATCGGTCCTGGCTCGACTGGACGCTCGTCGCCGGCGCCACGGCCGTGTTCGTTGGATTTGGTGTGATAGCCCGCGTCCCCTCATTGTCGATCCAGTGGGGATGGGTGGTGGGTCTCACCGCCATGACGGCGGCGCTACTCCTCGGGGCTGGCTTGTTGCTCTGGCGGACGACCAAGCTCAACTAAAGGAGGTTGGGGAGGATGGGGGAGGTTGCTTCGCTGACGTCCCGACCTCCCCCAACCTCCCCCAACCTCCCCCAACCTCCGTAACCTCCCCAAACCTCCCGCGAAGCGGTTCAGTATCGCTCCAGATCGTGCCCCACGACCACCCGACCGTCAAACGACTGCCGCACGCCGGCGAGCAGCTCCTCGTCGGTCGCGCCGCGGCGGATGATGTGCGTCAGAATCACTAGCTTCGGGTGGATGCGCGCGGCGAGCTGTCCCACTTCGACGTCCGAGGTGTGGAAGTCGCGCATGTAGGTGGGCCACGCCGCGCTCTCGGTGGAATTGGGGGCGGTGCGCGCGCCGGGATACACCTCGTGTATGAGGACGTCCACACCCACGGCCGCCCGCACGAGGTTCTCGCTCGGTTTCGTGTCACCGGAGATCGCCACGCTGCGGCCCGGCGTGTCGAACCGATACCCGTACGCCTCGCGCCAGGTCCCATGCTCGACGGCGAATGCCGTCACGCGCACGCCCGCCGAGTCGTACACGACCCCCGGACTGATCTCGTGCACGTCGACCCGGTAACCGCCCGGCGTACGCTTCTCGAGCCCGTTGGTGCGCACGTCGATGTCCTCCGCCCAGGCGGCGAGGATGTGGTCTGTCATCGCGCGCAGGCCGTGGGGGCCATACGCTTCGAGTGGCGCCTTCCTGCCCATCACCCACGACGTGAAGATCAGGTCGGGATAGCCGAGGGTGTGATCGCTGTGAAGGTGGGTGACGAACAGCGCGGTCACGCCGTCGATCGGGAGGTGCGCCGCGGCGAGCCGCCGCTCGACGCCCGGGCCTGCGTCCACCAGGAACACACGTTCCCCGACGACGATCGCCGTTGCCGGCCCAGATGCCTCCGGGTCGGG
>DASQIB010000144.1:0-17935 GCA_035631795.1 Gemmatimonadales bacterium | reverse complement strand
CGGGGCGTCGGAGAACGAATCCAATCCATCGCTGTCATGCCCCTCCGTGACCTCTCGGGCGACTCTGCCCAGGCCTATTTCGCGGCGGGCATGACTGAAGCTCTCGTCACGAGGCTCGGTAAGACAAGCGGCTTGCGGGTGATCTCGCTCATGTCGGCCATGAGTTACCAGGGCACGCACGTGACCCTGCCCACCATTGCGCGCCAGCTCAATGTGGACGCCGTGGTGGAAGGAGCGGTGCTGCGTGGAGGCAACCGGGTGCGGGTGACGGCGCAGCTGGTGGAGGCGTCCAGTGACCGCCACGTTTGGGCAGAGACATACGAGGGCAGCCTGCAAGATGTTCTCGAGCTGCAGGACGAGATCGCCCGGGCGATCACAACGGAAGTCCTCGCGAGGGTCTCAGCGCCGGCGCGCGGTACGCTGTCGAGTAACCGCACCCGCCCGGTGAACCCCGACGCCTACGACCTGTATCTCAAGGGTCGTTACGAGTGGAACGATTGGACTGAGCAAGGTCTCAAGAGGAGCATCGAATACTTCGAGCAAGCCGTTCAGAAGGATCCGAGCTATGCACCGGCGTGGGCAGGCCTGTCGGACGCGTACAGCCTCATGGGCTTTTTTGGTTTCTGGCCCTCCGAAGTGGCCTTGTCCAAAGCGAAACCGACAGCGCTCAGAGCGATTCAGCTCGACGAGACGCTTTCTGAAGCGCACGTCTCACTCTCAGGCGTATACCTTCACCTGCAATGGTCCTGGTCGGCCGCGGAAAAGGAATTGCGGCGAGCCATCGCACTCGACCCGAACAACGCGATGGCGCACCAGTGGTATGGCTACTATCTCAGCGCAACGGGCCAGGTCGACGCGGCGTTAGTAGAGATGCGGCGCGCATTGGAACTTGACCCGCTCTCTCCGAACAAACGGAGCTCTCTCGCGGGTACCTTCTACCGGGGTGGTCGTTACGACGAAGCGCTCGAGCTTTTCCGTCAAGTGCCCGACGCCGACATGAATTCAGAATCACGTCATCGTCGGATCGCGGCGATTTACGAGCGCAAGGGAATGCTGAACGAGGCCCTCGGCGAGTGGCGAACGGGGCTGAGACTTGCCGGCAAGCACGAACTGGCCGCGTCAGTGGAACGCACCTATCTCGCGTCCGGGTACGCTGAGGCCAAGAGGGCATTGCTGTGGGCGGATCTTCGGGAGACAGAACGGCAAGCGAGTCACGCATATCCCCGACCGCTGGCGATCGACATTGCGGCCGACTACGCCTTGCTTGGCGAACGGGGCAAGGCATTTGAGTGGCTGGACCGAGCCGTTCGCGAGCGAGAGGGATACCTCATATGGCTGAAGGTAGATGACCGCTTCGAAACGCTTCGGTCCGACCCCCGCTTCCGGGTCCTACTCGGCCGCATCGGCCTCGGGTCCTGAGGCTCTGCCGGGAGCGACGAGGTTGAATGCAGCCACCGTGACCCCCTGATGCGGAGTCAGGTGGTTGGCAAAACGGCACCACAAACAGCATCACCGTTTTCCCAAAGCACCAAGCAGCATCAGCGCAATCGCCAACGGTGCTTCGCGTTAGACGAATCGGGACGGCGGGATTTGAACCCGCGACCCCCTGAACCCCATGCGAATCGCTAGAGGGCCGAGTTACGACGCCAAGTAGTAATCACGCGGCGTTCTGGGCATCGGTGTCGTAACAGCAAGCCCAAAGATCAACCGAGTGTCGTGAGAAAGTCACAGCAGAACTCACAGCGCCCGATCTCCAGTTCGGCTCGAAACGACGGTCTTATCGGCGCGGCGCGCAAACCTGTCCGCTCCATCGGACGTCGCTCGGGTGGAAGAGGTCGAGGGTGCCGTAGTCCCTCAGGCGGCCGGTCCGCGATCAGCGCTCCAGCTTACTCGTCTTCTTCCGCCTGCTCTTGTCCCCCCCGGCTCAGTACGAAGCCGAGGGCCGGCAGCGTACAGCCGCTATCCTGGCAGTAGTTCCCGATAATGTCGCCGCGAGCGTTGATACTGAAGGCAACGGGGCCAAAGAAGCCGGGGACGTCAATCCGCGTGAACTCGCCCTCACTCAGCAGAAAACCGTGGGTATCGACGTTGGCAACCGTACAGGGCTTGGTATCGCAGTACGAGCCTACGATGTCGCCGCGCGCATTGATGCCACCCGTTTCGAGAAAGGCGGGAGGATCATCGGGGAGGGCAACCGTCGTGAATCCGCCCTCGCTGAGCAGATAAACATGATTGTCACCGTTGGCATCCGTGTAGCCTCCCACGATCTGGCCGCGAGAATTGATCCTCCAGGCGACCGTCAGGCTGGCCCCTGGGAAATCGATCGTGGTAAAACTGCCCTCGTGCAACAGAAAGCCGTGCGTCACACCGGCAATGATGTAATGTCCCACGATGTCGCCGCGACCGTTGATCCCCTGAGGGAACGTGAACTTGGCGCCGGGGAAATCGAACGTGGTGAAACCGTCCGCCCTCCGCAGGAATCCGTGTCTCGTCGCCCCCGGCTCACCCGGAAATCGGCTCGCCCCCACGATCTCATGGTGGGCGTTGATCCCCTGCGCAGCGGTGAGGTTGGCGCCGGGCACATCGATCGACGTGAACGCTCCATCCGGGCCGCGCAGATAGCCGTGGGTGTGATTGTCGGCGCCGCCGTAGCGTCCGACGATCTCTCCTTGAGCGTTGATGTCGCGCGCGGTGGTGAAGCTCGACCCGGGGAAATGGATGGTGGTGAAGACGGCGTCGCCGCCCAGCCCCTGCGACGTGACGTCCGCGGTTACGCCGCGCCGAGGAGCCGTCGAGGCTTCCTGCTGGCAGGCGACCAGGCTGGACCCGAAAGCTACCGTGAGCAGGATTGACCGAGCAATCCTCGTCATAGACTCCTCCTTTGTCCCCTTGCTTCAGGGCTGTTGATGAACATAGAGCGACGGCAGCTCTCTCACGCGATAGAAGACAGTGAGCGCTTGCCCGGCGACATCGAGTCGTCCCTCCCAGACCACGGTTCCATCCTCGGACACCTCGGTCATGATGTCCGCCGCTCCGTACCCGATCAGGGTGTGACCGTTCTGGAACCGCTGCACCGACCCGACGAACGGTGCGAACAGCGGGGGAGCGTGGCGCGATTCCCATACGAGAGTCGCGGTCATCGCGAGCGTATCGAGGCGATACTCGACGGCACGGCTCTCCGGCGGGTTGTGAAAATTCCCGTTATCGAACAGCAGGAGGTGGCCGTTCGGGAGCAAGCGGACGTCGTGCTGGATGCCGAAGCCGCCCAGCGGATCGCCGACGAGCGTGAACTGGTTCAATCGGCCGCCGAAGCGCCAACGCAGCGCGCCGGTCGCGTGGTCCATCTTCACCACCTGTGTGACGGCGGCAAAGGACACCACGTAGTCCCCCCTCGGATCGAGCTCGATGGAGTTGGCGTGATCGAAATCGAGCTGCGAGGTCTGCGAGAGGTTCGACGGCCGGGCCACCCAGTCATCGAGGGTGAAGTGATCCCAGGCGCTCCACTCAAAGTTCACGCGTCCGTCGGCAGACTGTCGCAGGATCGAGTGGCCAGCGACGACCTGGGTAGGTCCTCCGCCGAGCGAGGTCAGGTCCACCGAGCGGAGGTCGTACCCGATGAGGTAGACCGCTGTGTCCGCGGCTCCGACGCCCCGGACCAGCACCTCGTGGGGGTCGGTGTAGTACGCACCCGCAGCCGTGTAGGTGGCCACGCGGTCTCCGGCCGGAGTGAACTCGTAATAGCGCCCCGCGACGGGCTGCCAGCCGCTCGACGCTCCCAGGAACAGCGTGAAGTTCCCGTCGGGCTGCTGCTCGCAGGCCAGAGCGTGCTCCCCGGGTTGAGCCGGGAAGCCCCGGTACCACCGTATCGCCCCGGCGGGGTCGAAGGCGACCGCGAACGCCGTGTCCGCCACCGTAACGCTGGTCAGGAGAAACCCGGGCGGGGGCCTGCCTGGCCCCGAAAGATCGAGGCGCACGGTCTGCAAAGCCGCAGGGAGGTCGCCACTCCGCAGCTCGAGCGGTGCGCTCCCGGTCATTCGCCCCGCTGTTACGACCTCGAGCATCGCGTGGTAGGCGGACCGGGGACGGAGCCCCAGGACAGTCACCGTGCCCGTTCCTGCGACAGCCGGGATGAAAGGCGTCTCGAAGGCCGGCTCGCTGTCCGACCAGTACCGCACGCGGGCCGAGTCACTCCCCGGCGCCGTGTAGGTGACTAGGCTCGAGAGCACATTGGTCGGGTTCGCGACAACGGCCACCGACACAATGGTGGGTGGTCCCGCCGGCCCCGGACCCCGGTCCGCACTGCAACCCATGATCGCGGAACAGAGCGCGAGAGTTGCGGCGGCCGTCGCGGCCCAGCTCACGGATGTGGCTTCCACGCCGGCCCATCGCCGGACGTGATAGTGATCACGTTGGTGCCGTCCGTGTGAGCCGCGAAGATGAAGGCTTGCCTGAACGGGTCGAAGCGCACGAATGCGAGCTGGGACCCATCCGGCGACCAGGTGGGCTCGGACCCCGGCAGCCCCGCTCCGATCCGCGTCACGGCTCCGCCGGTCGAGCTCATGAGCACGATCTCGGCCGCCCCCGCCCCGAAGCGCGTCGTCGCGAAGGCCAGCGTCGAGCCGTCTCGCTCCCATGCGGCGCCGTAATCGCGCGCCGGGTCGTTCGTGAGACGGGCGAACCCCGTCCCGTCGGCATTCACGACGCAGATGTCGTCGTTCGCGGCGTCCACCTGACAATCGAAGGCGATCTTCGTTCCGTCCGGCGACCAGGCCGGACTTCCCACGAACCCGACGCCCTGCGTCAGCCGCACGGCGCCGGAGCCGTCTGCGGCCATCACCCACAGATCGGGCACTCCACCGGTCGCCACGGAGAATGCGATCTTCGAGCCGTCGGGCGACCAGGTGGGATGGCGATTGCTCGCCGCGTTGGTGGTGAGCTGCGCGAAGCTCGAACCGTCCGGATTGATTGCACAAATGTCCTGATCGCACTCGTAGGCGAGCCGCGTGCCGTCCGCAGACCAAGCCGGGGCGAATCCATGGGTGACCGAAACGGTGCTCACGCCATCCAGGCGGGCCACGGTAATCGTGCCAGGTGACGAAAACGCGATCCGCTCGGCCGCCACGCACTGGATGGCGAAGCGAACGTCGGCAGCGCCGTGCGCGGGCACGGTCACCGCCTGGGTGAGGGCGCCGCTGACCGTGCAGTTCCCCACCACGTCACCGATACTGACCGTGTGCGGCTCGGCCGTCACGCCCCCGATCGAGGCCACGTCGTTCGCGAGAACGTGGAGGCCCCAGACGCAGTTGTTCGCCGCGCGGTTCACGCATACGACGTAGCCGTTCTGGTCAAGGTCAGTCCCGGTTGTCGTAACCGTGACGTGCACGCTCCCAGTATCCAGGCACGCGACTGAGAACGGCACGTCGGTCGTACCGCTCGCCGTGACGATGCGCGGGTTGGCGGTGTCCGCAGTCAGCGCGCAGTTGCCGGGAACGCCATCAAGCTCGACGGAGTGACTGCCCTCCGGCACCGGCACCGTTACGGCGCTGTTTGCGCCGATCGGGCCCGACCAGCCGCACCCGGAGGCGGAGCCGGAGTACGATCCGGAATAGGCGTCAACGCAGAGGGAATAGCCGGTCGGAACCGCCATACCAGTAGTCGTCGTGGTGATGTGCAACGCGGTGGGGACAGGGGCGATGGTGAACGGCGCGCTCGTGCCCGCCGTCAGGACGCCCGACACCGCGGTGAGGGTGTACCCGGTTCCCGCTTTGTGAATCGAGAGATCGGCAAAGCTCGCCACACCTGCGACCGCTTGAACGGTCGTCGTTCCCGAGAGTGTACCGACCCCGGCGTTGGTACCGATCGCCACCGTGACGTTGCCCGTGAATCCGGTCGCCGTGTTACCCCCGGCATCCCGCGCCGTGACCTGCACCGCGGGGGCGATCGTCGCCCCCACATTCGCGTTGCTGGGCTGCACGGTGAACGCCAGCCGTGCCGCTGGACCCACGGCGATGTCGAACGCGGTGCTCGTCGCCGCGGCAAGCCCAGGAGCCGCCGCTGTGAGCGCGTACCCGGTCCCCGCCTTATCGACGCTCAATGCCGAGAAGGTCGCCACGCCGTTCACTGCACTCACCGCCGCCGGGCCTGCCAGCACACCTCCGCCCGGACCGAGCGTCAGGGTCACGACGTGCGTCGCGCTGGTCACGACATGGCCGAACGAGTCCTCGATCGCTACCGCGACGGCAGGACTGATCGGAACACCGGCTGCCGCGTTGCTGGGCTGAACGGTGAAGGTGAGCTTTGCCGCGGGCGGCAAGGGGGACTCCGTGTTCGTGCAGGCCAGAATGGTGATCGCACCCGTCACGATCCAACGTCTGCGAAGCGGCTTCATACACCCCCCCCCCGATCACGGTCTCATGTCACCTACTATTGAACGGACTGTTGATCGCGGGATTGCGCAAAGCGGAGGGAAATTCCACAGCAGACCTGAGACTCGGTCAGGTGCCTATCGTCCCGATGAGCGTCAAGGATCCGTCGGTGGCGATGCTGTACATCGAAATGGTTTGAGAGCCGAAATTCGCCACATAGGCGAATTTGCCGGACTGGTCGATGGCGATCGAGGTCGGATACGATCCCGCACCAAATGTTCCTTTGAACGTAAAGACTGCGTTCGGGTTGGTACCGATCATCGAGGTGTCGATGATAAACATCGAGACGCCCGAGCAGCCCGAATACGAACACGGGCTTGGGGAGCTGTCGCGACCCGCAGTCGTCACATAGGCGAACTTGCCGGACGGGTCGATAGCAACCGCGGTCGGAGAGGGGAGTGTAGAGGCGAAGGCCGTTTCCGTTAAGGCCCCGGTCGTGGCGTTCACGGAGAACATCCAGACGTCCTTTGAGCCTCCGTCAACCAACGCGGCGAACCTTCCAGACGGATCGACGGCGATCGAGGCGGGAGACCATGAACCGGGACTTACCACTCCCGCGGGCGTTAAGGCCCCGGTTGCGGCGTTGATCGTAAACATCAAGACACAGGTTTGCTCAGTTCCAGGGCAGCCATCAGTCGCCACGTAAGCGGAATTGCCGGATGTCTGCACGGCCACCGAAATGGGGCGAAATTGTGCGGTCACCGCTGACCCTATGGGAGTCAGGGCACCGGTAGCCGAGTCAATGGAGTACATCGAGACGTCGTTGGAGCCGGCATTCGCCACGTAAGCAAACCTGCCGAACCTCCCGGATTGATCCGGGGCCACTGCCACCGAGACGGGCCCCAATCCTGCGGGCACCGGGGACCCAATCGGCCTCAAGGCCCCGGTGCTGCTGTCGATGATGAACATCGAGACGGTGTTGGAGCCGAAATTCGCCACATAGGCGAATTTGCCGGATGGATCCACGGCCACAGACACGGGCTGGGTTCCTGACGGTATCCTGGGTGGCACTAATGGCGTCAGGACCCCCGTGGCGGAGTTGATGTTATACATCGAGACGTTGCCGGAGTTGGAATTCGCCACGTAGGCGAACTTGCCGAACGTGCCGGATCGGTTTGGGACCACTGCCACCGACAGGCCCCCCGTACCAGTGGCGTCGACGTTGACGTAGAGCTCTTGCGGCAAGTCTTGGTCGATTACGAGGATGCCTGTCCGGCGGCCAGAGGCTCCGGGCGTTGCGGTGATGCTGATCGTGCAACTGGCGCCTGCGCCAAGCGTCGATGGACAATCGTTTCTCGCAGCGTAGTCCGTCCAGCTAAACCCGTTCATTATCGTAGAAACCGGCTCCGATGCACCGCCGGTGTTGGTCAGCGTGACCGTCCTCGGCGTGCTGGTCGTACCAATGGTCTGGTTGCCGAAGACCACGGACCTCGGGGTCACGGAGAGTGGCGCCCCTGTCCCGGGCGTGACCGTGACCTGGGCGCCGCCGGTGATGGAACGGGTGGCCGCGTCAGTGGCGGTCACTATTTGCGCGCCGAGGGTCTTGAAGGTCGCCGTGAAGGAGTGGATGCCGGCATCGGCGACCACGAAAGTGTAGTCCGCGGGCAACACGGCGAGCGAGTCCGTTGAGGTGAAATGCACGGTACCGGTGTACCCGGTGGCGGTGCGGCCGGACGCATCTCGGGCGGTCACTGCTAGGGCGGTGATCCCCGCGGGTACTGAAGCCGGGAGGCCCAGAACTGCGAGCGAAGTGGCCGCGGGCGCTAAGGTCGCCCTACCGGTCGTAAACGTCACCTCGAAGGATGAGTCCACCGCAACGCCGTTCACGTCGCGGACCGTCTGGGTGATTACAAGCCGGTACTCTGTCTGCGGGGCGAGGAGGTCGGCCGGGTAAAACTCCGCTCTGATGTGCGTGCTGTCAGCGAATCGCACCGTTCCCGGCACCTGGGCCGTATCTCGCAAGAGCTGCACCGCCCCCGTCGTCAACGTTGCCGCATCGATCGGCTCGCTGAATACCACAACGATGCTCGCGTTGAGCGGCACATCGCGGCTGCCCGAGGGGGGACTCGTGCGCACCACCTTGAGGGGACGAACTGTCGATACGGCGAGCAGTACCGTAACCGGCGCGCCGTTGCCCGTGATCTCGACAGCGATGCCGTCCCCGACACTCGCAAGGATCGGCACCGGATCGAAGCCGCCGTCTATCACCACGCCTGGGACCGAGAGACCCGTGGCCTTATTCGTGATCGTCGCCTGCTCTGCCTCCGGCATCGACGCGGGCGGCAAGGAGACGTAGACCACACTCACGCTGGTTGCACCGGACGAGGGGGCAGCCGTGACGCCGCCGGCCGCGGTCGGCGGGCGGACCGGGGCAGAGACAATCACTCCAAGCGTGTTCGCGTTCCCTCGAGGACCCGCACTATCCAAGCACGCGCCCATGCCCGCGAGGACGCTCGCGACCACCAGCACGGCGAGTGCTTGGCTCGTCACGGTTGACCAAGCACCTTGACGGGCACGCTGCTGCTCGTCGTCGTGCCGTTGCCGAGCTGTCCAACGGAGTTGTTGCCCCAGCAGTACACGCCGCCCCCGGCGATCACGCCGCAGGTGTGGCTCCCGCCGGCGCTCAACGCCGCAAAGCTGAACCCGCCTGCAACCAGTGCGGGACTCGTCTGCTGGATCGTCGCCCCGGTGCCGAGCTGACCGTGGTCGTTGGCTCCCCAGCAGTACGCATCGCCGGCCACAGTGCCGGATCCACCCGCGACACCGCAGGTATGGCTCCCACCGGCACTCACGATTGTGAAGCTCCGCCCGCCACCGACGAGCACCCTCGCCAAACGATCGGTCGTGGTCCCGTCCCCGAGCTGACCGCTGCCGTTGGCACCCCAACAGTACCACGCAAAGGACATGTAGTAGGCGCCGCCCGCGTGGGCGCAGGTGTGTGCTCCGCCTGCGGTGATGGTGGGATTGAAGGGGGTCACGGCCCCCATGGGGCAGTCGACAGGCGGTACGAAATTAGGCGGTCCGGAACCACAGGGGACCAGCACGATGAGGACGGGGCTCGTGCGATCGGTCGTCGTGCCGTCGTCCAGCTGTCCGTTGCTGTTGTTACCCCAGCAGTAGTCCCCGCCGGTATCGAAGTTCAGGCCGCAGGTGTAAGCGCCGCCCGCACTCACATTATTGAGTTGCAGCGGCGGCAGTCCGTAGCCAGCCACGGTAGTGACCGGTGTAGGGGTCGTTCGCTCGATCGTGGTGCCATCGCCGAGCTGCCCGTGATCGTTGAGTCCCCAGCAGTACGTGAACGGTTCCCCGAGCGTGTCCGTCACGAGGCCGCACGTCTGGCTGAGGCCGGCGCTCAACCACTCGAAGTGCAGCCCGCCTGCGACGAGCGCGGGAGCCGCGCGATCGGTCGTGGTCCCGTCGCCCAACTGGCCACCGCCGTTCGAGCCCCAGCAATAGGCGGCGCCCGCGGGCGTGGTGCCGCACGTATGGTTGCTCCCCGCGCTCACGGACGAGAAGGCAAGCGCGCCCGTGACCGGCACGGGGGTCGACCGATCGATCGTCGTGCCATCGCCCAGCTGTCCGTGGGCGTTGGAGCCCCAGCAATACCAGCTGCCAGCCGAGTTCTTGCCACATGTGTGCGCACTGCCGGCGCTCACCGCGATGAACGTGCCGGGCGTATAGGCGTGCCACTCGCTGCGCGCGGGCGAAAGCGTTCCGGCGGTACCCACGAGCGTATAGGTCCCGGCCTGATCAACGGTGAGGTTCGCGAAGTGCGCAATTCCCTGCACTGCGGTGACGGTGAGAGTGCCCTCGAGCGTTGCGCCGATGGGGCTTGCACTCAGACTCACTGTTACCGCGTTGCTGGCGCTCGTGACCGTGTTGCGGAACGTGTCTACTATCGCCACGTCGAAGGTGAAGGACTGGCCGACCGTGGCGACGCCGATCCCGGGGACGCCCGGAGGCGGTTGAAACGACAGGCTCGCAGGCGCGGCCGGGCTGATGTCGAACGCTGCACTCGTGGCCGTTCGTAAGGTCCCGGACCTCGCCACCAGCACGTAGCCCGGTGCCGCGTGCCCGATGTGGAGGTCCGAGAACGTCGCGACACCATTGACGGCCTTCAGTGCGACCGTCCCATACGCGCCGCTCACACAACACGCTGCCAGGGTGTTCACGATCACGACATCCGTGTCACTCGTCACAGTGCGGCCCAGTGTATCCTGGATCGTGACGACCACGGGCGGACTGATCCTGGTCCCGGCCGTCGCATTGCTCGGTTGCCCGGTGAAGACGAGCGTCGCCGCGGCCTGAGTCTGCACGCCCACGCCCGTGGTAAACGCCACGGATAGGGGCGAGGCAAGCGCCACGCCGGCCAGCGTGCGGATCTGCGACGAGACGATCAGTCGGTACGCCGTTTGGGGCGCGAGCAGAGTGGCGGGCCGGAACTCCGCGATGATGTCGGGGGCGGGGCTGAACTGCACGGTGCCCGCCACGGGCGTGCTGTCCTGCAGGAGTTGGATCGCTCCCGCGGTGACGGTGGTGGGATCGATGGGCTCACTGAAGACAATCACGACGGTGGCGTTGAGCGGCACGTCACGGCCCCCCGATGGCGGGCTGGTACGCACGACCTTGAGGGGGCGAACCGGCGACACGGTGAGTCGCACGTGAGCGAGAACCGTGGACGCGGCGCTCGTGATGTCGATCGCGAGCGTATCGCCAATGCTCGCGGCGAGCGGCACGGGATCGAACCCGCCGTCCATGAGGGCGGTCGTGACGGACCAACCCGTGGCCTGGTTCGTGATGACCGCCTGCGCTCCGGTAGGCACGGCGCCCGGGGAGAGCGAGACGTATACCACGGTGGTTCCCGACGCAGACGCCGCGGCAGCCGGAGCTCCTCGACCGGCGGCTCCCGCTGGCACACGCACGGGCGCGGACACGATCACGGCGACGGTGTTCTCGGGCGGGCGTGGCCCGATGTCATCTGAACACTTCGCCATACCGAGGATGGTGCTGGCAACCAGTGCCACCCAGGTGGCGGTTCTTCGCCTCATCGAGAGCCTCCGCACGTCATCGCCCGCCGCTCAGGGTGAACCCTGCCCAATAGAACGGATGGGCCGTCGCGGGATTGCGCAGCGTGGCCCGTTGCGCCTCGGCGAGCGCCTCGGCCTCCGGCTGCCCCGCCGAGAGCGCTCCGTAAAACCGCGTCATCAGTTCCGCCGTCGTCCGGTCTTCCACCGGCCAGAGCGTGGCCAGGACATGGGACGCGCCGGCGGAGAGAAACGCCTGCACGAGCCCGACCCAGTCGTCGCCGGCGGGCACATCGGCGAGCGCCCCCGCGCCGAGCGCCGTCTGACAGGCGCTGAGCACGACCAGCCGTGCGTGCAGCCGTAGCCCGAACACCTCGTGCACCTCGAGGCGGCCGTCGTCGCCGCCCTGCGGCATCAGCTCAACGAACGAGAACAGGGGGTTGTCCTTGTTGAGGACGCCGTATGTCGCGAAGTGGACGATCGCTTGCTCAGGCGCGGCGTCGCGCAGCGCGCGCTTCGAGGCGCGATCCCCGACGAGCACGTGCGCCCTGGTTCCGAAGAGCCGCCCAATGGCCGCAACCTCGGCGGCCGAGCCGGGGAGCACCCCCACCCGCGGTGCTAAGGCGAGCACTCCGGACCCTGTAGGACGGTCGCGCGCGCCGAGCCTCAGCCACAGGGAGGCAGAGGGGACGAAGGTTAGGCGATAGCGCTGGATGAGATACGCGTCCGGCCCGGGCGCGCCGAGCAGCGCGGCGAAGGGGGCGTAGTGCAGCTCCGCGTGCGGCGCGATGAGCAGCGCGCGCTTGCCGGCCAGCATACCAGACGCCTGGACTGGCTCGATTAGGTAACGGTAAAGTCGCCGGAGCGGTCCGCGCCACAATTCAGGAGCCGACTCGCGCCCCCGACGGGTGAGGACGCCGCGGCTGAAGTCCACGAGGGTTGCCAGCTCGTGCCGCGCGACGCCGAGCTCGATCGCCGCCACGGTGTCACTGGTCACGACGAAGACCAGTGATGTTGAATCGCTCACCAAGTACTCGAGCAACGCCTCGTCGGGAGCGAGCTGCTTCATCACCTGCCGCACGGGGGCGATCTCCCCCGAGATCAGCGCGGCGTACTCGGGATGCGTCTCCCGCACCTGGAGGAGGAGATCCGCATATGCCTCCTGGGCGCGCGCCAGCGCCTCGCGCACCGCTCCCGACGCCGCCTCCGAGGAGAACGGCCCGCGCAACCCGGGGCCCACCGCTCCCGGACCCTCAAGCTGCCGCGTCAGCGTGTTGATTTGGCGACGCAAGTCCGTTTCTCGCGCAGCCAGGGCGCTGTCCGCTGGTCCCGACCCCGCGTCCGTGACGCGGCCGCGGGCCAGTAGATCGAGCAGCTGACGCGCCCGCAGCCGCTCGCTTGCCTCGAACGCCACATCGGTCTGCCCGCGAGCGAGCTCGACGAGGGCGAGCTGGGCGTACACCTCCCACTTGTCGGCGAGAAAGGCGACGCGACGCTCTTCGAGCGGCAGCGTGCCCGACACCCGCTCCACGTCCCGAACGGCCGCCCGGAGCTCCTGCTCGGCCTCGTCGCGCGCGCCCCGGCTCCGGAGCGCGTCGGCCAAACCGGCATGCAGCTGCCAGGAAATGGTCGGCGCAGGCCCTACACCGAGGCGGTCGAGGGCGCGCCGATAGAGAGACTCCGCCGCAAGCGGAAGCCCTTCCCGTTGGTCGAGTCCCCCGAGCGTTCCGAGCGCCGCCGCCTCGCCGCCGGCATCGCCGAGTGCCTGCAGCGCGGCGAGCGCGCGCGCCAGCGTGCCATGCGCGACCGCCGTGTCGCCGCGGTGGGCCTGGGCGTAGCCGAGTAACAGGCGCGTCTGCGCCGCCGCGCGCGGATCATCCGACACTTCCGCGGCGCGCAACGCCAGTGCGAGCTGCGCCTCGGCGCGGGGATAGTCCTCGCGCACGAGCTGCAACAGTCCCAAGCCGCGCTCGGCGTCCGCCTCTCCTCGGCCGTCGGCCGCCCGACGGGACAGCTGCTTCGCCCGCGCGAACTGGCGCTCCGCTTCCGGGAAGGTGTTGAACTCGACCGCGAGATCGGCGCGGGCGAGCGCGAGCTGGGCCAACACCGCCGGTCCTACACGCCCGGTGGCGGCGAGCCGTTCGGCTTCCCGCAGCTGAATGAGGGCACCCTGGAGGTTGCCCATTGCGGCATGCGCGGCCGCGAGGTCTCGCCTCACGGCGACCACGTCGACGAGCGGACCGGTCTCCCGGTAGACGGCCAAAGCCTGAGCCAGTATCGTCACGGCGGCGCGGTACTCACCGCGCTGCAGATCGAGCAGGCCGAGATCGTGCAACGCGGAGGCCGCTTCGACGCGGTTGCCGCGCGCTCGGTATAGGGCCAGTGCCTCCCGATACCGCGAGGCGGCCGGCGGATAGTCACCCTCCAAGCTCGCGAGGTTCCCGAGGTTGATCAGATTCACGGCCGCGGGCTCATCCCGACCCGCCGCGCGGTTGGACGCGAGCGCCTCGGTGAAAGCGCGGCGCGCACCGTCCAGGTCTCCCAGAGTCTGAGCGACGAGGCCGAGGTTGTTGCGATCGGCCGCCGCGCCCCGGTCGTCACCGGCCAGCACGCGGATCTCGGCGGCGTGCGCATAGAGCCCGGCCGCTCGACGCGGGTCACCGCGGTCCGCCTCGACACTGGCGAGCGCACCGACGGCGTTGCCTTCGGTGCGGCGGTCCCCGACCCGCTCGGCGAAGACCCTAGCTAGATCGAAGTAGACTGCGGCGCTGTCCAGGTCGCCCGACCGATAGAAGCCGGCGCCGATGTTCCCCAGAGCGGCGCCCATTCCTGCCGAATCGTGCAGCAGCTCGCAGCGGCGCATGCTCTCGCGCCAGTCGCGCATCGCCACGCCGACCCCCGCGCGGCCGAGCGCGTCGTTGCCTGCTCGGCGGATACTGTCCGCCGCCACGTTCGCCCGTCGCTCCGCGAGCGGCCACGCCTCGAAGCGGGCTACCTGCCACACCAAAAAGGAATCGCGCCACGCCACGGCGTAGGCTCGAGCCAGTCGCTTGGCCGCCGTGAGGGGCTCCGCCGGCTGCGTATCGGCAGCGGCGACCGCGAACAGACGACGCAGCGCCTCGCGCAGGTCGTCCGGGCGGTCGTGAGCCTGGGCGATCAAGGCGCTGTCGGACCCACGCATCGCCAGAGTCCTCAGGTCCGCCGCCTGGGGGGAGGGGCTTTGCACCATCACTGCCGACGCCGCGAGGAGCCGGAAGGACACAAGACCAGTCATGGCCGGGGTGGACCCGGAGAGAATTCGACGAGATCGGACCCGACCCAGCGGTTCCAGCCCGTTTGGGCCTCGATCTTCCAGAAATACGACGCCCCTCTTTTCAAGCGGATGCTCTCGGGAAGGGCTGCGGCAGTGTCACTAGTCTGCGCTTCCCATAGGACGCTGCCCGTTTCGTCGAACACCGTCAGGCGGTACCGATCCGCGTGGGCGACGGCTGTCCAGACAAACCTCGACGCAGCGACGATCGCCCCACGGGGCGCGATGGCAGACGGAGCCGCGGTGGTGGTCACCACAGGCTCGCGATAATTCGGTGGCAGCGCCGGCTCCTCAACTGGCCGAGGCCAAACGAGCAGCAGCACCGCGGCAGCCGCGGCGGCCGCGACCCCGATCGGGACGTACCAACCCCGGCGACTGGGTTGCGTGCGCAGCAATCGGGCTACCTCGATCACTTCCGCGCGGCACGCGTCACAATCCACTAGATGCTCCTCGATCCGTGATCGGTCCGAGGGCGATAACGCGCGGTCGAGATAGGCGGCGACCTCCCCGTTTTTGAGGTGATCCGGGATGGGCCGTTCAGCTGACATGTTTGCCATCACCTTGATCGAACGGCAGCCCGCGGCAGTTTTGCGGTCTCACGGTTCTGGATCCCGGATGCCGCGCCGTGCGAGCGCGGTTCGTAGCTCCCGGAGGAGCGCTTTCAGGCGGCGGTAGACATGAAACGGCGTGGTGAATCCCATGACCTGTCCGATTTCGCGGGCGGCAAGTCCGTCGGCGAATCGCAGCTTGAGGAGGAGCCGATCGCGCGGCTCGAGACCCATGAGGGCGGACAGGAGCGCCCGGTTCAGCTCGTTTGTCCGGAGCTCGGTCTCGGGGTTGGCGTCTGCGGGGTCAGGAAGCTCAGAGGCATCGAGCGCCTCGGCGAGGAGATCGACGAGTCGCCGACGCATCCCGTGTGCTTCGTCACTCTGCTGCTCAGCGCGGTGATGGCGCCCGTACCGTTGGCGGAGCCGGTCCAGGCACAAGCGGCGCACCACGACCACAAGCCATGTCGTAAACTTGCAGCGACTCTGGGTGGTGTAGGCTCGCAGACGGTGGAAGTCATCGCAGCGGAGCTGCTCCAACAGGTACGCATACGCGTCCATCGTGGCGTCATAGTCGCGGCCCAGGGTGCGAGCCGTATGCAGCAACAGTCGGCTATGCGTCTCGAGAAACGTCTTCCAAGCCGCTTCTCGGGCTGCGGGGTCGGCAGCGTCGAGGAGGTCGGCCAGTTCCGGGGGGAGCACGGAGACGCGCCTCCAGCCTTTGAAACGACGCTAACGTACGGTCAGGAGCGGGCGCTCGCGAATCCGACGAGTCGCCCGTCACGACCAAGCCGTTCGCGGTCGGTCGACGTTCGAACTCCGGAACCAGATCCTAGGGAAGCGGGCCACATCGAAGAAGGTCGGACGCTTCAGCGCTCTAGAGGACAACCGTGACCCTACCTGAAGCGAGAGCTTCTGCTTGTACGCCTACCTTCATTATTCCGTCGCGGCGGCGAACATCGCTGGACCGGGCGAGAGCACGTTGTTCGGATCGTACTGCTTTTTCGCGGCGGATAATCGCCGCCAAACGTCGGGTCCGAAATGCGCAGCCCATCCCCTGGTCGACATCACACCCGAATACGGACTGTATCGCTTGCCGCCCACCGTCGTTATGCAGTGACCGTCGCCCCTGATCGCAACCTTGAGCGACCGCTCGTTCGCGTACTGCACGATCTGCACGACGTCCTGAGCTGATCGGGGCCGCAGCACCGCTGCAGGGATTCGGTGAAACACGTTGCTAAAGTCGATGGCAATTGCCCTCCGCGACGCGGAATCCACCATCAACTGGCCATCGAGCCTCGGAGTCCCTGAAGTGAGGGATTCTGCGCCAGCGCCTCTACGTCGGTAATGTTAGATGGCACGTCGAAGCCGACCACGGCCGCGGCGCCAGTCGCGGCTAGGGTGGCGAACTCACGGCGGGATAGCGAGTGGTTCATTTCGGCGCCCCCTCGAGAAGGACTCCTGGCGAAGGAACGATCTCGGCTACGGATTCATCGGGTCAATTCCCCGTGGCTGTCTAAGGTCGGCACCACGACCGGGGCCGCCGAGGCCTGAAAGGGTCCCTGAAAAGAAGTTCAGGGACCCTCGTGTCCAAAACGTGCTGACTCCAATCGGGACGGCGGGATTTGAACCCGCGACCCCCTGAACCCCATTCAGGTGCGCTACCGGACTGCGCTACGTCCCGTTACCCAACCCCGGAACCCCCCACCCCGTGAACAGCCAACAGATGCAAGACGCACAGCGGTGTACAACTGCTCTGCAACGGCGAGCGAAATCTACCCCCGGCCCTTCGGGCGACCAAGTGTCAACACCCTAATTGATCCCCACCCGCCCGCGCGCCTCCGCGACCACCTTCTCTGGATCGAAGCCCACGCCATCCTTGAACACGGTGACCACCTTGCGGATCACGGTCGGATCGGCGGCGAGATCGCCGTCGAGCAGCACCAGATCGGCGTTCTTCCCCGCCTCGATCGAGCCGATGCGCGCCTGCATGCCGAGGATGCGCGCCCCGTTCAGCGACACGATCTGCACCGCCTGCTCGGCCGTAAAGCCGGCCTCGCGCAACAGCTCGTAGCCGCGCTGGTCGCCGTAGCCGGGCAGCGCGCCGCCGTTGCCCGTGGGATCCACGCCCGCCGCGAGCACCCCGCCCGCCGCGACGAACGCCCGCTCGAACGCCATCGCGTGCTGCAGCCCCTCGGCGGTGAACGGCCAGGTGCTCGACGTGTCGATGAAGTCGCGACTCTGCAGGTACGACGTGCGTACCTCCGGCGCCATCATGTCGAGCGAGCGCTGATCGCGCACTGGCCGGTGGGAGCAGAGTGCTTCAATTACCGGAAGCGTAGAGGTCATCGGCACGTGATGCTGGACCAGACTGTGGATCGTGGCCTGGGCCGCGGGTCCGGCCGGATCGGCGGTCTTCATGATCACCTGGTAGGAATCGAGCGGGCAGAGATCGAGCGGCTTGTTGGGGTAGAAATCGCTCGCCGTGAGCATGCCGTGCTCGAGATTGTCGATGCCGAGCGCCACGGCTTCCTGATAGCTCACCGAGCAGAGATGGCCCGTCACCTTCATGCCGCGCTTGTGGGCCTCTTCGATGGTGGCGCGCAGATTCGCGCGGGTGATGTCGGTGTA
>DASQIB010000143.1:0-2984 GCA_035631795.1 Gemmatimonadales bacterium | reverse complement strand
CGACCCTCGTAGCGATGCGTGACGCCCACCAGCTCAAGCACGACCCACCGTTCCTCGACCCTGGAGGGCCTGCAACGCGACGTTCACGAGCAGCGCGAGGAGCAGCAGGATGATCCCCAGCGCGAGCGCAAGACCGAAGTCCCCCTGGCTGGTGTACAGCGTGACGGCGGTCGTGAGGGTGCGCGTCTGGCCGCGGATATTGCCCCCAACCGTCATGGCCGAGCCGATCTCGGCCACGACATGGCCGAACGCGGTCGTGATGACGGCCGCCAGCGCGAAGCGGGCTTCCCGCGCCACGGTCCACGCCGTCAGCCAGCGGCCGGCGCCGAGCGTTTCGGCCGTCCGGCGGATGCGGGGATCCACCCCCTGGACGGCCGCGGCCGCCAGCGCCGCGGCGATGGGAAAGGCGAGCATCACGTCGCCGACCACGATCGCCTGCCACGTGTAGAGCCATTCGAGGCCCCCGAGCGGGCCGCGACGGGAGAGGAGCCCATAAAGGAGGAGCCCCACGACCACGGTGGGGAAGGCGAGGGCGGTGTTCACCACGGTGAGCGCGGCGCGCCGGCCCCAAAACGGTTTGGTCGCGAGCACGAACCCCGCCGGGATACCCAGCCCGCACGCGACGAGCGTGGCGAGGAGACCGATCTTGAGCGTGAGGAAGGCAATGCCGTACACCTCGGCATCGACCGAGAAGATCAGCGCGAGCGCGCGCCGGAATCCCTCCGCTAGAAAATCCATCCCAGGCCGATCGTCGCCCACGGGTGCGCCGTCCACTCGGTCAGTGACGCGGCCGCCGGCAGGACCGTGGGGTCGCCGTTGTTGTCCGGCGCTTTGTACTGCAAGGGGTACGAGAGCTTCCACAGCAGGAGACGAAAGTCGGCCCGTACCGAGAAGCGCCGGGCCGGGTACCAGCGCACGCCCGCGTTGGGCGCGAGCGTCACTTTGGTGCCGAACTTGTAGCCGCTCGTGTCCTTCGGCGCGGCGCCGCTGACGGCCACGCCCAGCGCCCCGCCCACGTAGGGAGCGAAGCCTCGCCAGGTCTTGCGGCCCGTGAGCTGGAGCTGAAGTGCCGCATCGACCATCACGACGTTGTTGTCGAACGGCCCGGTCCTGCGGGAGGCGGGCGCCACGAAGGGGTTGATGACGAATCGGTCCGTCTTGCCGTAGCCAATGCCGAGCGATGCGCCGATCGCACCGAACGGGACCTCGTACCGTATACCGCCGGTGGCGCCGTCCGAGATGCCGACGCCGACGCTCCCGCGGCTGCCGCCCAGGTACCCGAATGTGGCGACCCACGCCGCCCCTTTGGGGAGGTCGTGGTAGGGTGAGTGGCCGGGGTCGTGGCCGACCTGGGCGGCTAGACGGCTAGACGGATAGACGGCTAGTAACGCTGTCGCGAGGACGAGCACGGTTGCGCTAACCGTCCAACCGTCTAACCGTCTAACCGTCCGCCTCATTAGTCCGTCTCCCTCAAGTCGCGGCCGGTCATCTCCGCCGGCGGTTCGATGTCGAGCATCTGGAGCACCGTCGGGCCCACGTCCCGCAAGGCACCGCCGTGCCGCAGGGGCCCGCGCGCCGCGTCTCCCGCGATGACGAACGGCACGGGGTTGGTCGTGTGCGCGGTGTGCGGTCCGTCCGTCGTCGGATCGATCATCAGCTCGCAGTTACCGTGGTCGGCGGTGACGAGCAGCGTGGCGCCGCGCCGCTCCGCGCTCTTGAGGACGCGCTCGAGACACCGGTCCACCGCCTCTACCGCCTGCACGGCGGCGCTTAGTACCCCGGAATGCCCGACCATGTCCCCGTTCGCGTAGTTGCACAAAATGAAATCGTGATCGCCGGCCTCGATGGCCTTGCACAATACATCCGTCACGGCGGGAGCGCTCATCTCGGGCATCAGATCGTAGGTCGCCACCTTCTGCGAGGGGACGAGCAAACGTTCCTCACCCGGGAAGGGAGTCTCCCGGCCGCCGTTGAAGAAATAGGTGACGTGCGCGTACTTCTCCGTCTCCGCGGTCCGGAACATCGTTTTGCCGCGCTCGGAGAGCACTTGGGCCACGATGTGCGAGAGCACCATGGGCCCGAACGCCATGGGGAAGGTGAACGTCTCGTCGTACTGCGTCATGGTGACGAGGTCGATCGCCGGCCGCGCGCCCGTGTCGAACGCGTCGAACCCGTCGACGGCGAGCGCCCGGACGATCTGACGCATCCGGTCCGCGCGAAAGTTGAAGCAGAACACGCCGTCGCCCGATCGAATACGCGGCGTGCCGGTGATCACGCGTGGCTTCACGAATTCGTCGGTCTCCCCGGTCTCGTAGGCACGGCGGACCGCGGCGATGGCGTCGGACGCGGGCTCGCCCACGCCGTGCACCATCGCATCGTACGCGAGCCGGGTGCGCTCCCATCGCTTGTCGCGGTCCATCGCGTAATAGCGACCGACCACCGTCGAGACCACCGCCCGACCGCCGTACTGACCGAGGAGATCCACGAGCTCCCGCATGAACGCGAGACCGGATTGCGGCGGGGTGTCGCGCCCGTCGAGCCAGGCGTGGATGGCGACCGGCAATTCGTGGAGATGGCCGAGCATGACGGCCGCTACCAGGTGCTGATCGAGGGCGTGCACGCCGCCGGTTCCGATGAGACCCATCAGATGCAGCGTGCCGCCGCGCCGCTTCACCGTCTCGCACAGCTCGACGAGTGGTGGCAGCCGGAAGAACTCGCCGGACTCGATCGACTGCGAGATGCGCACCATGTCCTGCGCGACGACGCGGCCCGCGCCCAGGTTCAGGTGACCCACTTCGCTGTTACCGATCTGGCCTTCGGGAAGCCCGACCTCGAGCCCGGAAGCGTTGAGGAGCGTGCGCGGCGCTTTGGCCCAGAGTCGATGCCACGTGGGCGTCCGCCCGAGCTCGATGGCGTTGCCTTCGCGGCCGGGCCGGAAGCCCCAGCCATCGAGCACGATCAGGACGACCGGGGTGCGCGGCCCA
>DASQIB010000142.1:0-9138 GCA_035631795.1 Gemmatimonadales bacterium | reverse complement strand
TGGCCCTACTATCCGCCGTTCGAGGTGAAATACATCAAGCGCAAAGCCGAGCACGGGGTGAACGCGCAGTACATCATGACCTCGAACCACATGGGGACGCACCTCGACGCGCCGCGGCATTTCGTCACCGCCGGCAAGACCATCGACGAGCTGCCACTCGAGTGGCTGTGTGGCCCCGGGGTGATCGTGGACCTGCGCGACGAGATGGATGAGCTGGCGGTCTACACGCCGCAGATGATCGAGAAGCGCGTGCAGGTGAAGCAGGGGGACATCCTGCTGCTCCATACCGGGTGGCACACGTACGCCGACTTCGGGTCCTCGCCCGACGAGGAGCGCTACTACCATTACCACCCCGGCGCGCACCCCGACCTGGTGCCGTGGCTACTCGAGAAAAAGGTCCATGTTTGGGGCGTGGACTGCGTGTCGACGGATCACCCGATGAACCTCCCGATCGGCCGGTTCCTGGGGAAGGGCATGCACGGGCACTGCGACAAGGTGCGCGCCAAGGCCGAGCAGAAGTTCGGCGGCAAGGCGGCGGTCGATAAGATGTTCCCGGACTCGGCCTATCAGCTCACGCACAACGCCCTGTTCCCGAAGGATTGCATCCACATCGAGAACCTGGGAGGCGAGATCGAAGCGCCCGAGCTCCAGAACAAGCGGCTCGTGGTCGGATGCTTCCCCTGGAAATTCAAAGGAGGCGAGGCCGCGTTCGCGCGCACCGTGGCCTTCCTCGGGGAATGGAAGATCTAGCCGACCGCCCGGCGAGCGAGCTCGCCAGACTCGTCCGGTCGCGGGAGATCTCCCCCGTCGAGATCGTCGAGGACTGCCTCGCCCGCGTAGAGCGGTTCAACCCCGCCGTGAACGCGGTCGTCACGCTCAACCCTCGGGCGCTCGACGAGGCTGACGAGCTCGAGCGACGGCTGGTGCGCGGCGAGGAGGTCGGGCTCCTCGCGGGCCTACCCGTGGGCATCAAGGACGTGACGCCGGTGGCGGGGCTGAGAACCACGTACGGCTCCACGCTCTATCGGGACCACGTGGCGAGCGAGGATGCGGTGGTGGTGCAGCGACTCCGTGCCGCGGATGCCATCATCCTCGGCAAGACCAACTGCCCGGAATTCGCGGCCGGGGGCGCCACGTTCAATGATGTCTTCGGACGAACGCGCAATCCGTGGGACCCGACGCGCACCGCCGGAGGCTCGACCGGCGGTGGAGCGGCTGGCCTCGCGACGGGCATGGTCGCGCTCGCCGAGGGTACGGACCTGGGTGGCTCGCTGCGCATCCCCGCGTCGTTTTGCGGTGTCGTAGGGCTGCGGCCGTCGGTGGGGCTGGTGCCGACCTATCCCGCCGACTGGCTCTGGGACACCCTCCAGGTCGAGGGTCCCATCGCCCGGACGGCCGAAGACGTCGCGCTGATGCTCCAGGCCGTGAGTGGGCCGAGCGCGCACTCGCCCCTCGCGCAGCCGCGGGACGGCCGCAACTTCGTGGCCGCGGTGGCGCGGGGCGTGTCGCCCGATCTGCGCGTGGCGTACTGCCGCGATGTCGCCGGGATCGGCATCGATGCGGAGATCGAAAAGGTGTGCGGAAGCGCGGTCCGCGGACTCCGCGACGTGGGCGTCACCGTCGAGGAGATCGAGCTCGATTTGTCGTTCGCACGGAAGGCCTTCCTGGCGTTACGCGGGCTGTGGTTCGTGACGCAGATGTTTCCGCGGCTCGACAAGGTGGATCAATTCGGCCCCAATGTCGCGGGGAACATCCGGGCCGGGCTCGCCACCACGACGCACGACCTGGGCGCGGCGGAAGCAGCACGGACCAAGGTATGGCATGCCTTCCGCGAGCTGTTCCGGAGGTTCGACCATCTGCTCACGCCTTGTATGGCGGTGCCGCCTTTCCCCGTGGAGCAGAACTATCCCGAAACCGTGGCGGGCAAGAAGATGGAGACGTACGTGGATTGGCTCGCGCCCACATTCGTCCTGAGCCTTACCGGCCTGCCGGTGGCGTCGGTCCCATGCGGGCTCGATGCGGACGGACTCCCCGTGGGGTTGCAGATCGTCGGGAAGCCGCAGGGCGAGGAGGCGGTGCTGGCCCTGGCGTCCCAGGTCCAGCACCGCCATCCCATCGGGCGTCCTACCCTCCGCGTCTAGGTTCCGGCGCTGGCTCTTTGCTGCGCGTCCTTGCGGATGAGCGCGAAGCCAAGGGCATTGAAGTTGTAGTCCGCGATTTCGCGGAACATCTGCTTGGCTTGGGCCACATCGCCCGCGCCTTCCGTCGCGACCGCGAGATGATACTTGATGTAGGGGTCGAGCAGGTTCCCCTTTTGGAAGTGCGCGGCCGCGTCCTGATACTTGCTCTGATAGAGCGCGATGAATCCCTCCAGCTGATGCATCGGCTCGAGCTTACGCGGGTTCGCGTCCGGCGCGAGCAGCTGGGTGATGCGATCCGCCTGTTTCTGGGCCGCGGCGTAATCGCCGCGGCGCGCGGCCCACCACCCTTCGAGGTAGGCGATCTGCGCCTGTTGTCCCCGCTTGAAGGCCGGGTTCGCCGCCTCGTCCGCCTGCTGCATCAGCAGCGGCTCGAGCTGTTTCAGGGCCTGCTCGGCGGCCGGCCGGTTCTTGGTGTGCGTCGCAATGATCACAATGTTCGTGAGCGCGGCGACCTTGTTGGCCTTCGGGTCGGGGACGCCCATGCCGTCCACCGACGCGACGAGCCGGTTGAGCTCCGCGATGCCCGCGGCGGGATCGCCGGCGTACACGCTGACGTAGGCGCGGAACGGAGCGAAGGCGGCTTTTTCGTTGGCCCGGCCCACGGCCATGGCGGAATCGTAGTCGGCGCGCGCGGCCGTGTAATCGCCCAGGAACGTGTTGGCGTGCCCGGCCTTCACGAGCAGCACGGCGCTCTTGGGGTCGAGCTCGTGGCCCCGCACGTACTCGTCGCGCGCCTTCTCGAGATTGCGTTGCGCGCGGTAGGCATCGCCCACGAGCAGGTGCGCGCCCGCCTCATCGGGCGCCAGCGCCTCGGCCTCCTGCATGTGCGCGAGCGCCTTCGAAAAGTCGTGCGGCTCACCGAAGATGTAATCGTTCCCGATGATGGCGTGGGCGACGTACAGCTTGGGCGCGAGCTCCAGGGCCTTCGTCAGGGAGACTCGCCCGTCCTGGTTCTTGTTCAGGCCGATCTGCGCGCCGGCGAGGGCGATCCAGGCGCGCGGGCTCTGCGGATACTTCGCCACCAACTGTTGTCCCAGGGCGAGCTGACCCGCCAAATCGTTGTCAAAGCCTTTGCGGGTCATCTGGATCTGGAGCCGCTCGGCGTCGGACGCGCCCGCGGCGTGCTGCTCGGCGAGGGCCAGGTTGGTCTTGAAGTCGGCGAGCGAGTTGGCCGTATTGGCGACGTTCAGGTAGGCGAACGCGAAGTCCGGGTCGGCGGCGACCGCGGCCTTGAAGTGCACGTTCGCGTCGATCAAGCGGCCGAGGTCGAACTCGCGCAGGCCTTCGACGAAATGGGCGCGCGCTTCGGCGGAGGAGGTCGTGATGGGATGGCCGATCACCGCGCTGGTGATGGGGTCGAGCGCGGCGCGCGGACCCTGCGCGGCTGCGCCGGCGGCCCAGCCGGCGGACGCGAACGCGACCGCCAGAACCGCACGCGTCGACGCGTGGCTGACAGACGTCATCGTCGTCTCCGATGTGGAATGTGAAGGCGAACGCTGACGGCGGGCGACCGGAGGTCGGGAGCGTCCCCTGACCGGGCCGAACATGGCCGCGGTGCGGGGGCGTCACAAGGTGAATCACGGAACCCTAACAGCTCCTGGACACCACCTCACTGACGCTCGAGCGCCCTACTCGACCTTTCGGGAGGCGGGCTGCGCCAGCCCCGAGAAGGAGGACCATACCGCGGCCGTGGCTACGATCACGTTCGCCACGATCACCGGCAGCGCGTGTATCGCGATGCCGTACGCCGCCCACGCCAGGGCGGCCACGCCCTGCACCCGGCGCAGCGTCACGGGCGTGCGGCAAAAGTACGAGGTCGTGAATACCGCCGTCGCGAGCCAGCCGATCCAATCGTACCTACTCATGCGACGAGCGGCGGCGCCGCGTCGGTCTCGCGGATCGTGAGCAGGTCGGTCTGGACTTTCTCCCATTCCTGAAGCACGAGCCCGTGGGACTCGAACAGCGCGTGAATCGCCGCCGCGTCCAGGCCGACGATGTCCTCGAGAATCGGCACCAGCACGCTCACCGCGTCGTCGGACAGCACCGTGCGTTTCGCGATCTGGGCGAGGTACTTGTTCTCGGACACGGCGATCGTCGTTCCGTTCAGTCGATTGACGTGCAGCATGACGTGGATGTCCGAGCTCCCGTCGCCGACGTATACGACGCGGTCGTGGCTCACCGGCAGTTGCGCGCGGAGATGCTCGAGCAGGGCGACCTTGCCGTAGCCCGCGGTGACGCGCTCGATCGACTCGATTTCCCCGGAGGCGGCGGCGTAGTTGAAACGCGTCCCGTGCACGTGGTCCGACGGGACAATCCCCTCGAGGGCCGACTGGATGACCTCCTGGGGTGCCGCGGAAATGACATAGAACGCGAAGTCATAGCCGTTCAGCTCACCGAGCAAGCGCGCCAAGAGCGGAAGGTTCTTCTTCAGTCGCACGCGCTTGCCCACCTCGACCAGATGCTCCTGGCGCACGCGGCGGTACGCGGGATCGTGGAGTAGGAGGTACGCGAGCTCGGCGCCCTGCTGTACGAGGTGCGTGCGGGACAGCCCCGCAATCCGTTCACGGAAGCCGGGAAGGCCGAGCAGCTCGCTCAGCACCACCCCGGAGTCGTTGAAGCTCAGGGTCTGATCGAAGTCGCAGGCCAGCAGGTATCGCTTCATCGGTCCTTTCCTGTATCGTGCCATCCACAAACTCAGCGCCCCCACCGGAGCGGCTCCGGCGGGGGCGTTGGCGCACCATCGTGCGCACCCAGCGGGCTCGCTCGCTCAGGGACTCGTCCCATGGCAGTTGCGGTTTAACGCCTTGCGTGGCATCTCGGGTTCCAGTGCCATGTTCAATCGCACGCTAGACAGGCTCGCTTGGCCTGTCAAGGTGATGCGGGCGTGAACAGCTTCACGACCTCCGGCTTCGTGACCTTTCCCATGGCGTTTCGTGGCAGGACTGTTACCGACAGAAGGGCGCGGGGAATCTTGTACGGCGCGATCCGTTCTCTGGCCCACCGTTGCAGTGCGTCGAGCGTCAGCGCTTCGCCAGAGCCGCGGAGCTCCACCGCGGCGCAGATGCGCTCGCCCCACTCCGGGTCCTCGACGCCGACCACCGCGCAGTCCTGCACCGCGGGATGGGTGCGCAGCGTTTCCTCGATTTCGAGGGCCGACACTTTGTAGCCGCCGGTCTTGATGATGTCCACGCTGGCGCGGCCGAGGATCCGGTACGATCCGTTTTCCAGGACCGCGACGTCGCCGGTGCGGAACCAGCCGTCCCGGAACGCCGCCGCCGTCGCGTCCGGCCGCCGCCAATACTCGAGGAAGACGTTGGCACCTCGCACCTCGATTTCGCCCGGAGTCCCGGCGGGCACGGCACGCCCGGCGTCATCGACCAGCCGCACCTCGACACCAGGCAACGGGGCGCCGACGAACCCCGGTCGCCGTTCACCGTGCAACGGGTTGGACAACGCCATACCGATCTCGGTCATGCCATAGCGCTCGAGGAGCACGTGCCCGCTGATCTCGCGCCAGCGCTCGAAGCGCTGCACGGGGAGAGCGGCGGACCCGGAGACCATGAGGCGCATGCGCGGCGGCGCGCACCCTTTCGACCAGGCGCGCCGGCGTTCCGACGATGCCGCTTCCCACGCCGCAATGAGCTTCCCGTAGACGGTTGGCACGGCCATGAACAGCGTGAGATCACCTTGAGCGATACGCGACCAGACCTGCTCGCCCTCGAACCTGGGCAGCATCTCGCAGCGGGCGCCCGCCCAGAGCGCGCAGGCGAGCACGTTGATGATGCCGTGCACGTGGTGCAGGGGCAGCACCAGCAGGATGGCGTCGTCGGCGCGCCATTCCCACGCCGTGATGAGACTCGCGACCTGGGCCGTGATGTTCGCGTGCGTCGTCACCACGCCCTTCGGCCTCCCCGTCGTGCCGCTGGTGTAGACCATCATCGCCCGCCTCCCTTCCGCCACTCCGGGGAGCGGGGAGAGAGGAGCGGTTCGTTCCGCTTCCGTTGTCGTGACGGTTCGCACGCTCGAGGGCAGGGGCACTGCGTACAGGACCGTGGCGAAGTCCGGGTGCACGACGACCACGTCGGCGTCGGCGTCGCGAATGACGTACTCGAGCTCGGGCGGGGGGTGTGAGACCGCGAGCGGGACCGCGATTCCGCCGGCGCGCCAGATCCCCCACTGCGTTGCGACGTAGGCGAAACTCGGTGGCGCGAGAAAGGCGACGCGCGCCTCCGCCAGGTCGTCGCGGCCGGCAAGCAGACACGCGGCGACGCGAGCCGAGGCGTCGAGCAGATCCCGGTACGAAAACGTGCCTTCTGTTGCGACGAGCGCCGTCCGATCCCCGTGCCGCCGGGCGCGGGCGATGAGGGAAGGCTCCGTCAGGGGCGCGCCTCGAGGACCTGGCGGATCTTGCGGGCGAGTGCCCGGAGCGAGAAGGGCTTCTGCAGGAACGCCACGCCCTCCTGGAGCACGCCACGGTGGAGTATCGCGTCGTCGGTATAGCCGGAGAGATAGAGGGTCTTGACGTTGGGCCGCGCTTCCGTGAGCCGCCGCGAAAGCTCTCGACCGTTCATGTCGGGCATCACTACGTCGGAGACGAGCAGGTCGATCGCCCCCGCATGGGCGGACGCGCGCTCGAGCGCCGTGCCCCCGTCCCCCGCGCTCAACACCCGGTATCCGCGCGCCTCGAGCGACTTTTCGATGATCTGGCGGACGGCTTCTTCGTCCTCGGCCACGAGCACGGTTTCGGAGCCGTCGACGCTGCCCGCCGCAGGTTCGTCCACCGCGGCCTGAGACTGGGCGGCATCCACGCGCGGGAGGTAGATCTTGAAGCTCGTGCCATGCCCGAGCTCCGTGTACAGCCAGATGTAGCCGCCGCTCTGCTCCACGACGCCGTACACGGTCGCGAGACCCAGGCCGGTTCCTTTGCCGACGGGTTTCGTCGTAAAGAACGGCTCGAAGATGCGCGCCTTGGTCTTCGCGTCCATGCCGGTCCCGGTGTCCGTGACCGCGAGCATCACGTACCGTCCCGCCGGAATCGTGACCCGGTCGGTGGGATAGTCGCCATCGAGGTCGACGTTCTTCGTCTCGATCATCAAGCGCCCGCCGTTCGGCATCGCGTCGCGCGCGTTCACGGAAAGGTTCACGATCATCTGCTCGAGCTGCCCCGGGTCTGCTTTCACGCTCCCGCAGTCCGCCGCCAGCGTCGTCGCGATCGTCACATCCTCCCCGAGCAGGCGGCGCAGCAGCTTGACCAGGTCCGTGATCACGTCGTTCAACCGAAGCACGCGGGGTGACACGACCTGCTGGCGGCTGAACGTGAGCAGCTGGCGGGTGAGGACGGCCGCGCGCTCGGCGGCATCGCGAATGTCGAGCAGGCCCTCTCGATCGGGATCCTCCGCCGGGAGATCCTCGATCATCAGGTCGGTCGTGCCGAGGATGGCAGTGAGCAGGTTGTTGAAGTCGTGGGCGACGCCGGCCGCGAGTCGTCCCACCGCTTCCATCTTTTGCGCCTGGCGGAACTGCTCCTCGAGGCGCCGCCGCTCCGTGATATCGTCGATCACCACCAGCTCGGCGCGTCGTCCCCCGAACGGGATCTCGTGGCCGCTCGTCTCCACATGAATGATGGTCCCGTCTTTCTTCCGGTGTCGCCACGGGCCGGTCGTGCGGTAACCGGCCGGCCGGGTCGCGAGGTGCTGTTCGAGCGCGGCGACATCCTCGGGCGGCCGGAGATCCTCGATCTTGAGCGTCAGGAATTCTTCCCGCCGGTATCCGTAGTGCGCGATCGCGGCGCCGTTCACGGCGAGCAGCGCGTGGGTCTCGAGATCGAACACCCACATGGGAAACGGCGTGTTCTCGAACAGGGCGCGGTACTGCTCCTCGGACGCGCGCAGCGCGGTTACGGCGAGCTCTCGCTCCTCCCGCAACCGGCTCTCGCTCAGGGCGCGCTTGATCGCCTCGGGGAGCCGCGTCAAGTGGTCTTTGAGGATGTAGTCCGCGGCCCCGGCCTTCATGAACTCGACCGCCTTCTCTTCGTTGAGCGAGCCGGTGACCAGGATGACCGGGAGCGTCGGGAATCGCTCCTTGACGAGCTGGAGCGCCGCCGCCCCGTCGAAACCCGGGAGGCCGTGATCGGAGAGGATCACGTCCGGGGCGAAGACGCGAAGCGCCTCTTCGAACGCGGCGCGCGTGTCCACACGCTCGCTCACAAAGACCAGTCCGGCCTTCGTCAGCGTTCGCTGGATCAGTGCGGCGTCGGCCGGCACGTCTTCGAGCAGCAGGATGCGGACACTCATGGGTCGTCAGGCAGTGTGCCAGCCCACACCATTACCTGCGGTGTCCCGAGTCACAAGTGGCCGGGCGGTTCAACGCCGCAATACGTTGTCGCGCCGCCGGTTATCGGGGCGAACCAGCAGCCCTATTGCCGGCAGGTCCCCTTCGGATCGGGCTTCGGCTGGTCCACCACAACGCGGTGGTCCAGGTTCGCGACGTGCACCGCCACGTCCTCCACCAGGCGCGCCACCCGCGCCATGTGCTCGTAGTCGATGTACTCGGGCTCGTCGGTCACCTGGTGGTAGTCCGAGTGTAGCCCGGTCGTGAAGAACGTGATCGGAATGCCGTAGCGCGCATACTCGTAGTGGTCCGAGCGGCAATAGATGTTGGACGGGTGCCCGTTCGCGTCGATGGAGTAGTCGAAGGCGAGGTTGTGATGGTCCTGTGTGTTGACCTTCTCGATGAGATCGCCGAGCTCGGTGGACAAGCGGCGTGAGCCGACGAGCTGTACGTAGTTCGGCCCTCCGTGCAAGGGCGCGCCGTCCTTGGTCCGGCCGGTTTCATCGCCCGCAGCCCCACGGCCGACCATGTCCATGTTGAGCTGCGCGACGATCGAATCGCGCTGCACGGTGGGATGATCGGTGAAGAACCGCGAGCCGAGCAGGCC
>DASQIB010000141.1:0-6248 GCA_035631795.1 Gemmatimonadales bacterium | reverse complement strand
GTCGAAGCTTGAGAAGCTCAAGGAACGGGCCCGTAACCTCGAGGGGAAGGACCCCAAGGGGGCGATCGAGGCGTGGCTGGAGGTTCTCAAGGGGCAGGAAGACGAGGGGGATCCCAACCCCGATCTCTCCGTCTTCAATCGTATCGGCGACCTCTACCTGAAGGTCAAGGATCCCGCCCTGGCGGCCGATTACTACGACCGTGCCGTGGACAAATACGCGGAGCTCGGGTTCCACAACAATGCGATCGCGATGTGCAACAAGGTGCTCCGCAACGCGCCGGGGCGACAGACGACGTACCTGAAACTCGCGAAGCTGTATGCCTCCAAGGGCTTTATGGGGGAGGCGAAGCAGAATTTCGCCGAGTACGCCGATCGGATGCACAAGGCCGGAAAAATCCAGCAAGCCTTCGCCGCGCTGAAGGAGCTTGCGGACCTCTCGCCCGAGGGCGCCCACCTTCGAGAGACCCTGGAAGAGCACCTGCGTATGTACGGTGCGCCGGAGCGGCGCTCGGTCGCGGGCGCTCCCGCGGCCGCTCCAAGCGCCAAGCCGCCGGCGCCCGGGGCGCCGGATCTCTCGAAGTCCGGCAAGCGCAAGACGTCGAGTCTGGTGTTCCTGGACGTTGATTCTCCGCCGACCGTCAAGAACCGTCCCGGGGGGGGCGCCGGTCACGGCGCGCTCGCTTCGAAGCCGGCGCTACCATCACCGAAGGCCGCGCCCCTCCCCTCACCCCCGCCTCCCGAACCAACGCCGATTTCGGAGAGTCTGGTGGAGCCGGTGACGGCCGAGCCGGACACGTCTCTCGAGATCGAGTCCACCAGTCTCGGGGAGGGGCTCGAACCGGCGGGCGCGGGCGGCATGCTCGAGGGGTTCGAGACGACCAGTGCGGAATTCGGCGATGTCCGCCTCTCCGCGGGGGATGTCGCGCCACTGCAAGAGGAGATCAGTCCAGACGAGATCCCGCCGCCGGCGGAATTCGAGCCGACCGCAACAGAGGAAGCTGAACCGGAGCCCCTGCTCGCCGATGACATCGAAATCGAGCTGCCGAAGGTCGTCGCGCCGTCGGCGGCGCCGGGTGGGAGCCGGGTCGCCCCCGTCGTGCCAAGACGGCCCGGCGCGGCGCCCCCTGCTCCGCCGTCGAAGGTGGTGACTCCGCGGGCACCCACGCCGCCCCGCCTCCCGGAACCCACAAAACTCAAGCCGGTGGTCCCAAAGCGTCCGGGTGCCGCACCGTCGCCACCCCCCGCCGCCGAGCCTCCGCGTCGCAAGACCGTCGTCGAGGTGCCACCGCTCGAGCTCGAGCCGGACTTCGACACCGTGGAGGATGAAGCCGCCCCCGCCGGCCCCGCCGCTCCCGCCGGCCACGACATCGACGATGAGCCGCTCGCGATGGACGACGTGGGTGTGTCGGGCCCGCGGTCGGACTTCATTCAGACCGAGGAGGACACGTCGATCACCACGTCCGGCCGGCGGTCGGCGGCGATCGACCTGGGCCTGGACGGAGTCGTGAATCAAGGCGACGAAGCGGGATCGATCGTGTTCGACAGCATGGACGTGGCGCCCCCGAAGCCCGCGATCGAGGATCTCGAGGCGCGCGTCGCCGACGACCCGGATGATCCCGAGAGTCATCAGGCGCTGGGGGAGGCGTTGATCGAGTCCGGAGACCGCGAACGGGGGGTCCAGGAGCTGGATTTCGCCACGGCGGGGTTCGAGAACCGTGGCAACCTGGCCCACGCGCGCGACTTGGTGGACGAGATTCTGCGCCTCGACCCGAACAGCGTGCGCCACCGCCAGAAACAGGTGGAGTTCGCCTTCAAACTGGGCGACAAGGCGAAGCTCGTCGACGCGTACCTGGAGCTGGCGGACACCCTGCTGCGAAGCGATTTGCCGGACAAGGCGCGGTCCGTGTACCAACGCGTGGCGGAGCACGACGCCGGTAACGCGCGCGCGCAGGCGGCGCTGGCGATGCTCGCGCCGGTCGTGGCGCCCCCACCGCCCGCGCCCGCGGGGCGGCCCAAGACCAAGGCGCGAGACACCGAGGGCCGGACGGCGCCGCGGGACGCGAAGCTGAAGGTACGCGACGACGCATCGGATGACGGTGAGTTCGTGGACCTGAGCGCCATGATTCTCGCCGACGACTTGCCTGAGCGCGATACACGCATGAAGATCGCGGACGAGGAGCCGACCGGCGACGAGGAGAAGGACTTCCAGGAGATGCTGGCGCGCTTCAAGCAGGGCATCGACGAGAACATCGACGAGGCCGACTTCCAATCACACTACGATCTGGGCGTGGCCTTCAAGGAAATGGGCCTGCTGGACGAGGCGATCGCGGAGTTGCAAAAGGCGCTGCGGGCACCTGAGGGGAAGCTGCGCAGCTCGGAGGCGCTCGGCGTGTGCTTCATCGAAAAGGGCGCCTACGTGGTCGCGGAGTCGATCCTGCGACGCGCGCTCGAGCTGCCCGCCTCGGGCGATCAGGAGCGCCTCGGGATTCTGTATTGGCTCGGCCGGGCCCTGGAGGAGCAAGGCAAGCGGGTCGAAGCCCGCGAGCTGTACGGCCGGGTGTTCGCCGTCGACATCCGGTTCCGGGACGTCGGGGAGCGGACCAAGGCGTTGGCCAAGGCGAAGTGAGATGAGTCAACAGGTCGCGCCGATCGCGCTGCGGGAGCTGCAACGCCCGGTGGCGGCCGAGCTCGCCCAGGTGGCGATGGAGCTGCAGCGTATCATCGCGGCCGATTTCCCGCTCATCGCTGAAGTGAACGAGCATTTGCTGCACATGAAGGGGAAATTGTTCCGGCCCACGCTGCTGCTACTGTCGAATCACGCGAGCGGGTCGGACGATCCCCGCGCCGTTACCCTGGCCGCGATTGTGGAGCTGATCCATCTCGCGACCCTCGTCCACGACGATTCGGTGGACCACTCGACGCTCCGGCGGGGACTCCCGACCATCAACGCGCTCTTTTCGCATCAGATCGCCGTGATCATGGGCGACTATCTCTACTCGCGGGCGATCATCGAGCTGGTGGAGCTCGACGACCTCGAGCCGCTGCGGGTGTTCGCCCGCGTCACGAACGAAATGACGATCGGCGAGATGCGCCAGCTGGAGGCGCACGACAAGCTGGCGTTCGGCGAGGCCGAGTACGATCAGCTGATCCGCGCGAAGACCGCGTCGCTCCTGTCCGGCGCCTGCGAAGTGGGCGCGTTGCGTGCCGCGCCCGCGCCGCGCGCGGCGCTCGCGCGCTTCGGCATGCGGCTCGGCATGGCATTCCAGATCGCCGATGACCTCCTGGACTACACCGAAGCCCAAGCAGTGACGGGCAAGCCCTCGGGCCTCGACCTGCGGGAGCACAAGGTGACGCTCCCCCTCATCGCGGCACTCGATGCCATGAGCCCCGCCGAGCGGCGCGTCGTGGGGGACTTGATGGCGGAGCCGGCGCCGGGCGATGGCCTCGTGACCGAGGTGGTTCGGCTGGTGGCCGCGCGCGGCGGCCTGGATTACGCCCGCCGCCGGGCGCTCGAGCTGGCCCAACAAGCCGAAGCGGAGCTGGACATCCTGGCGCCGTCGGGCGCGCGCGATGCCCTGCGCGACAGCATCGCCTACGCCGTGGAGCGGCGCAGCTAGCCAATGGCGCAAGGCCCGCGCAGGCCGCTATTTTACCTCGGAGTGCTGGCCGCGGGCTTCGTGCTCGGCGGGTTCGTCCACTCGCTGTTGCGGCGCTTCCTACCGCAGGGGCCGGCCAAGGAGATCTTTACCTGGGCGGTGACCCCCACACTCGGGCCCGTCCATATGGACCTCCTGGTCGTGTCGATCACGCTCGGGCCGATCGGATTCGACGTGTCGCTGCTGGCGCTCGTAGGCGTGGCGATCGCGTATTACGTCGCCCGTTCGATCTTTTGACGCGAGGCGCTTTATGTTCGGGGACCTGTCGTTCAGCCACATCCTCATCCTGCTGCTCGTGCTGGTGCTGGTGTTCGGCGCGAAGCGGATCCCGGAGATCGGGTCCTCGTTGGGGCAGGGGATCAAGGAGTTCAAGCGCAGCCTGAAAGACGCCACGAGCGACGATCCACCCTCCCCGCCGCGCAACGTCCAGCCTCCCACGAGCGGATCCGGCCCGCTCTCCTCGAGCGGTGATCCGAAGCGCCTGAGCGACTAGCTGCCACCGGTGTTCGCTGTCGAGCGGTAGATCTCGCTCCGCCGGTCTACGATCTTGGCGTCCGCGCGCAGCGCGGCCAGGTACTGCTGCACGCGGGCTTGCACCAGCGGGCGCATCAGTGCCTCACGCTGCTGCGCCCGTTGCTTGAACCAGGCGCTCGAGTCCGCGTTCTGGTGCGCCAGCACCTGAAGCAGGAAGCTGCCGGCCTCGCCCGTGACCACGGCACTCTTTTCTCCCGGCCGGAGACCGAACGCCGCCCCCAGCGCCATTGGATTGCGCACGAACTGGGATGGCGCCGTCACCCGTGTGAAGGGCCCCAGCCGCTCCACGGGGTATCCGATCGCCCGACCCGCGGTGAGGAGATCGCTCGCGTTCCGAAGCTTGGCCGCAACCTGCTCGGCTTGTGTTCGGGCGAGGGCTTTCTTCTTTTCGTACCGGACTGCCGCAACGACACGGGCTCGGACCTGGTCCAACGGGGGCACACCCTCCGCCTGAAGCGAGTCGAGCCGGAACACGTAGCTCGCATGGTCGCCGTCGATCACCGGAGTCGTTTCACCCGCCACGCGCCCCTCGAACGCCCAGATGCTCACGTCGGGGACGGGCCGGCCATTGAGCGACATGCCTTCGCCCTGGACAAGCTTCGGTGCCGAGGCGACCGACAGGTGAAGCACGCGCGCGGCGCTGTCGAGCCGCGAGCCCGCGGTTTGCTCCGCCGCTAGCCGGTCGAGCGAGTCGGTGCGCGCATCGACGGCGTCGAGGTGCTTGGCGAGCAGCGCAATCGGGATGAGGATGTGCCGCACGTGCACTGAGTCGCCCTTCACCGCGTCGACGCGAATCAGATGATAACCGAACTCCGTGAGCACGGGCTCGCTGAGCACGCCCGGAGAGAGGCGGCGGAGGGCGGCGGCGAACGGCGGCACGAAGCCGGGCGCGTCACGCTTCACCCAGCCGAGGTCCCCGCCGCGCGCCGCGCTGCCCGAGTCGGCCGATTCCCGCTTGGCCGCGTCCTCGAACTTCGTCTTCCCCGCCGCGATGTCCGCGCGGAGCGCGTGGACATGCGTCCGCGCGGCCGCGCTGTCGGCGCTGTCCGGAATCCGCGGGACCATCACATAGCTGAGCCACGCCGCCCCGGGGCGCTTGAACTCCGGCTCGTGGGCGCCGTAGTAACGCTGCGCCTCGGCTTCCGAGACCGGCGCCAGCGAGTCCGGAATATCCTCCGGCCGGATCGCGAGCAACGCCACCGTCACGGATTCGTGCTGGTCGCGCCAGATGCGCCACAACTGCGGGTCGGAGACGTAGACGTCCGCGGTGAGATAATCCTCGAGCTTGCGCTGGGGCAGGTACTCACGGTACAGCTGCTCCACCTGCAGCTGGAAATCCGCTCCGGCGGTCGAGAGGTAGCGCTGCCACTTGGTGATATCGAACCGGCCGTCCGTCTGGAAGGTCGCGTCCCGCATGACCTGATCGAGAATCTGCGGCGGCGGCGAGCTCCGGGCCGCTTCCCGGATTTCGTCGTCGGAAATGCCGATCCCGAGACGTCGGTACGCGCGGTCGAGCAGGATATTCTGAATGAACTGGTCGGCGACGCGATTCTGAACCTGCTGCTCGTCCTCGCGCGACAGGCGACCGCCGCCCTGCTGGCGGCGGTATTGGTCGAGCGTGGCCTGGTACTGCTGCTGGAACGGCTGCTGGCGGACGACGGTGCCGTCGACCTTGAGGACTACGTCCTTGCCGCCCTGTATGAAGTCCTGCACCTGACCGTAAGCCATCCAGCCGATGAACGAGATGGCGACAACCCAGAAGACGGGCTTGGTAATCGACTTCATCGCGCGGATCATCTACCAAAACTCCAGCGGATGCGGGTGAAGAGGGGCATAAGTCTAAGTGTGTCAATGCGCAAACTCAAGCGGCCCGGATAAAATCCGATTGACAGCGCCACCGAGCAAACACTATCTTCGTTCAATTCTCCCAACTACTTAGGCCGTGGCCTACACCAGCGAAATAGAAAAGCTCGAAAAGCGGTGGGCCGAGAATCCCAAGGGGCGGAACTTCGCACCCCTCGCCGACGCCTATCGTAAAGCGGGAGAACTAGATAGGGC
>DASQIB010000140.1:0-8169 GCA_035631795.1 Gemmatimonadales bacterium | reverse complement strand
ACCGGTATCCGCACGTGCGAGCGGCGGTGGTGTGGAGCCCGGAGATCGCCGAGCTGTCCCGCAAGCATAACGACGCCAACGTACTCGTGTTGCCGTCGCGGTTCATGAGTGAGGAGGAGGGGATGGAGATCCTGCACAAGTGGCTCGACACGCCGTTCGAGGGCGGGCGGCACGAGCGGCGCGTCGCCAAGATCGACCCGTGATGGACCGCCGCGCACCGCTGTCGCAGGTTGACCCGTCCATCTACCAGCTCGTCCGCCGCGAGGTGGATCGGCAGGAGCATGGCCTCGAGCTGATCGCGAGCGAAAACTTCGTGTCGGTCGCGGTGCTCGAGGCGATGGGCACGGCGCTTACCAACAAGTACGCCGAAGGGTTGCCCCGGAAGCGCTACTACGGCGGGTGCGAGGTGGTCGACGAAGTCGAGCAGCTCGCCATCGATCGCGCCAAGGCGCTCTTCAAGGCCGAGCACGCCAACGTGCAGCCGCACTCGGGCGCGCAGGCGAACATGGCCGCGTATCTGGCGGTCGCGAAGCCCGGCGACACGCTGCTCGGCCTCGCCCTGCCGCACGGCGGTCACCTCACGCACGGCGCGCCCGTGAATTTCTCGGGCACGCTATTCCGGGCCACCCATTACGGCGTCCGCGAGGACACGGGTCGGATCGACTACGACCAGGTCCGGGAAATCGCGCGGCGCGAGCGCCCCCGCCTCCTGATCGGTGGCGGAAGCGCCTACGCGCGCATCATCGATTTCGCGGCCCTGCGGAGCGTCGCCGACGAGGTCGGGGCGATCTTCGTCGTGGACATGGCCCATTTCGCGGGGCTCGTGGCGGCGGGCATTCATCCGTCTCCCGTGCCGTACGCGCAGATCGTCACGACCACGACGCACAAGACCCTCCGCGGCCCGCGCGGCGGGATCATCCTGTGCGGGGAGCGGCTCGCGAAGGATGTGGACAAACAGGTCTTCCCGGGTCTTCAGGGCGGCCCGCTCGAGCATGTCATCGCGGCCAAGGCGGTGGCCCTGGGCGAGGCGCTCGCGCCCGACTTCAAGGTCTACGCCAAGCAGGTCGTCAAGAACGCGCAGACGCTGGCCGCGGCGTTGATCGACCGTGGCTACGCCATCGTGTCGGGTGGAACGGACACGCACCTGATGCTCGTGGACCTCCGTCCGAAGCACGTCACCGGGAAGGAAGCGCAGGAGCTACTCGATCGCGCGGCGATCACGGTCAATAAGAACACGATCCCCGGCGATCCGCAGAAGGCGTTCGTCACGAGCGGCGTGCGGATCGGGACGCCGGCCGTGACCACTCGTGGCTTCCGCGAGGCGGAGATGCTCAAGGTCGCGGAGTTCATCGACACGGTTCTCACCCGGAAGGACGACGCGACCATTGCCCGCGTGAAGGCCGACGTGCGCGAGCTGGTCGAGCAGTTCCCCCTCTACGCGGCGCCCGTACGGGCCGCGGTGGCGAGCGCCCGTGGCTGAGTCCGGCGGCTCACCGGGCCGCCCCTCGCGGGGAGGTTCGGGCTCGTTCACCGTCCACCCGGCGGAAGAGCTCGAGGTCTACTTCAACGAGGTCGCCCACGGCCGTCCGGTGGGTTTCGTCGCCTCCTCCAAGTGGAAGCCACCGACCGACATCTACGAGACCGACGACGCGATCGTCGTGTTCATGGATATCGCCGGCATGCACGCCGAGGATTTCAGCGTCGAGTACGCCGAGGGAGTGCTCACGATCGCCGGTGAGCGCACGGTGCGCCGGGACGAGGGCAAGCCGCATTTCCATGTGATGGAAGTCCAGGTGGGTCCGTTCGAGCGCCGCTTCCGTCTGCCCGTACCCGTGGATCCCGAAAGCATCAGCGCGAGCTACGAGCACGGGTTCCTCGACGTGCGCCTCACCAAGCTCCCCACACGTCTCTCGGGACCGCAGTCCGTCCGGGTGCAATAAATGGATCGCCTGCCGATCCTGCCCCTCGGCCGCCTGGTCGTCTACCCGCACGTCGTCCTGCCGATGGCGCTGACGGACCCGAGCGCCGTCCAGCTGATCGATGAAGTGGTGCAGGGGAACAAGCGCCTCCTGCTCGGAGTGGTGAAGCCGCTCAATGAGGCCGAGCCGCCCGAGGGCGCCGTGATGAACGCGCGCCCCGACGAGCTCTATGAGGTGGGCACGCTCGGGACGGTGGTGCGGATGCTCAAGCTGGGCGATGGGTCGGTGCGCGTCATGGTTCAGGGGCTCGAGCGCGCGCGGTTGGTGGAAATCACTCCCGCGGATCATTGGCTCGTGGCGCGATTCGAGACGTTCCCGCCGGGCAGCGGGGAGGACGCCCGCACCGAGGCCCTGAAGCGCACGGTCCACGCGCAGTTCTCCCGCGTGATCGACATCGCGCCGTACCTGGGTGAGGAGCTGCATGAAGTCCTCGTGGGCATCACCGACGGGGGCAAGCTCGCGGACTTCGTGGCGGCCAACCTGGACCTGGCGCTGCCCGCCAAGGCCGAGCTGCTCGCGCTCGACGACGTGAACCGCCGCCTGGAGCGGCTGGCGGAGCTGCTGGGTCAAGAGCTCCAGGTGCTCGAGGTCGGCAGCCAGATCCAGGAGAAGGTACGGACCCGGCTGGACCAGAATCAGCGCGAATACGTGTTGCGCGAGCAGATGCGGGTGATTCGCCAGGAGCTCGGGGAGGAGGCCGAGGAGGATGAGCTGACCGAGCTGAGCAAGAGGCTCGCGGAGGCCGGGCTCCACGAGGAAGCGAAGAAGGTCGCCGAGCGGGAGCTCAAGCGGCTCCGCCAGATGTCTCCGCAGTCGGCCGAGTACCATGTCTCCCGCACGTATCTCGAGACGTTCGCGACGCTGCCCTGGGGCCGCACGTCCACCGACCGGCTCGATCTCAAGGCCGCGCGCGACATCCTCGATCGCGACCACTACGACCTGAAGAGCGTCAAGGAGCGCATCCTCGAGTATTTGGCGGTACGCACGTTGAACCCGTCGGCGCGCGGGAGCATCCTGTGCTTCGTCGGTCCGCCGGGCGTGGGGAAGACCTCCCTGGGCCAGAGCATCGCCGAGGCGCTGGGGCGGCGGTTCACGCGGGTGTCGCTGGGCGGGGTGCGGGACGAGGCGGAGATCCGCGGCCATCGTCGCACGTACGTCGGCGCGCTGCCGGGACGCATCCTCCACGCGCTGCAGCGATGTGAGACCCGCAATCCGGTCCTCATGCTGGACGAAGTGGACAAGATGGGCGCGGACGTCCGCGGCGATCCGACCGCCGCGCTGCTCGAGGTGCTCGATCCCGCGCAGAACGCCACCTTCGTCGATCACTATCTCGAAGTGCCCTTCGACCTGTCGGGGGCGATGTTCATCGCTACCGCGAACAGCCTGGCGCCGATCCCCGACCCGTTGCTCGACCGGATGGAGGTCCTCACTCTCCCGGGGTACACGCCGGGCGAGAAGCTCGCGATCGCCAAGCGCTACCTCCTGCCGCGCCAGCTCAAGGAAACGGGGCTGGCGGGCGAGAAGGCCGGCATCGCCGACGGTGCGCTGGAGCGCCTGATCGCGGAGTTCACGCGGGAGGCCGGCGTGCGCCAGCTCGAGCGGGAGATTCAGGGCGTCCTCCGCAAGGCGGCTCTCGAGGTCGTGGAGGGGCGTGCGGCGACCGTGAAGATCACCGCGAAGAACCTCGAGAAGTTCGCGGGCCAGCCCAAAGTGCAGAGCGAAGTGGCGGGACGGACGCCCGAGGTGGGCGTCGCCACGGGCCTGGCATGGACGCCCGTGGGCGGCGACATCATGTTCATCGAGGCGATCCAGATGCCCGGCAAGGGCCAGATCACGCTGACCGGCCAGCTGGGCGACGTGATGAAGGAGTCCGCCCAGGCGGCGTGGAGCCTGCTGCGGGCCCGGGCGGTGGCGCTGGGGATTCCGCTCGAGGCGTTCACGCAGACCGACGTGCATCTGCACCTGCCCGCGGGCGCGGTGCCGAAGGACGGCCCCTCGGCCGGCATCGCGATTGCGACGGCGCTCGCGTCGCTTCTGTGCCAACGCCCGTCGCGTCACGATGTCGCGATGACGGGCGAGTTGACGCTGCGGGGCCGCATCCTGCCGATCGGTGGACTGAAGGAAAAGCTGACGGCCGCGGCCCGCGCCGGTGTGAAGACCGTGCTCGTGCCGGGGCGCAATCAGAACGACATTGTGGAGGTGCCCGACGAGGTGAAGCAGCTGCTCGAGATCCGTCCCGTGGAGACCATCGACGAGGTGCTGGACCTCGCGCTCCTCGAGCCGCACCCGGCCCGGCCCCTCATCGTCCGACCCCGCTCGTCGGGGCAGACGGAGGCCCGGCCGTGAGCGATTTCGTCACGCTGGACGAAGCCTTCGCGCGGATCGGCCGCGAGGACGGGCGCTACCACGAGCGCGGCTACCTGTTCGTCCTGGCCGCGCTCGAGTATGCCCAGGGCAAACTGCCGGCGCGCCGCCATCTGAGTGGCGCCGAGCTCGCCTGGGCGTGTCGCGACTTCGCGCAGGAGCAGTTCGGCCTGCTCGCGCCGGCGGTCCTCGAGCATTGGGGCATCACGAGGACGGAAGATTTCGGGCGCATCGTCTTCATGTTGATCGAGGTCGGCCTCTTGGCGCGGCAGGCGAGCGACAAGCCGGAGGACTTCGATCGCGTCTACGACTTCCGGGAGGTGTTCCGGGCCGGGTATCCCTGGTCCGGCGTGGAGCGCGGATAGGGGGCGTTGGATCGGGTGAAGGGGGTGCCGCATGGACGACGTGAAAGAATGGCCCGCCTGCAGGAAATGCCAACAAGGTCTCCTCATCCCGTTGTCGGACTACGGTCGCGACGGGGCGCCGATCACCTACAAGGCGTGGGTCTGTAGCAACCCGGAGTGCGGGTTCAACATCCGCATCGATAACGGGGAAATCTCCTTCGGGCGCGCCATCGGCCAGAGCTTTAAGTAATCTTGGACGCCGTGCGCGCGCCCGCCGTGAGCGGCCGCTTCTATCCCGGCACGCCCACCGAGCTCGAGGGCATGGTCCGCGAGCTCCTCGAGGCGGTCGGGCCCGCCCGCCCGGCGCCGGCGCACGCGGCGGTCGCGCCGCACGCAGGATATCCCTACTCGGGTCTCACGGCCGCCCATGTGTTCGCGCGTCTCGAGATTCCGTCCATCGTGGTGATCCTGGCGCCGAATCACACCGGCGTGTGCCGGGCGCCGGGCGGCGCGTCGCTGTGGGAAGCGGGGGCGTTTCGGACGCCGCTCGGGGACGTCCCCGTGGACGACCGATTCGCGCAGGCCTTGCTCGACGCGTCGCCCTTGGTCGGATGCGACCACGCGGCGCATGAGCACGAGCATGCCGTGGAGGTCGAGCTGCCGTTCCTCCAGCTGCGACGCGCCGATGTCCGGATCGTGCCGCTCGTCCTGGCGTGGGACGTCTGGGACCGCTGCCGCGAGCTGGGGGAAGCGCTGGCCGCACTCGTCCACCGCTGGCCGGACAACGCGCTGCTGCTCGCGTCGAGCGACCTCACGCACTACGAGCCGGCGTCGGTCGCGGCCCGCAAGGACCGGAGAGCGCTCGAGGCGGTCGAGGCGCTGGACGGCGCGGAGCTCCTGGCGCGGTGCCGGAGTGAGCACATCTCGATGTGCGGCAGGGCGCCCACCGCCGCGGTGCTGGCCGCGGCCCGGATGTTCGGCGACGCGCGGGCGGACGTGGTGCACTACAGTCACTCGGGACTCGTAACGGGAGACGACGATGCGGTGGTGGGCTACGGAGGGGTGGTGATCGCGTGAATCCGATTCCCGTGTTGTCCGCGACCGAAGCCGCTGCATGGGACTCGGCCGCACGCACGCAGTACCGCATTCCGTCGCGCGTCCTGATGGAAGCCGCGGGTCGGGCGGTCGCGGACGTGCTCGTCCGAGAATATCCGGCCGTGCGCGCGCGCGGCGTGCTCGTGGTGGCCGGCGCCGGGAACAACGGCGGAGACGGCTGGGTCGCCGCGCGCGCCCTGCACGCGGGCGGCATCCCGGTGTGGGTCGCCGCGCTCGACCCGAAAACGGATGACGCGATCGACAACCGGGCCCTGGCGCGCATGGACGGCGTGCGTGAGACCGGGCGCGACGAGCCATGGCCCGCGGCCGCCGTCGTGGTCGATGCTTTGCTCGGCACGGGGGCCGCGGGACCCGCGCGGGGGGACGTCCTGGCGCTGGCGCAGCGCATCGTGACCTACGGCGCGCCGATCGTCGCGGTCGACGGGCCCACGGGACTCGATCTCTCGAGCGGCGAGCCGCACGGGCCGGTGCGCGCGGAGCTGTCGATCACGTTCGGCGGCCCACGACGCGGCCACCTGCTGGCGCGCGAGTGGTGCGGCAAGATCGCCGTCGTCGATATCGGACTGCCGCCCGCGGACCCCAGTTGGCCCCTGCTCGTCACCGATGGGTGGGCCGGCGCGCGATTGCCGAAGCTCGCGCCGACCATGCACAAGGGAGATCGGGGCCGGGTGACGGTGGTGGGGGGCGCGAATGGGATGACCGGCGCCGCCCTGCACGCCGCGCGCGCCGCATTGGCCGCAGGGGCGGGACTCGTCAAGCTCGTGGCGGCCAAAGAAACGATCGAAGCCGCGCGCGCGAGCCTGCCGGACGTGCTCACCGTCGAGTCGGCGCTCGGTCCCGAGCTCGAGGTCGCGGCCGGCGAAGCGCTCGAATGGGCGGACGCCGTTGTCGTGGGCCCCGGCATGGGGCGCGACGGCCCCCGCGCCTCGTTTCTCAAGGCGGTGCTCGCCTGCCGCCCGGTACCGACCGTGATCGATGCCGACGCGCTCACGCTGCTCGAAGGCCCGCTTCCCGAGCGGCCGGCCGTGTTCACGCCCCACCTGGGCGAGTTCCGGGCACAGTTCGGCGACCAGCTCGCCGACCAGGCGGCGAACGACCGTTGGGGCGCGGCGGTCAAAGCCGCGCAGAAGGTGAAGGCCACCGTCCTATTGAAAGGCGTGCCCACCGTCATCGCGGACCTGCGGGGTCCCGTGCACGTCGTGGCGAGCGGGAACCCTGGACTCGCGACCGGCGGATCGGGGGACCTGCTCGCGGGCTTCATCGGCGCGTTTCTGGCGCGCGGCAGTGCGGGACCGGAGGCCGCCGCGCTCGGCGCGCATGCGCTCGGACGCGCCGCCGAGCTCGGCGCCCGGCAATGGACCGCCCGCAGCCTGCGTCCCGCGGACGTGCTGGCCGCCCTGCCCGAGATCTGGCGTACCTGGGCCAACACGCAGCCGCCCGGCCCCCCTTCGCTCACGCTGTTGGAGCCGCCGGAGACGGCGTGAGGACCGGCGCCTCGCGACTGGGCGCAGGCGGAGAATTCGACCACCTGCGCGCGATCTTCGCGCGACTCGGCTCGGACGCCCGAGACCTGGGCGACGACTGCGCCCTCGTCTCCGTCGCAGGCAGGACGATCGCAATCAGCATCGACCTCTCGCTCGAAGGCGTGCACTTCCGGACGGACTGGCTTTCGTTTCGTGAAATCGGCTGGCGCGCGACGGCGGCGGCGCTCTCCGACCTCGCCGCGGCGGGCGCTACGCCCCTGGGAGTCCTCGTATCGCTCGGAATGCCCGGCACTCGGCAACGTCGTTCCGGCAACGCCTCACTCGAGATCATGTCCGGCGTCGGTGCCGCGGTGCGCAGCGTGGGAGCCCACGTTCTCGGAGGCGACCTCGTCCGCTCGCAGCGCTATCTCGTCGACGCGTGTGCGCTGGGACTCGTGACGCGGCCCGTCCGTCGGAACGGGGCCCGTCCGGGTGACGGGCTGTGGGTGACGGGTCGACTCGGCGGTGCCGGGTTGGCCTTGCGGGCGTTCAGCGCGCGCCGCCGCGTGGAGCCAGCGTTCCGCCGCCGGTTCGCGCGACCCGTCCCACGCATCGCCGCCGGGAGCTGGCTGGCCCGGCATGGTGCCCGCGCGATGATCGACATCTCGGACGGCCTGGCGGGCGACGCGGGGCATATCGCGGCGGCCTCGGACGTGGCGATCGAAATCGCGCTGGAGCGCGTGCCGTGTTGGCCGGGCGTCGCGCCCCGCGACGCGGTACGCAGCGGGGAGGAGTACGAGCTGCTGGTCGCGCTCCCGCGCCGATTCCAAGAGCGCGATGCCCGCGCGTTCCGTCGCGCGACCCGGCTGCCGCTTACCCGCATCGGCGTCTGTATCGCGGGCC
>DASQIB010000139.1:0-6879 GCA_035631795.1 Gemmatimonadales bacterium | reverse complement strand
CCGACCCATTCCAGTCTCGAGGAGATCCTGTCGAGTGCATGGGACTGGCACCGTGCGCACCCGCGCGGGTACCGGAACTAGGAGGCTGACAGCGTGCTACTCCTACAGGTAGGCCGGGCAGTTCCGACGACGCCCTGGGAGCTGGTGCTCACGTCGAGTCGCGAGACCAAATTCGTGCTCGCGATTCTCGTCGTGTTCTCCATCGCCTCATGGTATCTGATCTTCCTCAAGTGGTGGCAGTTTCGGCGCATGCGGCACCAGGCCGATCGCTTCATGCACGAGATCGAGCGCGCGCCCCGGTTGGACGACGCGTATCACGCCGCCATGCGACTGCCCTCCTCGCCATACAACCGCCTGTTGCGTGAAGCGATCCACTTCTTTTCCGAGCTCCGGCCGGGTGGGCTCAAGGAAAACGGCCCGGGCGTAGCCACGCAGGCCACACTGACGACGACGCAGCTCGAAGCCCTGCGGATGGTCCTCGCGAAGGAGATCGCCGCCGAGCGGGACGCGGCCGCCAGGTTCATCCCGTGGCTCGCGACCTTCGGCTCGGTCAGCCCGCTGCTCGGCCTGCTAGGGACGGTACTCGGCGTGATGGATGCCTTTATCGGCATCGCGGTCGGCGGCTCCGGCAACATCGGCGCCGTGGCACCGGGCGTGGCGGAGGCGCTCGTCACCACGGTCGGTGGCCTGGCGGTGGCCGTGCCGTCGGTCATGGCGTACAACCTCTTTGTCAATCGTCTGGGCCTCTTCGCGGGTGAGCTGGAGGGCTTCGCCCAGGAGATCATCGCGACCATGGCACGCGAAGGGAGGCTCTAGTGGCCGGTCTCGTCGGTGGCGGCGGTTTGCGCGGGCACGGCGAGCTGCCGCTCAACGCCGATATCAACGTCACGTCGCTCGTGGACGTGGCCTTCGTGCTGCTCATCATCTTCATGATCACCGCACCGATCATGCAGGGCGGCGTGGATGTGCGCCTGCCGCGCGCCGAGGCGCGCCCGCTCGAGCCCAAGTCCGGCCTCGTGGTGACGCTCGACCGGGAGGGCCACATCTTCATCGATCAGGCCCCCCTCTCCTATGAGGACTTCCGGGCGACGTTTCCCGCGTTCGTGCGAACCAAACGCCCGACCGGGGTGTACCTCCGAGCCGACAGTCGGGTGCCGTATGGCGACGTGGTCCAGGTTCTCGCGGTGATTCGGACGGCCGGGGTGAACGACGTCGGACTCGTGGCGGAGCCGGAGGTGGTGCAGCGGTGAAGTCCCGCTCGCGGGGCCAGGCTAGCGTTCGGGTGGGCCTCGCGGGCACGGTGGCGGTGCATGCGCTCGCGGCGCTGTTCTTCATCGCTTCGGCCGCGGATGCCCGGAAGACCGCGCCACCGACCTATCGGGTGCACTTGGTGGCTGCGCCCGAGCCGACCCCGGAAGAGCGGAAGGCGCCGCCCGCGGTGGATCGCCCGGCAGAAGAGAAGCCGGCCCCGGCGCCCAAGGCGCCATCACCCAAGAGCACGGTGTCCAAAGCGGCCCCGCCGCCCGTTGCGGACAACACGAAGCGCGAAGCCGCGCCGCGGACGACGCCGCCCGTGGCGCCGTTGCCTGGCGAGACGCCGTCGACCGGCTCCGATGCTGCGACGGTGAGCACGGAAGGGGTGCAGTTCCCCTTCCCGGAGTACCTGCAGAACATCGTGGCGCAGGTGCTGCGCCGCTGGCAGCGCCCGCTCCAAAGTACGCCGCTCGAGGCGGAGGTCTCGTTCTTCGTGCATCGGGACGGGTCGGTGAGTGGGCTGCAATTCGTCCGGCGCTCGGGCAATTTCGAATTCGACCTCGAAGCACAGGGCGTCATCGAGGAGGCGGGGCGCTTCAAGGTGTTCGGGGCGCTGCCCGACGGGTGGACGTCGGACGTGCTGTTTGTACGGTTTTACTTCTCTGGGAGAAGGCAATGAAGGCGGTGAGGCGGTTGGGCGGTTGGGCGGTTAGTGGCGCCGTGTTGTTACTAACCGGCTTCCCGCCTACCCGACTGCCCGCCCAGGACACCTCCGCCGTGGATCGCGGCGTTCGCATCGGGATCATCTACCGGCCCGGGGTTCGCCCCGGGATGGTCGTGCTGCCGGGTCGGGGGCCGGTCCTCGATTCGGTCCGCGCCATCGTGGCGCGGGACCTGGATTATAGCGACCGCTTCGAGCTGATCACCTTGCCGGGGGGTGACTCCCTCAGGGCCAGTGTGGTCGCTCCGCCTTCCACTTCTCCGACGACGCGCGGCGGCGGCGCGGCGGCCGCCGGTGGACTGAACTACCCGTTGTACCAGGCGCTGGGAGCGGACTTCGCCGTGACCATCGCGCCGGCCCCGGGCGATTCGCAGGTCGTCACCGTGCACGACGTCGCCGGTGGCGGCGTCCGGCGCGAGTTCCGGGTACACCTGCCCGCGCTCACGGACCCGGGATTCCGCATGGCGGTCCATCGGGTGTCCGATCGTGCCATCGAGGCGGCCCTGGGCGTGGGCGGCATCGCGTCCAGCCGGGTGCTGTTCGTCATGGACGGGAAGGTGTACTCCATCGACGAGGACGGAGCGGATCAACGCCTCGTGTCCTCGAGTGATCATTCGGCGATGTCGCCCGCGTGGGCGGCCGACGGGCGGCGGTTCGCGTACATGGAGTTCTGGGAGGGACACGGCCGGTTGTTCATCCAAGAGGTAGCGAGCGGGAAGCGCACGCCGGTCGCGACGAGCGGGCAGGCGCTGGACTTCACGCCGGCGTTCTCGCCGGATGGCAAGACGCTGGCGTTCAGCCGTGCGACGGAGGAAGGAACCGACTTGTACACGGTCAACATCAAGGATGGCTGTTGTTTGCAACGCTTGACCGTAGGCCGCTTTTACGACAACTTGTCACCGACCTACAGTCCCGACGGCCAGCGGATCGCGTTCGTGTCGACGCGAGCCGGGCTGCCGCAAATCTACGCGATGGCGGCGGACGGGACGGACCAACAGCTACTCGCGCCGTTCGATTATGGCGCCACCGGTTCGTCCAACGCGCCGGAGTGGTCGCCCGACGGACAATCCGTCGTCTTCCACCGCGACGTCGGCGGTACCTTGCAGGTGTTCGTGCTGGACGTCCGGACGCGCGCGGTGCGACAGCTCACCTCGGTCGGGCGGAACGAAGATCCAACCTGGGCACCCGACAGTCGTCATCTGGCGTTCGTGTCGGATCGTTCGGGGTATCGGCAGCTCTGGATCATCGATTTGGAAACCGGCCGCATTCGCCCGCTGCTCCAGAAGAGCGGTGCGCGCCTGCCGGCCTGGTCTCCGCGCTTGCCGGAGACCGCTTCGTCGACCCCTTGAAATCTGAGAGGACAAGGAACCGATGAAACGCCTATCCTTGCTGCTGCTGGGCGGTCTCGCAGTCATGGCAGTCGCCGCGTGCGGCGGGAAGAAACCGGAGACGACGCCCACCCCGGCCGGCCCCAACGCGGACTCGCTCGCCGCCGCCCAGAAGGCGCACGACGATTCCATGCGGGCGGCACAGGAGGAAGCAGACCGTAAGGCGCGCGAAGAGGCTGAGCGCCAGCGGCGCATCGCCGACTCCCTGGCCGCCCTGGGTAACACGACGGCGGCCGTGAAGACCCTGCTCGCCACGTTGATCCACTTCGACTTCGACAAGTCGATCATCCGCGCCGGCGACGCCGCCATCCTCGACCAGAAGGTTTCGATCCTGCAGGCGAACCCGGGGTTGCGGATTCGCATCAGCGGGCACTGTGACGAGCGCGGGTCCGACGAGTACAACCTCGCGCTCGGCAACCGCCGGGCGACGGCGGCCAAGCAGTACCTGGTGAGCCACGGGATCGACGCCGGTCGCATCGAGACCGCCTCGTACGGCGAGGAGCGGCCCCTCGACCCCGGTCACAATGAAGAGGCCTGGGCCAAGAACCGTCGCGACGAGACCGAGATTCTTGCCGGCGGGGACGCGCTCAAGCAGCCGTGACGGCGGCTCACGAGTGAACCGACCGTTCCCGTTGCTTCTCGGTCTGGGGCTCGCCGCCGGATGCGCGCTCAAAGGCGACGTCCGGAAGGTCGAGCTCCAGGTCGAGGCGCTGCGCGTGGAGCGTGCCCGCGCCGACAGCCTCCATGCGGCGCAGATTGACACGGTCCGTAGCCTCCTCGCTGCGGTCCAGGACAAGGTCGTGTCCCAGCAAGCATACCTGGTCCAGCTGCGCGGCGACATGAAGACCGATCTCCTGGCCGTGCAGCAGCAGCTCGTGTCGGTCCAGGAGCTCACCGGGCAGAGCCAGCAGCGGCTGACCGAGCTGCGGGGACGCCTGGAGGAGCAGGCGCGCCAACCCGTGCCGGTGCTCGACACCACGAAGGCCGGCCCTGGCGTGCCGGTCGGACCGTCGGGCAACCCGGCGGGTCCGGGGCCGGACCAGATGTACGACCTGGCGTATCAGCAGTATCGGGCCAGCCGCTACTCGACGGCCCGCCTGGGCTTCCGGGAGTTCCTGAGGATGTTCCCCACCAACGAGCGCGCTCCCGATGCGCTCTATTTCATCGGCGAATCCTTCGCCGGAGAGAACGCGGATTCGGCGGCCGCGGTGTATCAACTGGTCGTGAAGACCTATCCCACTTCGTCGCGGGCGCCGTCCGCCCTCTACAAGTTGGGCCTCCTCGCCGAGCAGCGGGGGGACAAGGCGGCCGCCCGGCAGTACTTCTCCCGGGTCATCGGCAGCTATCCGCGCTCCCAAGAGGCGAATCTCGCGCGCGACAAGCTCCAACGCCTGGGGCGCTAGCCGCTCCACGGTCGGAGGTTGAAGGGGGGAGCCGGCGTGGCCGATTCCGGGGCGCGGGACAACCGGGCCGAGATGCCGTTCCTCGATCACCTCGAGGAGCTGCGCTGGCGCATTCTGAAGAGCCTCGTGGCCGTCTTGCTCGCGAGCCTCGTGGGCTGGGTGATCGTGGACCGCGTGGACGTGATCGGCCTCCTGATGCGTCCCATCATCCCGCTGCTGCCCGACGGCAAGCTCCGGTTCACCAGTCCCACCGAGCCGTTCCTCATCACGCTCAAGTTCGCCTTCGTCCTGGGGCTCGTGATCGCTTCACCGGTGCTCATCTACCAGGCGTGGGCGTTCCTGGCGCCGGCGCTGTACTCTCGCGAGAAGCGGCTGATCGTGCCGGCCCTCTCGATCGGCGTGCTGCTCTTCTTGAGCGGCGCCGCGATCGCGTTCCAGTGGCTGCTGCCGCACCTCCTCCGCATGCTGTTCAGCTTCCAGCCGCAGGTGTTCTCGCCGATCATTACCGCGGACGGCTACTTCGGGTTCGCGTCGCAGTTCCTGATCGCCATCGGGCTCGCGATGGAGCTGCCGCTCGTCATCGTGATCCTCACCGCCCTCCGGCTCGTGACGCCGCAATTCCTCGGTCGCAACCGCCGCTATGCCCTGGGCATCGCCGCCGTCGCGGCCGCGCTGCTGGCGCCCCCGGACGCCCTGTCGATGCTCGTCGGTATCGTCCTGCTCCTGCTCCTGTACGAGGTGAGCATCTGGTGTTCATGGGTCGTGACCAGGCGTCGCGCCCGGCGCGAGAAAGAGGGGGAGGGAGAGGGGGGCACCACCGCGGCGAGCGCCACGGGACTCACGGTCGTCCTGCTCCTGATCGCGGGGTCGCTCAGCGCGCAAACGCCCCCGTTCCAACGGCCCCCGATTCGACCCGACACGACACGGCCCCGCCCACCGGCGGACTCCGTCCAAGCCCAAGCCCTCGATACCGCCAAGGCCCGCAAGCTGGGTCTGCCGACCGGGCCCACCCGCAGCTTCCCGCCGTCCGATCCCGTGATGGACTCGCTGATGAAGCTCCCGGGATTCCGCGTCACGCAGTATGTAGCGGACACGCTCGTCGTACAGGGAGGCGACACGCAAACCATTCACCTGCGCGGAGAAGGGTTCGTGGACCGTGAAGGCACCAGGTTGCAAGCCGACACGATCCGCTATCGCCAACGCAGCTGCCGGCTCGATGCCGTCGGGGATCCGCAGCTGTTCGATAAGGCCACCGTGATGGTCGGAGAAGGGATGAAGTATGACACGTGCGTGAAGCGGGGGACCGTCACGAAGGCGCTCACCTCGTTCCAGCAGGGGTCCGCCAATTGGCTCATCCGGGGCGATCTCGCCGTCGACTCGGGTTCCACACGTCTCTACGGCGCGCACAGCGAAGTCACGTCCGACGACAATCCGGTCCCGGATTACCACTTCGGGACCGGTGAGATGAAATGGCTCAACAAGAACGTGATGGTAGCCCGTCCGGCCGTCCTCTATATCCGTGACGTCCCGATCATGTGGCTGCCATTCATCTTCCAGGACGTCCGCAAGGGACGGCGGAGCGGGATTCTCGTGCCCCGGTTCGGCCTGAACGACATCGTCCGACCGGTCCGGAGCTACCAGCGGCACCTCTCGGGCTTCGGCTACTATTTCGTCGTCAACGACTACGTCGACTTCCTGCTGTCCGGTGACTGGTATGCCGGCCGCTACTTCGCGTACCGAGCCCAAACGCGCTACAAGTGGCTCGACCGGTTCATCGATGGGGGCCTCTCGTTCGAGCGATACTCGGAGCTCGACGCGTCCTCCAACTCGATCCGCCTCGGTTGGCAGCACCAGCAGAGCTTCTCCTCGCGGACCCGCTTCAACGCGAATATCGATTACTCGAGCAACACGAGTGTCATTCAGACGAACACCGTCAACCCGTACCTTGCCGCCGCGAGCCTGCACTCGGCACTGACGTTCATCAAGCAGTTCGACTGGGGCACGCTGAACATCGGCGGCAATCGGAGCCAGGAGATCGGGAGCGGCCTCATCTCGCAAACGTTCCCCTCCGTGAGCCTCACGCCGTCGCCGGTGAACATCGGCTCGGCGATCA
>DASQIB010000138.1:0-3478 GCA_035631795.1 Gemmatimonadales bacterium | reverse complement strand
AAGGGCCTGTTCGGCGCCGCGCGGGCCGTCCCGACGGGCGGGTCACTCACCGTGATCGCGACCGCTCTGATCGAGACCGAGAGCCGGATGGACGACGTGATCTTCGAAGAGTTCAAGGGGACGGGCAACGCGGAGCTGCGGCTGTCACGCGCGCTGGCGGACCGGCGGATCTACCCGGCGGTCGATATCGCGGCGACCGGGACCCGCCGTGAGGAGCTGCTCGCCGATCCCCGCACGGTGGCGGCCAAGCAGCAGCTCCGCCGCGGGCTCGTGGGCCTGCCACCGGAGAAGGCGATGGAGTCGCTGCTGGCGCAGCTCAAGCGCACCAAGACGAACAACGAGGTGCTCGCCGCCGTCGTGTAGCGGTCAGTTATCCGCGCCGACGATCTGCTTGTAACTCCGCGGGTTCCACTTCGGGCGCTGGGGCGAGTTCGCTACCGCCATGCCGAGGTGGTACACCAATCGCGCGAACCGCGCTTCCTTCTCCGCGTCGATCTTGTCGGGTGAATCCGACACCTTGTGATAGTCCGGGTGCAGGCCCGTCGTGAAAAAAAGGATAGGGACGCCTTTTTTCGCGAAGTTGTAGTGATCGGAGCGGAAGTACAGTCCTTCCTGCGGCCAGAGGTCGCCCGCCGGCTTGATGTTCAGCTCGCCGTGCGCCGCGGCCACGCTGTCGAGCGTGGTTCCCAGATTCGAGTGCTCCCGGCCGATCACCGCGACCGTATCCTTCGAGTTCCGGCCCACCATGTCGCTGTTCAGGTCTGCGACGACGTCTGCGATCGGCACCGTGGGATGGTCGGCGAAGTACGCGCTGCCCCATAAGCCCCGTTCTTCCCCGCTCACCGTCATGAACACGAGGGAGCGCTTGGGCCGCCCGCGCGCCGACGCGAACGCCTGCGCGAGCTCGATCACGGCGACCGTTCCCGACCCGTCGTCATCGGCCCCGTTGCAGATCGAGTCAGCCCCGCTGGCGGTGCATCCCTCGCCGGCCGACGGCGTGCCGATGTGATCCATGTGCGCAGTGAACAGCACGTATTCCTTCTTTAATACGGGGTCCGAGCCCTCGAGAATCCCGATGGTGTTTGGCGCCGACGCGTGTTGCAGCACCTGCTCGTGAACGTCGAGCTGTAGGGTGACGCCGGTGACTGCGTGGGCCGCGAGAGAGCGGTCACCCCAGGCGCGCAGAGAGTCGGCACTGAGGCCTCCCTGGGAAAACACCGCGCCGGCCGTGGCCGAGCGAACGACGAAGACGGCCGGCGACGCCACCCCACCCCCCTCACTCGGGTTCCGGACGCGCTCGGTCGCCTTGTGACCGGGGAGCGACGCCCAGATCGAGTCCGGGAACCCCGCGACGAGGACCACCGCGAGAGGGTGGAGCGGGAGGACCTTGCCCGCGACGGCGTTGACGCCCGGTCCATACGCCAGGAAGACGACCTTCCCGTTCACCGCGGCTGGATCCAGCGTGTCGCTGGTCTGGGCCGAACCCGTGATGACAACGGCCGAGGCGGAGGTTCCTCCGGCGGGCGGCTGCCCGTCCACGAGGAGTACGTCCTGGCCCGAGCGCCACGTGGCCGGCGTAGGTCCCGCGATCCGGATGGTCGCGCTGTCGGGGTCGAAGCGCAGCACTTCCAGTGGATAGTGCTGCACGTACGTACCGCTGTCGCCGCCGGGCTTGAGTCCAAAGCGGCGAAACTCACCGGCCACGTACGCGGCCACGGCGTCGAGCTGCGGGCTCGGCGTCGCCCGGCCGAGCATGGAATCGTCGGCGATGATGTTGATCCGGCGTCGCACGTCGGCGGTCGTGATGGAGGCCACACCGGCGGCCGCGGGCTGCTGCCGCTGCGCCGCGGCGAACCCTGGGAGAACCGCGAGGAGAAGAACCAGACGTGGGCGCATCGTGGTGGCCTCTAGAGCAAAATGGGGACCGAAAGCTAACGCGCCCGACCGTGAGAGACTACGGTCGGGCGCGTTTTCTGACATCTCCGTGTCAGGGCTTGCGTCGCTTCAGCTCAGGCTCGCCGCGCGGCTTGTCCTTCGGCGCGGCGCGACGCGGCTCGGCTCGTGGCTCGTTCCGTGGCGGCGCCTCCTGGCGACGCGGCTCGGCCCGTGGCTCGTTGCGTGGCGGCTCCTCTTGGCGGCGCGGCTCGGCGCGTGGTCGCTCATCCGGCGGCGCGCGGCGCTCCGGCTCCTGTGGCCGAGCGGCTTGATCCGGTCGATCCGGTCGATCGGGGCGCTCCCGACGATCTTGACGGTTGCTCGTGCCCGGCTGGTCGCGGCGCTCGGGTCGATCGGGCCGCTGCCGGCCGCGCCCACGGTCGCGGTCATCCCCCTGATCGCCGGTGATGGGCCGCTGGCGAGGGGGTGGAATCGCGCCGACACCCCCGAGATCGCGACCGCGGACCCCGACATCCCGTCGCCGGTCGTCGTTCACCGGCCGCTCACGCACCCGCGTGATGAAGGCCTCCGAGCCCTGCCGCTCGCGGAAGATGAACCGGGGCTCGGGGCGCTCGGGACGGGTGAACACCACGCGCGTGCCACCGTAATAGCGGTACGGGTAGTAGTAAGGATCGTCGTAGACCACCATCCGGAAGCGCACGCACGTGTAATCGTACGGGCTCCAGTACGGATAACTCACGTAGCTATGGCAGTCGTAGCACAGGAACCGCGGATACTCGTAGTGCTGCTGCACGTAGTAAGGGACGATATCGTAATCCCAATCCTCGTAGCCATTCGGGACGATGCGCTGCGCGAGATCGGTCAACGCGACGTACGGATCGCCGCGGACGCGGCCATCCGCGATCGTGCGGTAGTCCCAACGCTCGTCGCTCTCGAGGCGGTCGTAGACGAACGGATCGGCGGCGGCGATCCCGAAGACGTAGCCGACGCCGGGATAGTCATCGATGTAAAACGCGTCCTGATCGGATCTGCCCTGCACCTCGTACTCGCGGCCTCCGCGGGCGAAGTTGTCCTCCCACGGCTCGCGGGGAAACAGGACGCGCACGCGACCGTCGGTGTCGACGCGCAGGATCGTGATGTACGCGTCCCGGTCGGCGCGGAAATGCACGCGCGCACCGTCGCCGCTGTGGTAGGGGTCGTCGCCCCGATCGGTCCAGACTTCGACGCGGGGGCGGTAGCCATCCGCGGCTGGCGGCCCTGCGACAACCGCGGGCGTGCCGGTCACGGAGATGAGGCTGAGTAGTCCGAGTGTGGTCAACATAGGTGCCTCCGGACGAGCGCGAAGAGCAGGCACCATGCCAACAGGCGGCCCGGAGCGATTGGCTACAACTTGCTGTCACTATTGATGTTGCCTGCGAGGTCCGGGCCGCGCACGGCTGAAGCTGTCCTCTACCCGGGACAATTGGCGGCTCATTAGCTTCCGCGAACCCATGGTGGATACCCAGCGCTTCGATCTCCTCGATCCCGCCGAGGTGGCGCGTTTCGGCGGCATCGAGATCGTGGCGGCGGGCGTGGTGGAGGG
>DASQIB010000137.1:0-2192 GCA_035631795.1 Gemmatimonadales bacterium | reverse complement strand
GAGGTACGCCAGCCCGCCCGACCCGGATGGCGGAAGCCACCGCAACATCACCGCGAACAGCAGAATCAGGAGCAGCCCCACCCAGTATACCGGGAACGACACGCCGACATAGGAGAGGAGCATGGCCGCGCGGTCGACCGCTCCGCCCGGCCGGATGGCCGAGAGGACACCGAGGGCGGTGCCGCCGACCGCCGCGAACGTCATCGCCGCGAGTGCGAGCTGCACGGTCTTCGGGAACCGCTCGCGCAGGTCGCGGGCGATGGGGCGTTGCGTGATGTACGACCGGCCGAAGTCGCCACGCACCGCGTCCCACACGTAGCGCCCGAACTGCGCGGGGAGCGGGTCGTCGAGATGGAGGTCGGCACGCAGCCGGGCGATGGTGGCGGCGTCGGCCCGCTCTCCGACCATCGCGGCGACGGGGTCCCCGGGCGCCACGTTCAAGAGGAAGAATGCGACCACGAGCACGCCGAGGAGGGTCGGCACCGTCGCCAGGAGGCGGCGTCCGATGAACCGGATCACCGCGGCGTCACCCGTGCCCGGGTCCAGCGCTGCCCGTTGAAAATCACCGGCACATCCCATCCGGACAGCTCCGGGCGCCGGGCCCACAAATCCGTGGGGAACCAGAGGTAGAGCCACGGGGCGGCCCGATACACCCGCTGGTCGATACGGCGGTACAGGGTGGTGCGTGCCGCGTCGACCGTCGTGCGGCGCGCGCGCAGGATCATGCTGTCCGTCACGGCGTCCGAATAGAACGCGTAATTGCCGCCGGGTCCGAAGCTGCCGGAGTAAAACAGGGGATAGAGGAAGTTGTCCGCGTCCGGGTAGTCCGCCCACCAGTCGAGGATCACCATGTCGGTTTCACCCTTGCGGGCGGCCTCGCGCTGGCTCGAGGCGTCCCGCTCGACGAGCTCCACCCGCACCCCGACCGCCGCCAACTGAGCCTGAATCGCCTGGGCGACGCGCGACAGCTCCACGTTGGCGGCGGTCCGCCACAGCTGTACGTCGATGCCGTTCGCGTAGCCGGCCTGCGCCAGGAGCGCTCGCGCCGCCCCCGGGTCGTAGACATACCGCGAGCGGGTCGTGTCGCTCCCCCCGAGCGCCGGCGGAATCGCGCCGCGGGCCGGAATCCCGCGCCCGCCGTACACGGTGGCGAGGATTTCCGGCACGTTCACCGCGTGATTGATCGCCTGGCGGACCCGCACGTCGCGCAGCGGGCCCCGGCGGTTGTTCAGGGCCACGTAAACCACCCGCAGTGCGGGCTTCTCGACCAGTTCGCTGCGTCGCTCCTGGCGCCAGCGGGCCGTCTCGCCAAACGGCACTTCGAGCACACTGAGGCGACCCGCCTCGAATTCGGCGGCCCGCGTGAGCGGCTCCGGGATGATTCGTACCATGAGGGTGTCGGCCACGGGGGAGCCGCCCCAGTAGCCGGGGTTGCGAGCGAGGCGCAGGTAGTCGTCGTGTTGCCAAGCGACCAGCCGCCACGGCCCGGTCCCGACCGGATGCTCTCCCAGGCCGCCCGCCGGCGGTGAGGCTGGCACGACGCTCGCGACCGGCATCGCCAGGAACTTCGGGAAGATCGCGAGGGGCTCGGCAAGGCTGAACGCGACGGCCGTGTCTCCCAGGAGCTTTATCCCCTGCACGTCGCGACTGTGACCCGCGGCATAGGCTTCGGCCCCCGCGATCGGGTAGAGTGGCCACGGGCGCCCACCCTTCGTCGCGGGGTCGAGCACTCGCAGGAAGCTCGCGCGCACAGCGGCGGCGGTGAGCGGAGTGCCGTCGTGGAACTTGACCCCCGCTCGCAGGTGAAAGATGTAGCGGCGGCCACTCCCGTCCCCCCCCGCCGCCCAGCGATCGGCGAGCGCCGGCTGTAGACGGCCGTCCGCATCGAACTGCGTGAGGCCGTCGTAGGCGAGCGTGACCATCTCACCCGTCGGCACGTCGGTCGACAGGGCTGGATCGAGGGACCGGGGGTCGTAGGACTCGTAGTACGAAAGCATCGCGCGCCCAGAGCCGGAGCCACCGCGACACGCGAGCGTGGTCGCGAAAACGATGGTGACCAGACGGAGGCTCAGAGGGGAGGGCGCTCGCATGGGTCAGGTGTCGAAAAGGTTGACAGTGCGGAGGGGGGTAGCCAACATACGGAGGCATCCCAACCGCGTCAATTGCGCGCGCACTCGTTGCTTCCGCTCGTG